>NZ_CP133019.1:302126-604253 GCF_030866805.1 Microbacterium terrisoli
GATCTGCTGGAACTGATCGGTGTGACGCCGACGCTGCCGGATCGGCCCGGAGTGTACGGGTACGGATTCGAAGCAGACCTCCCTTGGGGTATAGCGCGCCCGGGCTCGTGCCCGTAGTAGGCGAACCCCCCCGATCGCTCGCTCAGGCGGCCGATGGCGGGCGAGGGGCCCGCAGCTTGGACTGCTACCTTCCGGTCCTGCGCATGCTGAAGGTTCCGTTGTTGCGGTTGACCTTCACGTAGCCGCCGAACGAGTTGCTCAGGCCTGATGACTGGTCCGGGTCGCATTCGGTGGATAGTCAATATCCCTGCATCACCCCGATGTTGAGCTCCCGGGCCTCGATGGTCTCAGCGGCGATGATGCCGCGTGCACCAAGTGCGCGGATCATCGCGGCGGTCTCACACGTGCGACTGACTGTCGGCGGATCAGAGGCATCGGGACGAGTTGGTGAGCGATTTCGGCCTGGCCGAGGAGCATCTGCACCCCGAGTTGTGCCATCCGTTCGTATGGCAGGCGGCAGGTGGTGAGCCCAGGTCGCAGGTAGCCTGCGATTTCATCGTCGTCAAAGGAGATCACAGAGACATCGTCGGGCACACTTCTGTGGAGCTCGCCCAACGCCTGGTAGACGCCGAACGCGACGTTGTCGTTCCCAGCGAGGATTGCGGTGAGGTCTGGGTGGGCTTGCAGCATCGTCATCGCTGCGTTGTAGCCGATTGCCGGGCTCCAGTCGTCGAGATCGATTCGGATCGGTGCGATCCCTGAGTCGCGCAGGGTGTCATCGATCCCGCGAAAGCGCGTGGCGATAGTTGTCGACAGACGGGGGTTCGGCGCGATGCGCGGCAGATCGCCGATGATGCCGATGCGAGTGTGGTGGTGGGCGACGAGTTCTGCTGCCACGATGCATCCGGCGTCGTATTCGTCGGGCAAGATGCTGGGTACCTCGTCAGGTGTGCGCCCGTTGACGATGACGACCGGGGTCCGCCGGTCGGGCGAGGGGATGTCGATGACGCGGGCGCCCATCAGACCAACGAGGATGCCGTCGACATCTCGATCGCGCATCGCCTCCATTGCGGTGCCGAGATCCTCCATGTGCCGCGCGGTTTCGGCGATCAAGACCGTGTGATCCAATTCCTTGGCGGCGCCCAAGACACCGCGGATCATGGCGGAAGCATAACGGGTGATCGTGACCTCATCGGAGATGAACCCGATCGTCTTCGTCTTGCCGAGCCGCAGGCTCTGCGCCGCAAGATTCGGCTTATACCCGAGGTCGGCGGCGGCCGCACGGATACGCAGAGCTGCTTCTTCAGACAGGCGCGAACCGGGCCGATTGTTCAGCACCAGGCTGACCGCGGTCTTCGACATCCGGGCTCGTGCGGCCACGTCCGCGAGAGTTGGGCGCTTGCCGGTCGGTGTCATCACTGCTCCCTATCGTCAGGTTCGAGACTACCGGCTGCTGAATTAATTCAGCATTCCCTCTTGTGGCCGCAGTCGGCGCCGTGTTATCGTCTGCTAAATGCATTCAGCACCGAAGTTGATGCACACGGCACGAGGAGACCTTCGATGAAGAGGAAAGCGGCAACGATCGCTTTGGCGGTTGTGAGCATGGCGGCGATGTTCGCGCTTGCGGGGTGCGCGAAGGGCGGTGTGAGCGCAGGCAGCGATGCCGGCAGTCTCAAACTGTGGACGCACAACGCCGGCAACGAGGCGGAACTGGGAGCGATCAAGGACGTCGTCAAGGACTTCAATGCGAGTCAGTCGAAGTACAAGGTGGAGGTTCAGGCGTTCCCACAGGACTCCTACAACCAGTCGGTGACCGCCGCCGCGGCGTCCGGCAAGCTGCCATGCATTCTTGACATCGACGCCCCCAACGTGCCCAACTGGGCTTGGGCGGGCTACTTGGCTCCGTTGACCGGAATGGACGACGTGCTGTCGAAGTTCCTTCCGTCGACCGTGGGTACGTACAACGACAAGACCTACTCTTACGGGTTCTATGACGTCGCGCTGACGATGATCACGCGCAAGAGCACCCTCGACAAGTACGGCATCCGAGTCCCGTCCGTCGACCAGCCGTGGACGAAGGCGGAGTTCTCGGATGCGATGGCCAAACTGAAGGCGTCGGGTGACTTTCAGTACCCGGCGGACTTTGCGACATCGTCGACGGGGGAGTGGTGGCCGTACGCCTATTCACCGTTCCTGCAGAGTGCCGGCGGCGACCTGATCGATCGGTCCGACTACAAGACGGCGGATGGCGTCCTGAACGGGCCCGACGCGGTTGCGTGGGGAAAGTGGTTCCGTAGTCTGGTCACCGATGGATACATCGCCGCCAAGTCGGGCACCGACCAGACGGCCGACTTCCTCAACGGCAAGACTGCGCTGATGTATGCCGGCAGCTGGGCGGCCGAGCCGGTGCGGGCGAAGCTGGGTGACGATGCGCTGTTCATCCCGTCGGTCGACCTTGGCCACGGCCCGAAGATCGGCGGCGGGTCCTGGCAGTGGGGCATGTCGAAGTCGTGCGCTGACACAGCAGGCGCGCTGGCTTACATGAAATTCGCGGCGCAGGACAAGTATGTGGCGGCAGTGGCAAAGGCGACCAAGACGATTCCCGCCACCGACGCTGCCGCAGCGATGGTTCCCGGCTACGGCCCCGGCGGAGACAACACGATCTTCCGCGAGTTCTCGAAGAAGTACGCCGTGGTGCGGCCGGTGACCCCCGGTTATCCGTTCATCTCGACGACGTTCCAGAAGGCTGCTCAGGACATCCTGAACGGTGCTGACCCTCAGCAGACGTTGGATCAAGCGGTCAAAGACATCGACGCCAACCAGAAGCAGAACAACTACTTCCAGTAGGCAATCGCTGGTGGGCGGCGCCGCGATGGCCGCCCACCAGCATCAACTCGAGGAGAATCCGTGACCGCTCTGATATCTGTCCGCGTGCGCCCGCGCGGCCACCAGAAGGAACAATTCGCGGCGCTTGCGATGTTCCTGCCCGCCGCCGTGCTGATCGTCACGTTCCTCGTGATCCCGATCGCGTTGACATTCATCCTCGCATTCACCAACACGCGACTGATCTCACCGGAACCTGGCCGATTCATCGGCCTTGAGAATTTCGCCAACCTGTTCACGGATCAGACGTTCTGGGCGGCGCTGCGCAACACCTTGATCTTCACGATCGTGGTGGTTCCGGTGCAATCCGCGTTGGCGCTTCTGGTTGCAGTGCTCGTGAATTCAAAGGTGCGGGGTACAACGTTCTTCCGGACCGTGTACTTCCTGCCCGTGGTCACGTCGATCGTCGTCGTATCGATGCTGTGGCTGTTTCTCTACCAGAAGAACGGACTGATCAACGTCCTGCTGGCCAAGGTCGGCATTGCTGGACCGGATTGGCTCGGCGACCCGCACTGGGCGCTGTTCGCGATCATCGTCATGTCGATCTGGCAGGCGATGGGCTTTCACATGATCATCTGGCTGGCCGGGCTCCAGACCATCCCGGGTGACCTCTACGAAGCAGCAGCTCTGGACGGCGCGACCCGGTGGCAGCAGTTCGTGCATGTGACTTGGCCGGGCTTACGCGCGACCAGAACATTCATCCTGATCACGATCACGATCGCCGCATTCGGATTGTTCGCCCAGATCAACGTCATGACCCAGGGTGGGCCGCTGGACGCGACGACGACCTTGGTCTTCGAAGCGGTGCGCACCGGATTCCAGCAGCAGCAGACCGGATATGCGTCGGCGATCTCGCTGGTGTTCTTCGTGCTCGTGCTGATCGTCACCCTGATCCAGACATTCCTCACCCGCGACAAGGAGGCCCGGCGATGAGCGCACTGATGGGCAGCGATCCGACCGCCCTCGGCCACGAAATTCAACCGGAACGTGCGAGACGCCGCCCGACAGGATGGCGCAGCCCGGTCCTGTTGATCGTGAAGATCCTGCTGGCACTGCTGTTCGGCCTGCCCCTGGTGTTCATGATCGTCTCCAGCTTCAAACCCGACCTGCAGATCTTTGCCGACCTGAATGGGATCCAGGCATTCCTGCCGGTGGGGCAGCTCACGCTCGACAACTATCTCGGGGTATTCGAGCGGGTGCCCTTTGCGCAGTTCCTGCTCAACTCGGTGATCATCTCGGTCCTGACGGTCGCTCTCGGGATCGTGGTGAACTCGCTGGCAGCGTTCGCGATGTCGCGCATGCGTCTACCAGGCCGCAAGTGGCTGCTCGGCGTGGTTCTGGCCACGCTGATCGTGCCGTTCGAGGTCATGGCACTGCCCATGCTGTGGTGGGTCAACCAACTGCCGTATTTCGATGGTGCGCAGTTCGTGCAGGGCTGGCTGGACACGTACGCCGTGCAGATCGTTCCATTCATCGCGAACGCCTTCTCGATTTTCCTGTTCTACCAGTACTTCAGTTCGATCCCGAGGGAGCTCGACGAGGCCGCTCTGATGGATGGGGCAGGATGGCTGCGCATCTATCGCACCATTGTGCTGCCGCTGTCCGGGCCGGCGGTGGCCACCGCGGCCATTCTCACGTTCCTCCCGGCGTGGAACCAATATCTGTGGCCCCTCATGGTCACCCAGAGCGAAGCCATCCGGCCCGTCATGGTCGGGATCGACTACTTCAAGCAGCTGAATGTGTCGTGGGGTCAGATCATGGCCTATGCCAGCGTGATCACCGTTCCGGTGCTCGCACTCTTCGTCGCGTTCCAACGCTCCTTCGTGAACTCGATCGCCGCGTCCGGGGTGAAGGGATGAGGCGCCCGAAACTTCACGAGGTGCTCAGGCCGCGTATCCACTTCGCCCCACAGCGCAATTGGATGAATGATCCCAATGGGCTTGTCTTCCATAATGGCCGGTACCACCTGTTCTTCCAGCACAACCCAGACGGCGACCAGCACCGGAACATGAGCTGGGGTCATGCCTCAAGCAGTGACCTGGCGCACTGGCTGGAGCATCCCGTCGCCATCCGATACACCGACGACGAGGAGATATTCTCGGGTTCGGTCGTGGTGGACGAGGCGAACTCGAGTGGCTTCGGCGGCGCGCAGCATCCACCGCTTGTGGCGATCTATACGTCCGCCCACCGTGGCAAGGGGCGCCAAGCGCAATCGCTGGCATACAGCACCGATGGCGGCATGACGTGGACCCGCTATGCGGGAAACCCAGTGCTCGATCGTGGCTCCAGCGACTTCCGCGACCCCAAGGTTTTCCGCTACACCGGTAGCGGAGGATCGTACTGGGTCATGGTCGCAGTGGAAGCCGCCGACCATCAGGTGCTCCTCTATCGCTCGGACGATCTCAAGAGGTGGACCTACCTGTCCTCGTATGGTCCCGCGGGCGCGGTCGGGGGAGTGTGGGAGTGCCCGGATCTCTTCCCACTGAACCTCGACGGCGATGCCGAGGAGCGACGATGGGTCCTGCTCATCTCGCTCAACCCCGGCGGGGTCGCCGGTGGATCGGGAACCCAGTACGTGATCGGGCAGTTCGACGGCGTCGAGTTCATCCCCGATTCCCTTCCCGAAGCCGTAACCGATCTGGAACACCTCGCCCAGCTGAGTTGGCTGGATTGGGGCCGAGACTGCTATGCCGGGGTGACCTTCAATGGCCTCCCGGATCACGAGCGGACCCTGATCGCCTGGATGGGCAACTGGGAATATGCGCACGCCACACCCACCGCACCATGGCGCGGTGTCATGACGACAGCGCGGCAGCTCGCGCTGCGCCAGATAGGCGGGCAGCCCCGACTGTGCATCGACCCGATCCTGCCGCCCGGTCGAATCACCGCCGAGGTCGCTCCACGCACGCTCCTGCGCGGCGAGACCCTCACCGCACCGCTGCCGGCAACAGCACGAATCGACATCGACCTCGTCACACCGCACGCGGTCGAGGTGGAGCTTGTGGGCACGAGCGGCTCGGCGACGCTGATCTTCGACGGGGCCAACGGACAACTCTCGCTCGACCGGCGCAACACCCACGCGATTGACCACCCGGGGTATCCGAGCGTCGAAACCGCGCCCTCGCCGACCGGCGAAGCGACGTTGCGGGCAACGATTGTGCTCGACAGTGGCTCCGTCGAGGTCTTCGCCGACGAGGGTGCCCGAGGGCTCACTGATCTCGTCTTCCTGGGCCAAGACTGCACGCTGACGCTGCACACAACGGGAGAGTTTGTGGCCATCGAGCAGCTTCGCATCACGGATCTGACGGCGTGATGACCGCGCAGCCCACGGACGCGCCTGTTGTCGTCATCGGCGACGCACTGATCGACGAGATTCACGATGGCGACTCGTCTGCGGAAGTCGTCGGCGGTGCGGCATTGAACGTCGCGACGGGCCTCGTGCGGCTGGGGGTGTCGGCGACATTGATCGCCATGGTGGGCACGGATGCCGCCGGAGATGCCATTCGTACACACCTGGAGGCACATGGGGTGAAGCTTCTGGCGACGCCGTCCCTCCACGGCTCAGCACGTGCCGTCTCCGTACGGATCGACGGAGAGCCGACATACGAGTTCAACGACGCAGCACGCGCACGCGCGATCACCATCGGCGATGTCGAACGACACGCGATCGCGGCCGCTCCTTGCGTCGTCATCAGCAGCTTCCCGTTCGATCATGCTGAGCAAGTCGAGACCCTTGCCACGGCAGTCGAGAGACGTCCTCTGATCGTCGACCCCAACCCGCGCGTGGGGCTGCTGACCGATGCCGAGGCCTTCACACGAGGATTCGAGACGCTCGCGAGCGCATGTGCACTCCTCAAAGTCGGGCCGGACGACGCGGCGCTCCTGTATCACTCGAGCGTCGAGCAACTGCGCGCGCGCTTGGCGCGCATCAGCCCTGCCGTGGTGCTTGCCACCGCCGGTGCCACCGGTGCCAGCATCGAGTTTCGCGGAGATGTGATCACCGCGCCCGTCGCGCAGTTGCCAGGGCCCGTGATCGACACGATGGGCGCCGGCGACGCCACCCTCGCGGCGGTGGTCGCCTCCCTCGTACAGGACACCCCTGAAGATGTCGCAGAGTGGCGCCGGACCCTCGACCGTGCCATGCGCATAGCTGCCGCCACCGTCCGCCATCAGGGCGCCATGCTCCGAATACCAGAGCCAGGCGAAGCATAGGACTCTGGGCGAACTACTCTGACTGGGGCTCTTCGTGACATTGCTACCGTATGAACTGTGAACGGTGATCGGCGCGTATTGCTGGAGGTGCCAGACGATCTGGCCGCCGAACTGACCAAGTTTGGACTCGCAGTTGAGTTGCCTCGCGTCCGTGCAGGCGCGGTCGAAGTAGTGGGTATGATCGGCGACATTGCGGCATCTGCTGCCGTGGTAGTGACCCTTCTGCAAGGCTCCGACACGTTGAAGTCGCTTGCGGAGTTGTTGCTGATCCGCAGTCGCGAGAAGGGTATGGTTCGGATCCGGGCCAAAGGGCCGAATGGGGTGGTCGACGTGTTGGTTCGTCCAGAGACGCCGCACTCTGACGTCGAGAAAGTTGTGGGGCTCGTTTTCAACTCCAAACCCGACGAGCCTTGACGAGGGCGTGATGGAGTCGGATCGTGTCCGGTACGACAACGTTGTTGTCGCCATCCGCAACCTCTCGCAGCGTGAAGGCACCCGGGTTGCGCTCAAGTCCCTATCGAATGACACGGTTGTAGATTCGGATTCAGTGGCACTGAGGTTGCTGTTTGCAGCCCTCGGTGTGAACCGTCCCAGGTTCTCCGCCGCTTCTATGCGGGGATCGGCTCTCTGCTGAGGGCCGCGTAGTAGGTCGCCTCGAACTCGTCGGGGCTGACCATTCCGAGGCTACCTGAATCGCCCCAGGTCTGGTGGAGGGTCTGAAGTCCCGAGAGGATGAGGGCTATGCCAGCACAAGGAAGTATCCGCAGGAGTTGCGGGAGCGAGCGATGAGGCTCGTGCAGGAGGCGCGGAAGGAGGATCCGGAGTTGTCTGTGAATCAGGCAGTGATCCGGATCGGGCAGCGCGTCGGGGTCAATCCGGACACGCTTCGCGGATGGGTCAAGCAGGCCCAGATCGATGCGGGCGAGCGAGCGGGGACGACGACGGATGACGCGTCGAAGATCAAGCAGCTCGAGGCGGAGGTGCGGGAGCTGAAGCGGGCGAACGAGATCTTGTTGGCGGCGTCGAGTTTCTTCGCGCGGGAGCTCGACCCGCGACTGCCGTGGTAGTTCAGTTCATCGATGATCATCGTGCCCGGTTCGGGGTCGAGCCGATCTGCCGCGTGCTGACAAAGCACGGAGTGAAGATCGCCCCGTCCGGGTACTACGCGTTCAAGAAGCGTCCCGCCTCTGCGCGAGCGGTCGCTGATGCGGAGCTGGTGGTGCAGATCGAGCGGGTGTTCTGGGACCGCGACCTCGGTCGCGGCATCAGCGGCGTCCGCAAGGTCTGGCGGCTGCTGCGCCGAGAAGGCATCACCGTCGCCCGCTGCACGGTGGAGCGCCTGATGCGCCAGCAGGGCCTGCGCGGTGTCCGCCGGGGCAAGCAGTTCATCACCACTCGTCCCGACGACACTGCGCCTCGCGCGGAGGATCACGTCAAGCGCGAGTTCCATGCTGACCGTCCGAACGAGCTCTGGGTGGTCGATTTCACATACGTTCCGACGTGGTCGGGGATGGCGTTCACCGCGTTCGTCACCGACGTGTTCTCCCGCCGAATCGTGGGCTGGCGGACCATGTCGAAAATGCCCACCGACCTGCCCCTGGACGCGCTGGAGATGGCGTTGTGGATCCGGGATCGTGCCGGCGAGGACGTCACCGGCGTCGTTCAACACTCGGACGCCGGGTCTCAATACACCGCGCTGCGCTACACCGAGCGCCTTGCCGAAGTCGGCGCGATCGCATCGATCGGAACGGTCGGCGACAGTTACGATAACGCCCTCGCGGAGAGCGTCGTAGGGCTCTACAAGACCGAGTGTGTGAAGATCGACGGGCCGTTCCGCAACGCGGATGATCTGGAACTGGCCACGCTGTCCTGGGTGCACTGGTTCAACGAGAACCGACTGCACTCCTCGATCGGATACCTCACACCCATCGAGAAAGAGAACGAGTACTACCGTGAGATGAACCCCCAGCACCAGCCGGCGCTGGGAGAACTCGCCCTCCACTGAACCCGGGGCGATTCACAGTTCTGCGAATAGTTGATTTCCCACCGTCACCCCCTGCTGTTGCTCGGAGCCCGAGCCGATCGACCCCCCCCAGACGACGATGTGTTGGTTGGCGCGGACATCCAGGGCAAAGCCTCCACCTTCGAAGAGGCTTGACACTCGGGATCGCAGCTTCGGCCGCATGGAGTCGAAGAAATCAGTCCTCGCCGTCCGTCGCCGCCGGCTCGTCGCCCGATCCGGCCCGATGCGTGCGATCGCCGCGGCCGAGAACAGCATCCTTTCGTGGTCTGGCATTCGCCCCGAAATGGTGAAGCCTGCGAAGAACTCGGTGCCGACTGCTGCGTCCGCCGCGACCTGCGACGCACACGCGTGTCGACGCGCCATTCGAGACCTGGGAGCCCGCGGTTACAACGTCACGATCACGCCCATCGCAACCTGGCCCATTGGCGGCATTGGGCCCGACATCGCGCTCAGTTGCGGATTCGCTGCGAGCCCACGGCCGACCGCAGCGTCGATGAATCCGGGACGTGCGAGCACGATGAACGCCACAATGACGTAGCTTCCTCCGGAACGTCCATGACTCCTACTTCGTTCGCTTGCAGCGCAGGTGCAACCGTGACGAAGACAACTACAAGCCAGGCCGTCACTTGCAAGCCTTTGAGCCTCAACAAGGGGGGCACTCCGCCGATATCCTGGTCGGGTGGTGGACCGATTGGGGATCATCGGCGGCGGCATCGTGGGCATCGCGTTGGCGCGAGCTCTGGCGCAGCGCGGTGACGGGGTGACCGTGCTCGAGAAGGAAATGCGGCTCGCGGCCCATCAGACAGGGCACAACTCCGGCGTCGTGCATGCCGGGCTGTATTATGCGCCGGGTTCGCTCAAGGCGACCCTGTGTGCAGCCGGGAGGGCACGTGTCCGGGACTTCTGCACCGAGAAGGGGTTGCCGTACCGCGAGGTCGGCAAACTCGTCGTCGCGCTCGACGACAGCGAGGTGGTCGCGCTCGACGAGATCGAGCGGCGATCGCGGGTGAACGGCGTTCCCGACCTCGAACGCATCGACGACCGCGCGCGGATCGCTGAGATCGAACCACACGTGGCGGGGGTCGCCGCCGTGCATTCGCCGCACACGGCGGTGGTGGACTATGCCTCGATCACCGAAGCGATGGCGCAGGACGTGCGCGCCGTCGGCGGCAGTATTCTGCTTGGACATGAAGCCACGGGGATGCGAGCGGAAGGTTCCCGCGTGCGGGTCATCACGGCGGCGTCGGATCACCTGTTCGACCGGGTCATCGTGTGCGCGGGCCTGCACTCTGACGTGGTGGCACGGTTCGTGGGTGCCGACCCGGCGCCGAAGATCCTGCCGTTCCGCGGGGAGTACTGGGCGCTGCGCCCGGAACGCACCGGGCTCGTGCAGGGGATGATCTATCCGGTGCCCGATCCCCAGTTCCCGTTCCTCGGCGTGCACTTCACCCGCGGCGTGTACGACGACGTGCACGTCGGCCCAAACGCGGTTCCTGCGCTAGCGCGCGAGGGATACAGCTGGCTGCAGTGGTCGGCGCGCGACACCTGGGAGTCGCTGCGGTGGCCGGGTGCGTGGCCTCTGGCGCGGCAGCATTGGCGCATGGGCGTCGACGAGATCAGCGCTTCGCTGCTCAAGCCCCGCTACTTCGGCAAGGCGCGGCGCTTCGTGCCCGAGCTGAGGATGTCGGATCTCAAGCGCACCGTCACGGCGGGCGTGCGCGCCCAGGCGTGGGGGCGAGGCGGCGAGCTGCTCGACGATTTCGCCGTCGACCAGGTCGGCGCGGTGACGCTCGTGCGCAACGCCCCGTCACCTGCCGCGACCAGTTCGCTGGCCATCGCCGATTACCTGATCGAGCATCACCTGTCGCCTCGGGTGTGAGCGTTCGTGCGACCACCGGCCAACTTCCGCGCGGGACTCTGCACCTTGCGTTGTCCGCGCCCGACGCGAGTTCAAGTCGCACTCGCTCGTCGCATCCCCGATTCAGGCCTGAGCGTATGCGGTGCTGCCAGCGGCGCTCGAAAACCGAACAGTTGCGGCCAGGACCTGACACCACCACGATTCAGTCGCCGCTGACGCTGCGCCTCGGCGACGGTGTCGTGCGGTCAGCCCGAACGGCGGTTGTCACGCCAAGACCCAGATCACGCCCCGAACTCAGTCGCGGTAGTGGGAGCTGTGATGACAGAAGCGCGTACTGATGCGCTGTCAGCCGGCATCATGTGCGCATTGTCGTGAGGAGGGCGGCGTTCTCTGGAGAGGGGTAGAGCTCTCCAGATTCGATTCGCAACGCGATCTCGATCGCCGTTCGATTCGCAGGGGCGGCGTCGCCGATGGCCTTCACGACGGTCCCGTTGATCGCGTCGACTTCTGCGCGTCGACCCTTCATCCAGTCTTGGAGAACGGTGGTCCGGGTGAGCGGCGATGAGAAGCGCTCGAGCACGATGTCCAGGAGCCGGGTGGAATACGATCTAGGATCAGTCACGTCTGAATCACTCAAGCCGAACACTGGCCGAAGGCGATTGCCACTGGCCACTGCGGCCGTGGCGGCTTCCAGGCAGCAGACGTTCATGAACGCGCGAACGGCAGGATCTGCGGCAGCCTGAGCCAGTGGCAGACCGAGAATCGCTGACGGCACGAGTTCTCCCGCGTTCGCGACGAGCTTCATCCACTTCGACGAGCGAATGTCGTCTGAGATCTCAACCGTGCCAGCGTGACGGAGAACCTCCGACACCTCGCGGGCCCGAGTGTGCGTCGGTGCGTCCAGGCCGCCCACGGCAAACCACGCAGTTTCCGGCGTGTTCTCGCGATTAACGATTCCTGCCTCGAACATGTTTGAAGCCATCTCAATCACCGCGCCGATCGTGTGCTCGACGCCAAGCACCGCCGCGATGTCGTCGATGCTCATGCCGTTTTGCAGCCCGACGACCAGCCCGTCGTCGGCGAGGACCGGTCGGATGAGCTCGCATGCCCAGCGAGTGTCGTATGCCTTCGTGACAAGAAAGACGATGTCGAACCGTTCGCGCAGGGTTGCCACATCGCAGAGGTGCATCGCGCGGACGGGCGTGATCCGAGTCTGATTCGGCATCCGGACTTCGATGCCGCGTCGTTTCATGGCCTCCACGTGGGCGGGCCACTGCTCAATGAATGTGACGTCATAGCCGCTACGGACAATGTCTGCCCCGATACCGGCACCCTGCGCACCCGTGCCGAGTATCGCGATCTTCGGATCAGTCATGGGCGAGCCTCCCTTTCGTGTTAACTGCCGCTCAACATACGCGGAGGACGAGTGGCTGGGCAAACCCTGCCGATGTCACGAAACGGACTCAATTGAAGAACCTCTTGTGGAGTGTCAGAACATTTTGTAGAGTCTCACTCAACACACGTGCGACGTAGCGTGTGTGCGCTGACAGGAGGGCACCTCGGTGATGAAGGCAGACACGCGAGCGAGTCGCACTCTTACGGCGAGCCGGTTTCGCCCGTCCCAGGGGTTCGTCGCAATCGTCATCGCAACCGCCCTGATCTTCGCACTGGGCTTCTTGATTGCACCCTCGAGCGTTTCTCCTAGCGCTCTCGTGGGCATGATGCCCTTCTTCGCTGTACTGGCAGTCGCTGGGCTGGGGCAGATGCTCGTGGTTCAGCAGGGCGGGATCGATCTCTCGGTCGCCGGTGGGGTCTCTCTGGCGGTGGTCATCGTCGTGCATGAACCAGCTGGCGACAGTTCGAAGCTGGTACCAGCTGTGTTGATGGCGATCGCATTCGCGATTGGCGCCGGAATGCTGAACGGGCTGTTGGCCAGCCGGATCAAGATCAATCCGATAATCGCGACACTGGGCACGAACGCGGTGCTGTATGGCATGGTCTTTGTCATCTCGGGAGGCACGCCGCGGAGCACGACTCCGCTGCTGCGGTCCATCGTGGGAGGGATCACCGGCGGCATTGCGAACTCGGTCTTCTTCGCCCTGGCCGCATTGCTCATTGTCGTGGTCGTGTCGAAGAAGAGTGTCGCGGGTCGCCGCTTCGAGGCCATCGGGGCCAACCCGCGGACCGCGATGGCGATCGGTCTCAGGGTTCGCACGCATCAGACACTTTCGTTCGTTTGGGCCCAGTTGCTGTATTGCCTGGCCGGTATCCTGCTGGCCGGCATCACGAACCAGCCGACCGCATTCCAGGGCGACACATTACTGCTGCCGTCGGTGGCCGTCGTGGTGCTCGCCGGGACGTCACTACTAGGCGGCCGTGGGTTCCCTGTCTCGACCGTCGTCGCTGCGCTGTTCCTCGCACAGCTTCAGCAGTTCGTGCTCGCCCTGGGCATCGGAACGTCAGTGCAAACCCTTATCCAGGCGCTGGCGCTGGTGGTCGGCGTCGGCCTCTACTCCGTTGATTGGGCTGCGGTGCGCCGACGCCTCGTCCCGGAGCGGACGCATCCCGTGCCCGTGTAATCACACTTCGACGCCGATGTCGAATGACGCGCCGCCCGACGGCGCAGCACCTACCCAGGAGGAGTTCCTATGAAGCGCAGCAATATCATTGCCATCGCGGCGGGCATCGTTCTCGCCGCCGCAAGCCTTGCCGGTTGCAGTTCCGGAGGGGATAGCGGCGGAGGTGCCCAGCCAGGAAGCACCGTCGCAGGTGCTCCCTCATGGTGCGGGCCCAAGAAGATCAAGCTCGCTCAGTTGGACGGGTTCGGCGGAAACAGCTGGCGATTGGTCACCACAGCCTCCGGCGAGCAAGAGGTGAAGAAGTGCCCGAGCGTCACGAGCTACGAGTACGCGAATGGCCAGGGCGACACGCAGAAGTCGATCTCTGACATCAACGCATTCGCGTCCAAGGGTGTCGACGCGATGGTCGTATTCGCCGATGCAGGACCCGCGATGCTCCCGACCATTCGCAAGGCGTACCAAGCAGGCATCACGATGGTCCCGTATCGCGTTGAGGTCGGCGGTACGGCTGGCACCGACTATACGCAGTTCGTTGGTGCATCCTTCGTCAACGACGGCGAGAACTGGGGCAAGTGGATCAAGAAGCAGTTCCCAAGTGGGGCGAAGATGCTCTTCCTGAGCGGGCCGAAGGGCAACAGCCAGGGCACGGATGAACTGAAGGGGCTGAAGAACGTCCTCGACGACTCGTACACCTTCCTTAATGAGGCGCCGTACGACGTCACCAACTGGGACCCGGCTCTCACTCAGCAGGTGTTGACGTCCGAGATCGCGAAGAACCCGCAAATCGACGTGATCATCTCCGACTTCGGTCCCTCGCTGGTGGGCGCACTCCCGGTGTTCCAGCAGAGCGGACGGTCGATCCCGGCGATTGCCACGTCGGACGGGAACGCTCTGGGCTGCTTCTGGAAGAACAATGAGAAGGCGAACCCGGACTTCAAGCTGTTCACCGTCGCAACCGGCAACGACAACGTGCGCCTGGCCGTTCAGTGGGCAGTCGCCAAGGCCACCGGCGGCATACCCCCCACAGACACAGTGTTCAAGGCCCCGGTGTTCGAGGACTCGGTCTCTGGCACGCCGCACCCCGTGGAATGTCAGGCCGATCTGCCGGGTGACATCTACCTGTCCGCCCAGCTGAGCCCGCAAGATCAGGCGAAGGCGATCAACAACAAGTAGGACGTGCGACCGGGCGGGCGGCAGCTCGCCCGGTCCAGGCCCACCGGACACAGAAACCAATATGACGATGCCCCTGACCCAGCAACAAGACCTCAGCCAGGATTCCACCGTTGGCGCCGTGGATGACGCGACGCCGCGGATGGTCCTGTCGGAGATCACGAAGCTCTACTCCGGTGTGGCGGCGCTAACGGATGTCTCCGTGGCGATTTGCGGCGGTGAGGTCCATGCCCTGCTCGGAGAAAACGGCGCGGGAAAGTCGACGTTGATGAACGTCGCTTCCGGAACGGTGCAGCCCGATGGCGGGAACATCGAGTTCGAGGGCGAACGGGTGGTGCTCACGCCCACTGCAGCAGCGAAGCTGGGTATCGCGATCGTTTATCAGCACCCGGCTGTGCTGCCCGATATGACTGTCTTGGAGAACCTTCAGGTCTCGTTGCCGGCATCGGTGTTCACGGGCGGCACGACGGCCGACATCGCGGGGCGGATGCTCGATCGAGTGGGCCTACATGTGCATCTGCGGGACCGCGTGGAGGATCTATCAATTGCGCAGAAGCACCTGCTCGAGATCGCCAAAGCGTTCGCAATCAACCCGAAGGTGCTGATCCTCGACGAGCCGACAGCGCCGTTGGGGGAGGCATCCGTGGAGATGCTCTTCTCGATGGTGCGCGAGGCCGTGCGAGACGGCGTCGCGGTCGTATATATCACTCATCGGCTCGCCGAGGTCAGGGAGCTAGCGCATCGGGTGACCGTCCTGCGCGATGGTCGCGTTCGTGGTGAGTCGACGATCAATGCCGTCTCAGATGATGAGCTGCTCGCGATGATCGTCGGGCGGCAGCTCGAGTCCACGTTCCCGCCCAAGCACGTGCGCTCAGATGAGGATCTGGTCGCCTTCGAGATTTCTGGGCTATCCACCGCGCGCTGCGCAGACATCTCAATCCGGGCCACTCGCGGACAGATCATCGGCATCTCGGGCGTCACGGGAAACGGTCAGAGCGACCTCCTGCGGGCGCTGGCCGGCCTCGAGCATTTCGACGGTCAAGTGACTCTCGGAGGCGTCCCACACACGACTCGTGACCTGCTCCACCAGACCGCGTTCGTGCCGGCGGACCGGCACGGAGAGGGGCTCATGATGCGCCTCAACGTCCGGGAGAACGCGGCGGTGGCGGCGTTGCGGAAGTTCCGGGGCCAGTGGCTGTTGAGCCGTAAGAAGGAGCTCTCGCGTGTCATCGAGTCGCTGAGTTCGCTCGACGTGCGAACGCCATCGCTCGATGCGAACGTCGCTGCGCTGTCCGGTGGCAACCAGCAGAAGATCGTCATGTCGCGGGTGCTGCTCTCGGAGCCGTCGCTGATCGTGGCGGATGAGCCGACGCAGGGAGTGGACGTCGGCGCGAGAGCGGAGATCTACCGGATTCTGCGCGAGGTCGCTGACGCTGGCATTCCCGTCATCGTGTCCTCGTCTGACGCGAAGGAGCTGGAGGGGCTATGCGACACGGTAGTGGTGATGTCCCGCGGCCAGATCGTGGCTACGCTTCACGGCGACGACGTCACGGAGGGGCGAATGATCGCCGCTGCAGTGAGCGCAACGACGCTCGACACGGCGACCCTGTCGATTCGTGCGGGCGATGAGCGGAGCAGCAGCGCGTTACGCCGGTTCATTCAGGGAGACTTCGCGCCGTCGATCATGCTCGTCGTGGTCATCATCGCACTCGGCGCGGTTGTCTTCTCGCAGAACGACAGATATCTCTCAACATTCAGCCTGGGCAGCCTCCTCACTCTCGCCACCGCGTTGGGATTCATCGCTCTGGGGCAGACTATTCCGCTCATGCTGGGCGGCATCGACCTTTCGGTAGGGCCGCTGGCGGGCCTACTAGTGGTCGTCGCATCCTTCTTCGTAAATGCGGACAGCTCTTTGTCGATGATCATTGGGGGGCTGTTCCTGGTCGTGGTGGTCGCTGCGGCGGTGGGGATCGTCAATGCTGCGCTTATCCGCTTCGCGAAATTCACGGCGATCGCAGCTACCCTCGCGACGTACATCGCTCTGCAGGGCATGAGTTTTGTGCTTAGAGATGGCCCAGGCGGGCTGATCAATTCGAACGTCAGCGCTGCCATCCAGTCGCAATGGGGTCCCGTGCCTGTGGCGTTCGTCATTCTCGTGGTCGTGGCCGTGGTCGCCGAGATCGCGTTGCGGAAGACCAGATGGGGTCTGCGGTTGCGGGCAGCTGGATCGGATGAGGAATCGGCCCGCCGTGTGGGCGTTCGCGTCAACCTCGTGACTGTCGGCGGGTACGTCCTGACGTCCCTCTTTACCGTCCTGGGCGCCTTGATGTTGATGGCGCAGATCGGCATCGGAGATCCGCAGCAGGGTGTCAGCTATACCTTGGCGAGCATCACTGCGGTAGTCCTTGGCGGGACCAGCTTGCTAGGTGGGCGCGGCACGTTCATCGGCACGCTGCTGGGCGCGGTGCTGCTCACGCAAGTGACTAACGCGACGACATTCCTCGGACTGCCCACCTCGATGACGTACTTCTTCCAGGGCGGGCTGATTCTGATCGCCGCCGTGGCCTACTCGGTCATACGAATGAGGCGCCGACGAGTGCGCCGGGTCACTGTCGCTGAGAGCGGCTCGACGGCCGCGCATTGACGACTATGAGGGAGGAACAGACATGACAGACAGACTGCTCGGCAAAACGATCGTCGTCACCGGCGGAGCATCGGGCATCGGCGCAGCCATCGCGCGCGGTGTAGTGGCGGAGGGTGGCAACGCCGTGGTCGCTGATCTGGACCGCACATCAGCCGAGACTGTCGCGGCGGAACTCGGATCCCGGGCGATTGCGGTGCAGATGGATGTCAGTGATCGAGCGCAAGTAAGGGCCGGAGTCAAAAGGGCTGTGCAGGCGTTCGGTCGCCTCGACGCCTACTTCAATAACGCCGGTATGAACGTGCCCATGCCGTTTTTGGATATCACCGAGACCAATTTCGAGCAAGTAATGCGCGTGAATGCGCTCGGCGTACTCATCGGCATCCAGGAAGCCGCCCGGCAGTTCCTGGAGCAGGGCAGTACGGGCAAGATCGTCAATACCGCCTCGATCGCGGGACGGACAGGGTTTCCGGACTTCGCCCCCTACAGCGCCGCCAAGGCTGCGGTGATTTCGCTGACGCAGGCCGCCGCGCGCGCCCTCGCCCCGCAGCGGATCACGGTCAACGCCTTCGCACCCGGCGTTGTCGCCACGCCGTTGTGGACGAAGCTCGACGCAGACCTCGCCCAAATGGGTAAACCCGATGCGGGATTCGAATCAATGGCCGCCGACATCCTGCTGGGCCGCGCCGCCGTACCTGAGGACATCGTGCCTACCGCTGTTTTCCTCGCGGCATCCGACTCTGACTACATCACCGGACAGGTGATTCCGATCGAGGGCGGCATGATCCTCGTCTGAGGATCTACCGGTCTGCACCAGAAAGAAGGACAACGAAATGGGAACTGCCACGTGGGGCGCGAACGCCGTCGATTGGGAAGAACGCATTCCCATGGATCGACTCCGCAGCGAGCGACTGGATCGGCTCAAGCGGCAACTGGAGGCGTCTGAGCTTGGCGCGGTTCTCGCTTTCGACTTCGCGAACATTCGCTACATGACGGCCACTCACATTGGAACGTGGGCGATCGACAAGATGATCCGGTTTGCCCTGCTCACTCGCAATTCGGATCCGATCATTTGGGACTTCGGCTCGGCGGCGAAACACCACGAGCTGTTCAACCCGTGGCTCGCGACGACGACCGCGGAGATGGATGCGGACCCACACGCGCCGCATGAGGGTGCCACACGGCAACGGCTGGAACACGGATCGCGTGCGGGTATTTCCACGCTGCGGGGCGCACTCTCACCTGATTCCGGAATCGCTGAAGAGGTCGTTCGCAAGGTGAAGCGCGAACTCGAGAGGTTCGGAGTTGCCGGCGAACCGCTCGGCGTGGACATCATCGAGCTTCCGATCTTGTTCGCTCTGCAGCGGGCTGGCATCGAGGTCGTGGATGGTCAGCAGCTGTTCATGGAGACGCGCAAGATCAAGACTTCTGATGAGATCTCGTTGCTCACCCAGGCCGCCTCCATGGTGGACGCTGCGTATGTCGACCTCTATGAGTTCCTCAAGCCTGGAGTCCGTGAAAATGAAGCGGTAGCCCTCGTGGCGAAGTCGCTGTACAACCTCGGATCCGAGTATGTGGAGGGCGTAAATGCGATCTCCGGGGAGCGGTGTTCGCCGCATCCGCATGTCTACTCGGATCGGATCATCAGACCCGGTGACCCTGCGTTCTTCGATATTCTCCACAGCTGGAACGGTTACCGGACCTGCTACTACCGGACATTTGCGGTCGGTTCAGCGAGCGTCGCTCAACGGGATGCGTATAAGCGGGCGCGAGAGTACATGGATCGAGCGATCGCGCTCGTACGCCCCGGAGCGACAACGGCGGACATCGTTTCGGTTTGGCCCACCGCTCAGGAGTTCGGATTCCCGGACGAGGAAGCCGCGTTCGCTTTGCAGTATGGTCATGGCGTGGGGCTCTCGATCTGGGAGAAGCCGATCTTCTCGCGGCTAGTCTCGCTTGACCACCCAGAGACGCTCGAAGAGGGCATGTTCTTCGCGCTTGAAACATATTGGCCTTCGGCAGACGGCTGGGGTGCCGCACGCATCGAGGAGGAGATGGTCGTCACCGCCGATGGCTGCAGAGTCGTCACCAAGTTTCCTGCTGAAGAGCTCCTCATAGCCGGACCGCGTTTCCTCTCGGTCGGCGGCCCGCTGCCTTCCGTTCGGGACTCACAGTCACACCTGAATACTCCTGAGGGACGCGGAGAGCGATGACCGCGACGATGCTGGCAGCCGTCTACCATGGACCGCACGACGTGCGGATCGAGGAGCGACCCGTTCCGGAGGCGGGCCCGGACGAGGTGCTTATCCGGATCCTCCGTAGCGGGATGTGCGGGACGGACGCGACTGAGTGGAAGAACGGCCCGCACCTGTTCCCCTCGGATAGACCGCACGCGATCACGGGCGTGAGTGGTCCCTTCATCCTGGGCCATGAATTCGTAGGCGAGGTCGTGGAGGCACCGGCACGCTCCGCGTTTGCGGCTGGCGACCTCGTCGCCTGCGGCGCTGGTGTCAGCTGCGGTGAGTGCGACCGGTGCAGGGAGGGACGCACGAACTTGTGCGTGAACTACCACACCTATGGACTGAATCAGGACGGTGGGATGGCGGAGTTCGCTGCGGTCACCGAGTCGGTGCTGATGCGGATCCCTGATTCCCTCCCACTCGATGACGCAGGGCTTGCGCAGCCGCTTGCCGTGGGCATGCACGCCGCGCGGCGCTCTGGTGCGGTCGACGGCGACCGGGTGGTCGTGATCGGTGCCGGCGCGATCGGAACTTTCGTTCTGGTGGGACTCACGTCCCTTGCCGAGGTCGATGTGACGGTTGTGGACTTCGCCGGACCCCGGCTGAAGCGTGCTATGCGGCTTGGAGCGACGCGAACGGTCGCCGTCGACGACGGCATGCAGCAGCGGGTCCTAGACGCCCTCGGCGGCCCAGCTGATGTGGTAATCGAGGCCAGCGGTGCGCCTGGACAGTTCGAGACCGCGCTGCATCTGGTGCGGTCCGGCGGCACGATCCTGCAGGTGGGCCTACCCGCGCGCCCCGCTGAGGTCGATCTGCACTCGCTGGTCGTGCGCGAAGTGACAGTGCGGACCACCAACGCCCATGTCTTCGCGGAGGACCTCGGCGCCGCGCTGAACTTGCTTGCGTCCCGGCGCGCGCTCGGCGAGGAGTTGTTGACCGCTGTGCACCCACTCCACGAACTGCCCTCGCAGCTGGAAGAACTCGCCTCTGGACGACTGGAGGGCAAGGTGTTGTTTGACCCTGCCCTCTCCCGATTGTGACTGAGAACTGAAAGGCAACAAATCAGATGAAAGCCGCCGTCTTCCACGCAGCCCGAGACGTACGCGTGGAGCAGGTTGACCCACCCTCGTCGGTGGGGGCACATGAGGTGCTGGTACGCCCGTTCTGGTGCGGCATTTGCGGCACTGATCTGCACGAATACGCAGCTGGGCCGATCGTGACTCCCCAGCATCCGCATCCGCTGAACGGCTCGGTGATTCCGCAGATCCTCGGCCACGAGTTCTCGGCCGAGGTCGTCGAAATCGGCGCCGAGGTCTCGAGCCTGCGGGTAGGCGACCGCGTGACAGCGATGCCCTTGCTTTTCGATAATGATTGCTACTACTGTCGCCGCGGCCTTAACCATTTGTGCGTGCAGATGGCGTGCATCGGCCTGAGCTACGCATGGGGTGGTCTCGCCGAACTGGCCCTGGTCCCCGAGGACGTGCTGACCGTCCTCCCGGATTCGGTGAGTGATCTGCAGGGTGCCCTCGTGGAGCCGGCAGCTGTGGCGGCATACGGCGTCGACACCGGACACGTGAAGCCCGGAGACACTGTGCTGATCACCGGAGCGGGGCCGATCGGAGCACTCGCTGCTCTCTACGCGTCCAGCCTCGGTGCCCAGGTTTTCGTATCCGAGGTCAACCCCAACCGCCAGCGGCTGGTGCGTAGCTTCGGCGTCGCGGAAGTGCTGGACCCTACTGAGATCGACGTCGCAGCTTTCCTGAAGGACCTCCACGGGGGCATTGGTGTGGACGCGGCCATCGAATGCTCCGGCAACGAGAGGGCGCTGCAGACTGCGCTGGCGTCGGTTCGGTCGGCCGGGCGCGTGGTGCAGACAGGTCTGCACACCAAGCCGGCTGCGATCGATCCGATGGTCCTCTCTGAGCATGACATCACACTGGCGGGCACCTGGTGCTACCCCGTGACCGACTTTCCGCGGATCGTCAACCTGATTGCGGCGGGACGGTATCCCGCGGAGAAGGTGGTCAGCGCCCAGATCCCGATCGAGGACATCGTGACCCAAGGCTTCGATTCGCTGCTGGATCCGGCCGGCGCGCAGACCAAAGTGCTCGTGAACGCTCGTGGGTGACAGGAAGGAGGGAACAATGAAGGCTCTGCGATTCGCCGCAAAGGATGTGCCGGAACTCGTCGATCTCCCGATCCCGCAGATCGCTGATGACGAGGTGCTCGTTGCCGCACGAGCAGTGGGGGTGTGCCACTCGGATATCGATTTGCTCGCCGGGCGCTATATCATCCCGTTCGCGTACCCGATCATCCCGGGCCACGAATGGGCGGGTGAGATAGCGCAGGTTGGGTCGAAAGTCACCAGCCTTGTCGTCGGCGACCGGGTTGTTGGAGAATGTGTGATCGGCCAAGATCATTTCGGATTCTCGATCAGCGGGGCTGCGGCCGAGTATTTCGTTGCTAAGCCCGCCTGGCTGCATCGGCTCCCGGATGAGCTGTCCTGGACCATGGGTGCGCTCGTCGAGCCTTTCAGCGTCGCCTACTACGCGATCCTGCGCGCAGGAGGGGTGGATGCGGCCGACACGGCCGTGGTGCTTGGCGGTGGGCCTGTGGGGCTAGCTGTTGCAGCGGCATCCTCAGCAATGGGTGCGCGGACGGTCGTCATCGAGCCCGATGAGCGTCGCCGTGACCTCGCACTGCGCCTCGGTGCGACATACGTCGTCCACCCTGACGAGGCGGAAGCGCTGCTCGGAGAGTTGACCGGTGGGCGGGGCTCAGACATCGTGTTCGAGGTGTCCGGTCGGCCCGCGGTAATGGCACGTGCCCTCGAACTCGTCGCCTTCCAGGGACGGATCGCGTATATCGGAATCGACGTAGGCGGCGAGGCCCCCGCCAAGCTCGGGCTGATCCAGTCCAAAGAATTGCGCATCAGCGGCTCTATCGGCTCCCCGGGAGTATGGCCACAGACGCTGCGATTCCTGGCAGGGAGCGGGATCGATATGACGCCCCTGGTAACGCAACAGTTCGAGGTCGATGACGCTCTCCGCGCAATCGAGACCGCTCATCGCCCTGGACCGGGTGACGTGAAGTCACATATCAGATTCACTGCTGGCGTCTGAACGCCCACGCAAAGAGAGACGTCCGCGACATTCAGTGATGCTCGCGGACGCCTCTGGTGCGTTGTGCAGGTCAGGGGATGATCCGGGCGGCCCGATACTGGTCGAATCGGTGGAGGAAGGACTTCATCGAGTTGCGGAATCCGAGGAAACCGGCCTCACGCGCCTTCGTTGTGTCCGTCAGCACTTCGATCGTCCGCCCGAGGTCGGCGTCGCTGTGCCACCAAGAGGCGAGCCGGTCGATATCGGGCTCCACAAGATCGTGCTGCGCCGCGATCTTTCGCCAGGTATCTCCCATTCCGCTCATGCGCGACTCTAGAGTGCGCACAGAGCCGTCGAAACCCTCCCATGGCACGTCGAAGTACTCGGCGAGCTGAGGCCACATCCACCGCCAGCGAAAGACATCGCCGTTGGCGGCGTTGAACGCTTCGTTGCGTCCGTTCTCGTGCGTCGAAGCCCAGATCATCTGCTCCGCAAGCAGGTCCGCGTCGGTCAGGTCCGTGATGCCATTCCACTGCATCTGCGAGCCGGGGAAGATGAACGGCAACCCGAGCTCCCGGCACAGCGTCCCGTACACGCCAAGTGTCAGCGCCATGTTCATGGCGTTGCCGGTGGCGAATCCTTGCACGGTGTGAGCCCGGTGCACGCTCCAGGTGAAGCCCATCCTGGACGCTGCCTCGAAAAGTACGTCCTCCTGCGCGTAATAGAAGTTGGGGTAGTCGAGCCGTGGCTCGGATTCGTGGAACGGAGTCTCGGCCATCACGGCCTTGCCGTATGCCTCGAAGGGTCCGAGGTAGTGCTTCAATCCAGTCATCAGCGCGACGTGCCGAACGGTGCCGGCTGGTTCGAGCGCGCTCAGTAGGTTGCGGATGGTGGCGGTGTTGGTCGAGATGTTCTCGGCTTCGGTTGCGCGGCGGATCCACGCGGTAATCCCGACGAAGTTGGGGCGGATTCCGGCCAGCGTCTCGCGGGTCGCGTCGGCGTCGAGCAGATCGACTCGAACCCCGGTGACATTGGGCAGCGTCACCGAGCCGCTGCGGGAAACGCCGTATGTGCGCCAGCTCGCATCAGCGAGCTGACGCGCGAGGGCCTGGCCGGAGATGCCGGTCGAACCGGCTACGAGTGCGGTCTCGCGAACATCGTTCATCGACTCAGCCTCGTTCCTCGGCTCGCAGAACATCTTCCAACGGAGGGCGTCCACGCAGGTATGCGCTGATTGCCTCCTGGTGAGGCGTGGTGTACGCCTCCTCGACGAGTTCGATAGTGACCCCGTCTGGATCATGGAAGTAAACCCAGCGCCACCCGGCGAGGGTGCCTTCGTCGACGACATTGGGGCCTGACAGGAATGTGACGCCTTTCGCGCTCAGGCTACGCATCGTCTCTGCAAGGTCGTCGACGTGCAGCGCGACGTGCATGGATCCGAGCCTGTTCTGCGGTGGTGCGGTGTCGTCTCCCTTCGGACGATTGCCGTACTCGAGCAGTTCTAGCGTGCCGTCGCCGGCCCGAAGGTTGACTTGGCGCAGTGACGCGCCAGGCACGCCGACGCCAATGGCGAGGTCGTCGCCGGAGAACCATGGGCTCGGCTCGCTTGCGAACTCGAGCCCGAGCAGGTCGTGGTAGAAGTACACCGATCGGTCGAGGTCCCTGACGATGATGCCCGTATGATGCAAGCCGCGGATTGCCATGCCGTATGCCGTACCCCTTCGTCGGTCTTCCCAGCTGTGAATCCAGGAGGCGAAGTCGCTAGAACCCCCTGTTGACTCACAATTATACTTGTTCTGTAATGGTTAACACTAGATCACCCTGGCCTACGATCGGGAGGTACGTTTTGGGTAAGCGCGAGTTCGGGTCTTTCTACGAGGAACAGGCCTGATCGTGAGTTCGAATGGAGAGCATGCCGGTATGGACGGGCTCGGAGTACGACTCAAGGACGCACGAAAGCAGGCGGGAATGAGCTTGCGGGAACTGGGTCGGCAGGCGAAGGTTTCCCCCTCGTTCATCTCCCAGATCGAGAACGGCCGGTCTCAGCCGTCCGTCGCCACACTGTACGCGTTCGCGCGCATCTTGAACGTGTCTATCGACGAGCTGTTCGATCAGCACGGCGGCGAGGCTGTCGAGCATGGCCTCGTTGCTGGCTCGTGGGGGCCGGATGGCAGCATGAACCCCACGAACGCCTGGCATCCGTCCGAGTTCGCGAACCGGATCTCGGTTGTCCACCCTTCACATCGATCGCGTCTAGCCATGGCAGAGGGGGTCGTGTGGGAGCGTCTGGCCGCCACCCCAGAGCATGCGGTGAACTTCATGAAGATTCTGTATGCCCCAGGTTCCACGTCGACAGCCGGCGGTGAGCTGCAGAGCCATGAGGGCTACGAGTACGGATATGTTCTGCGGGGAACATTGGAGGTGACGGTCGGGTCCGAGACCTTCACCCTCAACGAAGGAGAGTCTTTGGGGTTTGATTCCACCATCCCGCATGTGCTTCGCAACGTGGGCGAGGGCGACTTCGAGGGCGTCTGGTTTGTGCACGGCCGCAGGCATTAATGACCGTTGTGGTCGGACGACACGCTCCGGCCTGAACAGAAAGTGAAGATGATGGCGGAGATCGGATTCTTGGGCCTCGGTGCGATGGGGGCGGCGATGGCCGCGCGTCTGGTCGAGGCCGGCCACACCGTGCACGTATGGAATCGTTCGCCCTCGCCCGTGGATGACCTGGTCAGAAGGGGGGCGGTACGTGCCCCATCAGCTTCCGCGGCCCTCGCACACGGTATCTCGTTCTCGATGCTGGCCGACGACCAGGCCTGCGAAACCGTCTTCGACGACGTCGCACTCGCGGCGGTTTCGGGCGTGCATGTCAACATGGCCTCGATCAGCCCCGCGGCGGCGGATCGGCTCTCCGAGCGCTTCGCCGCAGCGGGGGCTGGATACGTGTCGGCGCCTGTGCTCGGCCGGCCGAATGTGGCCGCTGCGGGTCGATTGAACATCCTGGCGGCCGGCGACGTGGTAGCCGTCGCGACGGCGCAGGAGTTCTTCGATGTCCTCGGGATGCGCACCTGGTCGTTCGGTGAACGTCCGCGTGCGGCGAATGTCGCGAAGGTTGCGGTGAACTACAACCTGGTTCACGTGATCCAGGCGCTGGGCGAGTCTTTCGCGTTGGTGGAATCGCAGGGGATCGATGTCGCGCAATTCCAAGAACTTCTGACTCACTCTCTGTTCGGTGGCGACGCGTACCGCGTGTACGGTGCTGAGATCGCTTCTCAGAGTTATACGCCCCCGGGATTCGCCATGGCGTTAGGGGCGAAAGACCTGGGCCTGGCAGCGGCGGTCGCCGCGGAGGATGGCCTCCTCCTGCCGACGCTGCCCGCCCTGCAGCGGGTGTTCCAGACCGCGCTCGCTGACGAGGAGATATCAGGTGCAGACTGGGGGGCAGCGGCTGAAGTTACACGTAGGCGGAAGATCGGCCGCGGCGACGAGCAGTGACATAGTTGGGATCAGTCGGCGTCGAACACCTCGGGATGCTGGGCCAATTCGATCCTGCTGCGCCGGATGTGCCGCGTCAGTACTTGCTCAGCCTCATCTGCGTCGCGCTGCCGGAGCGCGTTCACGATCAGGTGGTGGTCAAAGTGGATGCTCTGGTCGCCGTGGGACCAGAACAGGCGTGTCGCGGCTCGGCGGTAGTGCTGGGTCCGATTCCAAAGCGAGTGGACGAGATCGCCGAGCACGCTCGTGGTGGCCGATGTGAGGCAGGACAGGTGGAACTCGCGGTCCAATCGGAGGAAGCGCTCGACGTCGTCGGACTGCTCCATCGCGATGGCCAGCGCGTGGAGGCGGTCGAGTTCGACGTCCGTGAGCAAGGGTACGTTCATGCGCAGGAGCAGAGGTTCGAGGCGCTCTCGGATCCGGTACATCTCCTGACACTCCTCGGCATTGACTTTGGACACCCATGCGCCGGTGTTCGCGACAAGTGTCACCAGGCCCTCGGACTCCAGCATCCGCAGCGCCTCGCGGACCGGTAGTCGGCTTGCACCGTGGCGCTCCGCCAACTCGTCCTGGCGGATGCGCTCCCCCGGACGGTACTCACCGGCGATGATCGCCTCGCGCAGTGTCGCGGCGATGCGGGCGCCGGTTGCTCCGTGGGTCGTCGCTTGCATCATCGAGGTCTCTCCTGTCATCTGTCCGGATGGGCGGGATGCCACAGCAGCCGGTCGGCACCATTCTCGTAGGCCTTGCCGCCCGGGAAGCTGACCAGCTCAAACTGCAGCCCCCACGGTGCGCGGAAGTAGATCCAGCGTTGGCCCTCGGCTGACTGCTTGCTCGCCGTCGGCTCGCCCATGACATCCACTCCGCGCGAATTCAGATACGCGACCGCCTCGTCGAGGTCGGCCACGTAGAAGGCGATGTGGAACCCCCCGATGTCGCTGTTGCGCGGCTGAGGGCGCTGCCCGTCAGCGGATTCATACAAGAAGACCTCAAAGTTGGCGCCGTTGCCCAGCCGGTAGAACCGGATCTCATTGATCACAGTGCGCGGATGCACACCGAGGTGGGTGAGCATCCAGTCGTCGTCTGCGCGCTTCTGTCCCAAGGTATAGATCCAGTCGCACCCGAGGACGTCGACCAAGAATGCATGTGCCTCGTTGAGATCCGGGACAGTAAAACCGATGTGGTCCGTTCCCCGTATACCCGGGATCCCGCGTGCAGCTGAGCTAGCCATGGCATCCATCCTCTCTCCGCTCATTGTATCCAGTCAGGGTGCCAGATCCCAGACAATGTCGAGATCTACGGCAGTAGATGTATTGAATTGGATCAAATCATGGTCTAGCCTCGGTAAGCGTACGGCCATGGAGTAGGCCCAAGGATGGGAGCGGCGAGGATGCCAAAGAAGAAGCGCTTACAGACCGGCGTGGACTGGTTCGAGCTTTCGACGACCGCCGCAGACTGGAACGCGGCTCCGGCAGAGCTGCTCCGATCGATACTCAGCCAACTGCATCTGATTCGTGCCTTTGAGGAGACGGTACTGGAGCTGGCGGGGGAGGGTCTCGTGCACGGCCCGGCACACTCGAGCATTGGCCAGGAGGGTGGGGCAGTCGGATCCATCATCGGACTGCGCTCCACTGACGGAGTAAACGGTTCCCACCGCGGACACCATCAGTTTCTCTCGAAGGCGCTGACACATGTCTCGGGGGAGGGTATCGACCTCGCCGCCCCGGTTCCAGCAGCGGTGCAAGCCGTTCTGCAGCGAACGCTGGCCGAAATCCTCGGACTCGCGCAGGGCTACTGCCACGGCCGCGGCGGATCGATGCACCTGCAGTGGTTCGCGGCCGGCGCGCTCGGCACAAACGCGATCGTAGGCGGAGGCGCGCCGATGGCCACCGGAAACGCCTGGGCGCAGAAACACAGTGGCACCGACGACATTACGATCAACTATCTCGGGGACGGTGCGTCACAGATCGGGTCGGTCCTCGAATCGATGAACCTCGCGGCGGCCTGGAAGCTCCCCGTGTGCTTCTTCATCGAGAACAACCTCTACGCGGTGTCCACCCGATCGGATGAGATCACCGCCGATCCCCGATTCTCGGTGCGCGGCCAGGGCTTCGGGATCCCGTCGTGGCGAGTGGACGGAATGGACCCGCTGGCGGTGCATTTGGCGATGAATGAAGTCGCAGAGCATCTCAGGTCCGGCCGTGGTCCCGCGATCGTCGAAGCCGAGGTGTACCGCTTCTTCCATCAGAATGGCCCATACCCTGGCAGCGCATTCGGCTACCGCACGAAAAAGGAGGAAGCCGCCTGGCGAGCACGCGACCCCCTCGACCTGATCGCCGCAAAGATGATTTCGCGCGGGCTGATCGATGAGGCGGGCATCGCGGCCTTCCGCGAACGCGCCCAGGCTGCGATGGATACAGCGATCGGCGAACTGCTCGAACCCGATCCGGGCCATCCAGGCAAGCGTCGCATTCGTCCGCAGCTATGGCCCGAGCCGAGCTTCGTCGACGTCGGCGTCCGTGGCGACGGGAGCGAGCTGAATGAGCTCCGGCCGCTGTCTCGTGGCGCGACCCGGCCGATAAAGTTTGTTGACGCCGTGGCTGAGGTGATGGACCGCCGCATGGCGCAAGACCCGCGGATTGTCGTCCTTGGGGAGGACGTGCACCGGCTCAACGGCGGGACGAACGGCGCGACAAAGGGGCTGGCCAAGAAGTACGGCGAAGACCGCGTCCTGGGCACTCCGATCAGCGAGAACGCGTTCGTGGGGCTCGCAGGCGGGCTCGCACTGGACGGGCGGTTCCGGCCCGTGGTCGAGTTCATGTATCCGGACTTCATGTGGGTTGCTGCTGATCAGGTGTTCAACCAGATCGGGAAGGCGCGCCACATGTTCGGCGGGGAGAACCCGGTACCCCTCGTTCTTCGAACGAAGGTCGCGATGGGCTCTGGCTACGGCTCGCAGCATCTCATGGATCCGGCGGGCATCTTTGCGACCAGCCCGGGTTGGCGCATCGTCGCCGCATCCAACGCCACCGATTACGTCGGGCTGATGAATGCTGCCCTCGCGCTGCAGGATCCGGTGTTGGTAATCGAGCACGTCGACCTGTACAACACGGCCGATGAGGTTCCGGACGGCCCCTTGGACTACGTCATCCCACCGGGATCGGCGGCGCTTGTGCGCGAAGGAAACGATGTCACCGTCATCAGCTACCTGTCGATGGTCAAACACGCCCAGGCGGCGATCGAGCAGACCGGTATCGACGCCGACCTTATAGATCTGAGGTGGCTAGATCGCGCATCGCTGGACTGGGACACCGTAGGCCGGAGCATCCAAAAGACCAACGCGGTGCTGATCGTCGAGCAGGGCGCCACCGGTACAAGCTACGGCGGATGGCTCGCCGATGAAATCCAGCGTCGATACTTCGACTGGCTCGACCAGCCCGTCTCGCGCGTGAGCGGGAAGGAGGCCTCGCCCAGCATCTCGCTCGTGCTCGAGCGGGCCGCCATCGCTGGCACAGAAGCAGTCGTCGCCGGTCTGGAAGCCATCCGGGCGGGATTTGGAGCCTGACGTGGTCGAGATCATCAGGATGCCGGCGGTCCTCGCCGGTGCTTCGGAGGGCGCCATCCAGACCTGGTTGGTAAAGCCCGGGTCTTACGTGTCGCTGAACCAGACGATAGCCGAGATCGAGACGGACAAGGCGGTCGTGGATTACCAGGCAGAGTTCGCTGGTACGGTCGGGCGCCTGCTGGCAGACGAGGGCGCAAGCATCGCTGTCGGCGGCCCCATCCTGGCCCTCGTCGACGACGGCGAGAGTGATGCTGAAATCGATGTAGCGCTGTCACGCGCCGGTCTCTTGACCGGGTCGGGGCTCGTAGGGTCGGAGCTCGTAGGACTCGAAGAACCTCCATATGCTTCCGCCGCGCGTCTCGCTCCTACGACGACGACAGTGCCGTCGCCCGCAGCGGATGCTCCCGCTACTGTCGACTCTGCGGAGAGCTCACTCGGGCGCCGTCTGTTCGCCAGCCCGTTGGTCAGGCGTCTCGCACTCCAGCGCGGAGTCGACCTCTCTCGGGTGCCCGGCAGCGGCCCGAATGGCCGCGTCGTCCGACGAGATCTGGACCGCTATCTGGGCGCCCAAATCATTCGAGAGGACGCACGCGACATGGCTGCCCGCGGGGGAGAATCGAATGCTGCGGCTGCCAGTGCCGTGGAGGCGGCTTCAGGCGACTTCTCAAGCGCTAGCTACGAAGATGTCCCGCTCGACCGTATGCGGAAGGCGATCGCACGGCGGCTGACCGAGAGCAAGTCGACTGTGCCGCACTTCTACCTTGTCGCAGACTGTCGGGTCGACGACTTGCTTGCCCTGCGAGCACAAGTCAATGCGGCAGTCGCGGGGAAGATATCGGTCAACGATTTCGTGGTGAGGGCTGTCGCCGGCGCGCTGATGGAGGTGCCGGAGGCAAACGCGAGCTGGAATGGTCAGACCATTCGACGTTACCGCTCAGCAGACGTGGCAGTGGCTGTCGCGGTCGACGGCGGCCTAAGCACGCCGGTGATCAGGGGAGTTGAACGGCTCTCACTGGGTGAGCTGAGCACATCTATTGTGGACGCGGCCGCCCAGGCGCGTAGTGGCACGCTCCGCCAGCACCAGCTGGAAGGCGGGAGCTTCTCGGTCTCGAATCTGGGGATGTACGGCGTGGCTGAATTCAGTGCCATCCTGAATCCACCGCAGGCGGGCATCCTCGCCGTCGGCGCCGCGCGGCGGATGCCGGTCGTCGATGACGACGGGCAGATTTCGGCGGCCCAGGTCATGACCGTCACACTGTCCGCAGATCACCGCGTTCTTGACGGAGCCATCGCCGCACGCTGGCTGGCAGCGTTCCAGCGGCGGATCGAACATCCCATGACGATTCTGGTATGACGGCTGGTGCCACGCGGAGCGCAGAGGCATGCAACGTGTCGTGTATCGCGACCGCCGATCGGCGCTCCGGACGATGGCTTGAGGGAGGAAGGTCGGCTAACCCGAATGTGAAGTCCTTGGCGATGGTCAGCACGAATCCTGCGGTCCGTCCGTAGAACACGACGTCAAAGAGCCAGTTTCGCCCCATCGCTCAGTAGAGCAACCGCCACCAGTGGCCGCTCACCTTCGGCGAGACAAAGGCACCGAGGATGAGTAGGGCGACGATCGTGCCCGCGGTCGGCTAAGGCGCATCCGTCAGAGCGTCGCATCGCTGGCGATGCCAAGCTGTAGCGCGTTGTCGGGTGTAGAGGGCAGCGGTGCGAATCCGAGCCGGCGGTAGAACGCTTGCGCGGTCAAGCCCCTTGGAGTGGTGTAGCTGTCGGTGGTCCTTCTGTTGTTGATGTTGGTTAGGCGCTGAGTTCGAGGATCGTGTCGGTGGTCACCTCGCTTGTGGTGTCGGGGACGAAGGTGAGGCGGGACTTGGCGAGGATGTCGAGGCCGAGGTAGCGGCGGCCTTCTGCCCATTCGTCGGTCTGCTCGGCGAGGACTGCGCCGACGAGGCGGATGATCGCGTCACGGTTCGGGAAGATGCCCACGGAATCGGTGCGGCGGCGGATCTCCCGGTTGAGGCGCTCGTTCGGGTTGTTGGACCAGATCTGCTGCCAGAGTCCTTCGGGGAATCCGGTGAACGCAAGGATGTCCGCCCGGGCGGCGTCGAGATGCTCGAACGCGTCGGGGAGTTTCCCGTCGACGTAGTCCAGCAGCCGGTCGAACTGCGCATTCACTGCGTCGGCGTCGGGCTGGTCGTAGACGGAGTGCAGCATCGCCTTCACCGCCGGCCACATGGCCTTCGGTGTCACGCTCATCAGGTTCGCCGAGTAGTGGGTGCGGCAGCGTTGCCAGACCGCGCCGGGCAGATTCGCGGCGATCGCCTCCACGAGGCCCTGGTGCGCGTCGCTGGTGACCAGGCGCACCCCTGCCAGGCCGCGGGCGACGAGGTCGGCGAAGAAGCTGCTCCAGGCAGCTCCGGTCTCACTGGTCGCGACCCGCAGACCCAGGACCTCGCGGTGTCCGTCGGCGTTGACTCCGGTCGCGACCAGCACCACCGCGTTGATGACGCGCCCGCCCTCACGGACCTTCATGGCCAGCGCGTCAGCGGCGACGAACGTGAACGGGCCCGCATCTCCCAGCGGCCGGTGCCGGAACTGATCGACGTGTTCGTCCAGTTCCGCGGCCATGCGCGAGACCTGCGACTTCGAGAGGGAGTTGATCCCGAGGGTCTTGACCAGTTTGTCCATCCGGCGGGTCGAGACGCCGGCGAGGTAGCAGTCCGCGACGACGGTGATCAACGCGGTCTCGGCGCGTTTGCGACGCTCCAGCAGCCACTCCGGGAAGTACGTCCCCGAGCGCAGTTTCGGGATCGCAACGTCGATCGTGCCGACCCGGGTATCCAGGTCGCGGTGCCGGTAACCGTTGCGCTGCGTGATGCGATCGCGGCTGGGCTTTCCCCACTCGGCGCCAACGACGGCGTCCGCGTCGGCAGACAGCAACGCGTTGATCATGGTCTGCAGCAGCTGCCGCATCAGATCCGGCGACGAATCGGCGAGGGCTTCACCCAACAGGCGGGCAGGGTCGACAATATGAGGTGCGGTCATCGTGATGATGCCTTTCGAGTGGAGGTAAGAGACTTCTCGAAGGATCACACGGTGGCCGCGCTTACGTCGTGAGCGACGAGCCAGCCACCGCGGGCTACACCACCTTAAGGGGCACTACTGCTTGCCGCGCACCGGTGTTGCGGGCACCTACGCCCAATTGAACCCCGGGAATTCCCGCCGTGTACAGCTGTGCGAGCAGTGTGCGCACCAGGGCCGACCCCAGCCGTGGCCCTGCGCTTCTGGCAGGAGGTCGATGTGCATATGAGCGGGGAATTCCTGCTCGCCGCCGCACCCGACCCGAACGGTCGCCGCCCTCGGTGAGGGGCGTCGCGGCGAGTTCGAGCGCCGTCCACTCGCGCCGGGAAACCTCGTGTGCAGTTGCGGTCGGCGAGGATGACGGCTGGCAACGCCCTTGCTCTGCCGCGGTCGAGTCGATCGAATCTGGTGCGCGGTCAGCTGTTGACCTCGATGAACCCGGTGAGCAGGGGGCCGAGCACGTCCCAGCGCGAGCCGATGGCATACACCGGGGTGAGGTGGTTCTGTCCGTAGAGGCGATGCATCGGCGCGTACGTGCCGTGCCGCGCATGCCAGGCCGTGACGAATTGCGCGGCGTGGTCCTGGAACTCCGGTTCGTCGAACTCGGCCACCGTCAGCAGCAGCGGCAGGTCGGTCTCGAGCAGTCCCGGCAGTGTCGCGAATTCGGCCCAGCCGGCGGTGTCCTCGCCCCAATACGCGCGGTGGGTGTCTTGGTGCGACGCCCGCGAGACGTCGTACAGGCACGACACCAGGATGGCGCCGGCCAGCGCCCGTCCATGCGGGCCGTAGCCGCCGTGCCCGACCACATAGTCGGCGATGTGCATGGCCCCTGCGGACTGGCCCGCCAAGAAGATCCGCGACGGATCCCCGCCGTGTGCGGCGATGTTGTCCACAGTCCACGTGATCGCGGCCGCGACATCCTGCGCGCCCGACGGGTAGCCGAACTCCGGGGCGAGCCGATAGTTGATGACGACGGCGACCCACCCCTGCTGCGCAGCCCATGCGCCGAGGTTCGCGAAGTAGGGTGTCTGGTCGGAATCCTTCGCCCCACGCACGAACGCGCCGCCGTGGACGTAGACCAGCACGGGCCGGGAACCGGCAGCATCCGTCCGCTTGTACACGTCGAGGACGTTGCGCATGTGGGGGCCATAGCTGAGATCCTTGACGGTCTCGACGCCGTGGTAGATCGCCGGGTCGATGTCTGGGGCTGTGAGGGCGATCGTGCCCTCGACCATCTCCGGGACGAGCGCGGTCCCGAGCGCCAGCAGCGCATTCCGGTGCTGCGCGAGAGATTCTGCCATGCGTACCTCCAACGCCTTCGACGATACGCGACGACGCTGGGTCTCGGGACGGCGAGTGCGGCAGACTGAGGGGCGGGCAAAGGGCGAAGGAGCCGGTGCAATGGATCTCGAATTCGGTGTGTTCGACTGGGTGGATGTCGCGAAGGGGCGCAGCATCGCCGACACGTATGACGACAGGATCGCGGTCGCGCAGCGCGCGGATCGTGGGCGATTCGAGCGCTATCACATCGCCGAGCACCACGGTGCGACGCTCGGTCTGGCGGCGTCGCCCGGGCTGTTCGCGGCGGCGGTCGCCCGGCAGACGCAGCGCATCCGGCTCGCGCCGATGACTTTCGTCGTCCCCCTGTATGAGCCCTTGCGGCTCGTGGAGGAGATCGCGATGATCGACCAGCTCTCGCACGGCCGGCTCGAGCTCGGCATCGGCAAGGGGTCATCGCCGATCGAGGCGCGCATGTTCGGGCTTACGGCCGATCAGATGCGGGAGCGCTACGAGGCATCGCTGCCGCGGGTGATCGAGGCGCTGAAGACCGGCGTCTACAGCAATGAGGCCGGCGAGGCGTTCCCGCTCAGCATCCGGCCCGTGCAGAGTGCGTTCACGACCTGGTACCCGACATCCAATCCTGACTCGATCCGCCAGGCAGCGCTGAACGGCCAGAACACGATCTTCGGGTTCGCGTTCCGCTCGCCCGGGGTGGATGTCATCCGCGAGCGCAGGGACATCTACTTCGACACCCGAGCGGGCCTGGCCTCGAACGGCAGGGATCCGCGGTTCGGGGTGCTGCGGCACGTGTGCGTGGCGGCCACCGAGGCGCAGGCATGGGACCGGGCCGAGGCCGCATTCGCCGACCACTACGACAACTTCACGTGGCTGTGGCGACAGCATGGCGTGGACCAGCCCCCGCAGCCCGACCTGCGCCAGCTGGTGGCCGATCACCTGTTCTTCGTGGGCTCGCCGGACGACGTGACCGCGCAGGTCGCGCACGTCGTCGAAGCGACCGGCGTGAACTACGTGGCCGGCGCGTTCAGCTGGGGGTCCCTCTCCGTTGCCGACGCGCTGACCTCGATCGACCTCTTCGACACGCAGGTCATCCCGGCTGTCCTCGAGCGCGTCGCCGGCTGAGAGCGGAAGCGCGAACCCTGTTCTCTGTGGTGCTGCCCCTCCACGCTCCTGGGCTGGTCGCGGTCGGCATCATCCCGTCACCGTGATCTCGGTCATCATCCCGCTCTGCTTCGCCTTCATCGCGCAGCGGTACCTGGTCCGCGGGCTGTTCGCGGGCGCGATCAAATGATGCGGCGCGCACGTTCTGCGCGCGATGAACTCGCGTGCCTTACGCTCGAGTTCGAGACGGCAGCGGTGAAGGGTGGATGACGTGAATGACGAACGCATCGAAAATGACACGCCGGCGCCGACCAGGCCGGACGGTCTGTGGGCCGACGACCTGACACCTGGGCTGACCTTCACATCGCGCGAATATCCGATCACCGAGGCCGGCATCATCGAGTTCGCTCGGCAGTTCGATCCGCAGCCGTTCCACCTTGATGCGGACGCGGCCGTCGGCACATTCTTCGACGGGCTCGTGGCCAGCGGCTGGTACACGGCCGCGGTGACGACGCGGCTGCTCGTCGAAGCCTTCCCCGTCGCGACCGGCATCGTCGGCGGTGGCGGCGAGCTCGTCTGGCCCTCGCCGACGCTTCCCGGTGACCGGTTGCACCTCGAGATCGTGGTCGGCGACCGCACGTGGTCGACGTCGCGCTCGAACCGCGCGCGGGTGGTCGTGTCGCACCAGACGGTCAACCAGCGCGGCGAAGTGCGCCAACGCACCACCGCCCAGCTCATCGCCTGGGCGCGCCCACCTCAGCGCGAGAGCCGGCGTCCGGCCCAGAACTGAGCCCCGCGCGAGTTATACACGGCCCTTCCGCCCGCCGCACCCCGCCGCAGTCCGTAGCCTGGGGCACATGAGCAGTACCCACCCTGTGCCGGTCTCACCGGGACTGTTCCGTCCGCGCGCGGGCATGGCGATCTTCTGGATCGTGGCCGGCGTGATCGCCTGGGCAGTGTCGTTCCTGATCTATCTGGAGTACGTCGGCCAGCTCACCGACGCCCCTCCCCGCTTCTCGTGCGACTTCAGCCCGTTCATCACGTGTGGTCCCAACCTGCTTTCGCCGTTGGGAAACCTGCTGGGGTTCACCAATGCCATCATCGGGATGGTGCTGTTTCTCGGACCGGTGTTCGCGGGCGTCGGCGCATTGGCCGCGCCCGCAGGGATGCGGGCCTGGTACTGGCGCACGTTCGCGCTGTTCGGGCTCGCCGGATTCGTGCTCGTGCACGTGTTCGCCTATAACAGCGTCTTCGTCTACGGCACGCTCTGCCCGTGGTGCATGGTCATCTGGCTCATGACCATCCCGTTCTTCTGGTCCGTCGCGGGGTGGACGCTGCGCGCGGGCGTATGGGGGACTGTGCCGCTCAGAGCCGGCACGTTCATCGCCACGTGGATCGTGCCGATCGTGGCGCTGGACTACCTGGTCATCTTCCTCGCCGCGCAGCTGCGGCTGGACGTGCTGGGGTACTTCTTCTAGATCGTCGGCGGCGCATGCGTGGCCGACGGGTCGGCACCGCGTCGCAGCAGCTCGGCGCGTGCGCGCTCGAGCCCGCCGTGCTCGAGCCCGGCGAGCGCGGACAGGCCCGACCACACGAGCCGTCCGCGGCGGCGCACGGTCACCTCGAGCGTGCCGGCCAAGTGCTCCAGGGCGCCGGCCGTGTTGCGCTCTTGCGACGGCGGCGGCACCGGCAGCACGTGCGAAGCTGCGCGCGGGGCCGCGGCATCCACCTCGATCGTCCAGCCATGGCCGCGACCGTGCAGCACCCAGCGCTCGTCGGTGATCTCGGCGCGCACGGGGCTGATGCCCGGGTTTCCCAGACGAACGACGCGCCCATCGGGCAGGCGCACGACCAGGCCCGTCACCTCGGTGCGGATCGGACCGGAGTGCACCTGCCCGCCGGCGAACGCCACGCACGCGCCACGTTCGGCGAATCCTTGGGCCTGGCCCCACCACCAGGCGTCGGGAAACCCCTCGCGACCCCAGTTCTTCTCGGCGTAGATCTGCGCGTCGTGCAGCTGCCAGCTCTGATCGCCGAGGGTCGCCGTCCCCTCGACGCGACCGCCCAGCAGCCACGGGTGCCAATATTGGTTGAGCGCCGGCACGGTCTGGAAGAGGCTCGACCCGCCGAAGGCCCGGTGCGGCCACACAAGCGGGTCGGCGATCGTGACGTCCAGTCGTGCGTCTTCACCCAGATCCACGCGCACGCGCCGGTCGTCAGCGGAGAACGCCTCGCCGGCATGCGCGCCCATGGCTCGTGCGTCGGCCCGGGCGTCCGGGTGCGCGGCGACGCGCAGGAACCCGCCCGGGTGCGCCGCGAGACCCAGCGTCGCCCACGGGCCGCGCGGGCCGCGGTTGACGCCGTTCAGGGCGATCAGCACCCGGCCCGACCCCGGGTCGCTGATCCGCCAGAAGTAGCCTTCCATCGCGACGCCGGGGTGCGCGGGCAGCGGACTCTGGAACGGCAGATCCGCCCCGGTCGAGCGATACCACGCGCGCAGGCCCATACGCGTTGTCTATCACCCCGGGGTTCAGTATGCGACGTTCAGTGCGCGACGTTCAGTGTGCGACGCGCGGCCGCGCCACCGGTGGGATCGGGCCGAGGCGGTCGATCCAGGGCAGGCGGTTGAGGATGTCGAGGCCGATGAGGTTCCACAAGCCGGTGAAGAACACTGCGGCCGTCGACGCGAGGATCACCGAACCGATCACGTCGGTCAGGTAGTGCCCGCTGACATAGAGGCGGGCGGTGCCCATGATGACGACCGCGACGATTCCGGCGATCGCCGTGGTCCGCTGCCACCGGGTGCCGCGGGCCAGCAGGTAGCACGCGATGGCGAATGACGCGATGAACGTGGTGTGGCCGCTGGGGAAGCTGTTGTTGCCGACCTCGGCGAGCAGCGGATGATCCAGCAGCGCGCCGTTCGGCCGTGGTTCGGCGACGATGATCTTGAAGATCTCGGAGCTGAGCCAGCAGAACGCGGCCAAGCCGGTGAACGCGAACGCGTTGACGGGTGCGCGCCGCACGAACAGCAGGAAGCAGAAGGACAGTGCCAGGATCACCACCGCTCCCGGCGGCGAGAAGATCGTCGACAGCCCGATGCCGATCGCATTCAGCACGGGCAGCTGGTGGTCGGTGAGCGACTCGTCCAGTGCCAGTTCGATCGACAGAACATGCGGCAGCAGCTTTGCCGAGAAGCCCAGCAGCAGCAGCGCGAGAGTGCCGATCAGACTCACCATCAGCCAGTGCTGCAGCTGAGGCAGTCGGGCCAGTCGCGTGCGCGGGTCCGGAGCCGCCGGGCCGTGGATGCTGGTCATTCTGTGCTCCGGTCGTCGTGGGTGATGGGTCGCCAACGAGAAGTTACTCCTGGATGCCTTGGAACCTGCCGGGCGCTGCGTGAGGGGACTCTCAGACATCCGCTCAGAATGCGCCGGTAAAATCCGTACCAGAGCCGACATGCCCGAGACACTGCCTACCCGACGCAGCCTGCGCGCGTTCGCCGCTCGCTCGGATGCCGCAACGCCGGTGTTCCTCGACGCGAGCGGCCGTCGTCTGCGCGGTGTGCGGATCGTCGCCATCGTCGTGATCATCGTCGCGGTTGCCTACGCCGCCCTGCTGATCAGCGCGCTCGTGGGCGGTCCGTCGATCAATGCGCCCTTCCTGCCGCAGCCGCCGGTGGCCGCTGACAAGGTCGCCGTTCCGTCATCCACGCCGACCGATGTCGCCACCGCGCCGAGCCCGACGTCGCCTGCCACGCGAGTGCCCTCCGAGACGCCGGCATCCCGGACGTCACCGGCGTCGCAGGCCATACCTGACCCGGCAGCCACGCCGAAGACATCGGCCACGCCGGCACCGGCATCCACCCCCTCGCCGCAGGCCACGGCGCCCGGCAGCTCCGGACTGCTGCACGGCAAGAGCAGCAGCGCCCCCGGCAGGACGAACCAGCCCACCCCGCCGGCACGCCCGTGACGTCGCAGCGACGGCACAGGGCGCACGCGCACGCCGCGCACAGGCGCACCCGGGCGCACTGGATCGTGCTGGCCGGAGTGCTGCTCGTGATCGCCGCGGCGCTCGCGCTGCAGGGGTACCTCCACCATCACGGCGGGGTCACCGATGACGGCGTCGTCTCCGCGTCTGGGGCCGGAGTCGTGCCGGCGGCCGTCGCCCACGGCGGCCCGGTGATCGATGCCCGCGCCGGGCAGGTAGCCACGAGCGGGCCGAAGTCAGGCACGATCGCGCTGACCTTCGATGACGGACCCGATCCGACCTGGACGCCGAAGATCCTCGACGTGCTGCGTCGACACGGTGTGCATGCGACGTTCTTCGTCGTCGGCAGCGAGGTGCTCGAACACCCTGACCTGGTGCGCACCATCGTCGCGGACGGCAACGAGATCGGCATCCACACCCTGACGCACACCGATCTCGGGCAGGTGCCGAACTGGCAGCGCACCGCCGAGCTGCAGGGCGCCCAACAGGCGGTCATTGCGGCGACCGGGCGGACCACGTCGCTGCTGCGCCCGCCGTACAGCTCGACCAACGACGCCGTCACCCCGGCCTCGTGGAGCGCGATCGAGTCGGCCGCGGCCGACGGATATCTCACCGTGCTCTCGACGCTCGACAGCGAGGACTGGCAGCGCCCCGGGGTCTCGGCGATCGAGGCGAAACTGCGCAAGGGCGGTGCGCACGGCGCTGTGGTGCTCATGCACGACGGTGGCGGCGACCGCTCCGAGACGGTCTCCGCGCTCGATGCCATGCTCTCGACGTGGGCCCATGAGGGCCGCCGTGTCACGACGGTCAGCGACGCGGTCGGCATCTCCGACACGATGCGCCCGGCCACGGTCGTGGACCGCGTGACCTCGGGCGCGTTCCTGTCGGCTGTGCGCGTGAGCGAGGTGCTGGTCGGCGTGCTGGCGTGGGCGCTGCTGATCAGCGGGGTCATCATGCTCGTGCGGGTGGTGCTGGTGATGACCACCGCCGTGCATCACGCACGGGCGGCTCGTCGTACGCGTCGTCAGCCGCGCAGACGAAGGCCGGATGCCGCAGCCCGCGAGCCGGTCACGGTGATCGTCCCCGCCTACAACGAGGCGGCCGGCATCGAGGCTGCCGTGCGCTCGATCGCCGCTTCGACCCACCCGGTGCAGATCATCGTCGTCGACGACGGGTCGACCGATGACACCGCGGCGCGCGTGGAGGCTCTCGGGCTGTCGCAGGTGAGCGTCATCCGCCAGCGCAACGCCGGCAAGCCGGCGGCGCTGAACGCCGGCCTGCGTGCGGCCGGGCACGAGCTGGTCGTGATGGTCGACGGCGACACCGTGTTCGAGCCCGAGACCGTCGAACGGCTCATCCGGCCCTTCGACGTTCCCGCCGTGGGCGCCGTCTCGGGCAACACGAAGGTCGCCAACCGGCGCGGAGTGCTCGGCGGCTGGCAGCACATCGAGTACGTCGTCGGGTTCAACCTGGATCGACGGATGTTCGACGTCGCCCAGTGCATGCCGACCGTACCGGGCGCGATCGGCGCGTTCCGTCGCTCTGCGCTTGCGCAGGTGGGCGGAGTCAGCGGGGACACCCTCGCCGAAGACACGGATCTGACCATGGCGCTCGCCCGCGCGGACTGGCGCATCGTCTACGAGGACGACGCGCGCGCGTGGACCGAGGCGCCCCAGACGCTGGGCGCCCTGTGGCGCCAGCGCTACCGCTGGTGCTACGGCACGCTGCAGGCGATGTGGAAGCATCGCGGCGCGGTGGTGCAGGGCGGGCGGGCCGGCAAGCTCGGCCGACGCGGACTGGGCTACCTTCTCGTGCTGCAGGTGCTGCTGCCCCTGTTCGCGCCGGTCGTGGATCTGTTCGCCGTGTACGGCCTGATCTTCCTCGACCCGGTGCGCATCGCCGGAGTGTGGCTCGGATTCCTCGCGCTGCAGATGGTGATGGCCGCCTATGCCCTTGCCTTGGATCGCGAATCGATGCGTGCGCTGTGGGTGCTGCCCCTGCAGCAGTTCGTCTACCGCCAGCTGATGTATCTGGTCGTGATCCAGTCCGTCTTCACGGCGATCGTGGGCACGCGTCTGCGGTGGCACCGCATGGAACGGTACGGCTCGCTGCGGGTACCGCAGTCCGACCACGCGCTGGCCTCGACGCCTCGGTAGCGTTCGGACCGAGGCTGCCTTCGGGCCTGTGGCTCGGTGCATCCACGAGGTGCGGCCGTTTCGGCGCGGTTACGGGTAAGAATGGAGGCCCTGATCATTGCGCAGGGGGGGCACCATGGGCACGGAGCATCTGGCGATCGTTTGGAATCCGTCCAAGACCGAACGAGCCGACCTCGAGCAGGCGCTGCAAGAGGCCTCTGCGACTGGTGCGGCTCCTGCGCGGGTCTCGTGGTGGGAGACCACCGAGGACGACCCGGGGCAGGGCGCTGCGGCGGCAGCGATGGATGCCGGTGCCGAGGTGATCGCCGCCGCCGGTGGTGACGGGACCGTGCGGGCGGTCGCTGAGCAGGTGGCGCAGAAGACGGATGCGCCGGTGCTGGGGATCATTCCGCTCGGCACGGGCAACCTGCTCGCGCGCAACCTCGACGTGCCGCTCGGTGATCTGCCCGCCGCCTTCGCGCGGGTGCTCGCCGCTGATGCCCGACCGATCGACCTCGGGTGGGCTGAGATCGCGCTGCAGGAAGGCACGCGTCGCGATGCGTTCGCGGTGATGGCCGGTTTCGGAGTCGATGCGCACATGATCGTCGAGACCGACGACGATCTGAAAGACAAGGCGGGATGGCTCGCCTATGTCGAGTCACTGGGACGCGCCGTGTCGGCGAGCGAGGTCATCGACGTGAAGATCGCGGCCGACGGCGAGCCGGCGCGCACCGAGCGTGCGCACACGGTGCTGGTCGGCAACTGCGGCACTCTGCAGGGAGGCATGGTGCTGCTGCCGGATGCTGATCCGTCTGACGGAGAACTCGACATGCTGCTGCTCAGTGCCGACGGTGCTGCCGGATGGATCGACACGCTGCGCACGATGGTGTGGGACAACGGCGTCAAACGCCTCATCGCGCCGGGCGGACGTGCCGAGAGCAGCGACACCGTCGCTCACCGGCGGGTCACCACGCTGAGGTTGGCACTGACCGAGCCGCGCGTGTTCGAGATCGACGGCGAAGACGTCGGCGAGACCACGAATGTGGACATCACTGTGCAGCGCGGCGCCGTTCGCATCTGCTGATCGCCGGTCGAACGACGTCGGTCAGTAGGGTGCGGGGTTGTCGGCGAGTTGTTGTGCGAACTGGTGTTTCAGGTGCGGGTCAGGGTCGATCAGCTGTACCGGGGTGAATCTGACGGTCCCGGGTGGTCTGGTGGTGTGGACGCGTCGGGTGGGGGCGGTGAACCGGAGGATCCCACCGGGGAGTTGCTCGACCGACCAGTCGGTGTCGTGTTTGACGGTGTGATGCCTCTTGCAGAAGTGTTCCAGGTTGCACAGGCACGTCGGCCCGCCCTGCGCGTACGGGATGGTGTGGTCGATATCGCAGGTTTGGGCGGGGCGGCGGCAGCCGGGGAACCGGCAGTGCCGGTCCCGGACCTGCAGGAACAGTTTCTGTGTCTTACTGGGTCGGTACCGGTCCACGCTGATCGGGATGCCGGAGCACGGGTCGGTGAACACCCGCACCCATGTTTTCGCGAGCCCGGCAAGGTGTCGGGCGGTGTCGGTATCGATGGGTCCGAACCCGTCCACCGCGGCCCCGCCGACCGTGGCCCCGGCAAGGGTGGCGGCAGGGATCGTCACGTGCACGGTCGGGACGATGCTGTTGACCGCGTCTCTGCCCGCGTCGGTGGTGCCGTGCCCGTGCGTGTTCCCGGTCAGCAGCAGGTCGCAGAACACGTCGGCCATGATCTGCGTGTGCGTGCGCTCATCGAACACCACAGCATCCGCATCCACATCCTCGCCATCGACGCTGGCTTCGCTGGCGGCGGCTTCGGTAGTACCGGCGCCCGCAGCTTCGGCGCCATCAGCCTTGGCCGCAGCGTCAGCCGTGGCCGCGGCGTCCGCCGCGGCCTTCTCCGCCACGGCCTTCTCCGCCACGGCCTTCTCCGCCGCGGCCTTCTGCGCCGCAACGTCAGCAGCGGCGGCTTCGGCATCGGCCTTGGCGGTGGTGTTCTGGTCGTGCAGTTCGGTGGCCATCGCCCGGATCCGGTCGATGATGCCCGCACCCTGGGTGGTGGGCACATCCGCGGTGATCCGGGTCAGACCCGGCTCGATCTCCCGGGCGGTGACCTTCCGGCGTGCCACCGCGTCCCGCACCCGCCTCTCGCAGCCTTCCGGGTCCAGGCGCTGCACCAGCCCGGCCAGGGCCGCCTTCAACTGCCCCGGCGTCAGCTCGGCCGCCAGCTCCCGCGCGATCCGCTCGAACTCCGCCCGGATCGTCGCGTTCTCGATCACCGCACCGGCGTCGGCGATCAGCATCGCGTGCTCCCCGGAGAAGACCCCGCAGCTCGCGTCGCACAGGGTCTCATGGAACTGGTGCATCAACGTCCACGCCGAGGACACTTTCCGCGCGACCTGCCATTCGCTGAGCTTGAGCGCGGCACCGATCTCGGCGAACACCTCCCGCATCCCCAACTGCGAAGACCGGGTGATCGCCCCCTCATGGACCGCGGCACGCTCCGCCTCCCGGCGTTCGACGATCCCGGCGACCTGTTCGAAGAAGAACATCTCCGCCGCGAACATCCGCGCCGCCCGCTCCCGCGACGCGGTCAGATCACCCACCAACTCATCCAACTCCACCAGCACCGGAGACAAGCCGGCGTCCATCAGCATTGACATGAGCGGCTCCCTCCCGGATGATCGATACCACCAATACTATCGAATATCTGTACCCATAGTCAAGAGAAGTTGCGTTCCATGGTGCGACTGATTCACGGCGTGTGGGCTAGACCACAGCCCTCAGAACGATCGATGCCTAGAAGCACTCGACATTCGTCTATATCATCGAGCATGAGATCAGCAACCGCCGCCGGCATCGTGCCGCGTTCTAAGGTCGATCCATGACCCTATGGATCTGTGCGACCTGCGCGGTGGAACATCCCGACACCGCCGAACCGCCGACGGAGTGCGCGATCTGCGCCGACGAACGGCAGTGGGTGCCGCGCAGTGGCCAGAAGTGGACGACGTTCGGCGACCTGCGCGCCGCCGGCGTTCGTGTGGAGTTGCACGAGGTCGAACCGGGCCTGGTGGCGATCACGAGCACACCGTCGGTGGGCATAGGCCAGCAGTGCATGCTCGTGCAGACCCCCGCGGGAAACCTGATGTTCGATCCGATCGGGTACGTGGACGACGAGGCCGCTGCACGGGTGCTCTCCTTCGGACCAGTGCTCGGCATCGCGGCCAGCCATCCGCACATGTACGGTGCGCAGGTCTCCTGGTCACGCGCGCTGGGCGACGTACCGGTGTTCGTCAACGAGGCCGATGCGGCCTGGGTGCAGCGGCCGGATGCCGTGATCCAGCACTTCACCGGAACGCTCGAGGTCGCGCCGGGGCTCTCGCTGCACACGCTGGGCGGCCACTTCCCCGGCAGCACCGCTGCGCTGTGGAGCGACGGCGCCGGTGGCCGGGGCGTGCTGCTGGCGGGCGACGCGATCTTTCCGAACCCGAACGGCCGATGGGTCTCGTTCCTGCGCAGCTACCCGAACATGCTGCCGCTGTCGGCGGCGACCGTCGAACGGGTCGTGTCGCGTGCGTCGACGCTGCGGTTCGACCGTCTCTACAACAACTTCGGACGGTGCGTTCCGGATGACGCGGCGGCGGTCGTGCGTTCCTCAGCGGATCGCTACATCGCGTGGGTGCGCGGCGATCACGACGATCTGACATAGGGAGGGGTGGGATGCCGCGCCCCGGCATGGCGATGGGCCGGCCGCGGCATCCCACTTCCGCTCGCCCCAATATCCGTGAGTTCACGGATCCGCCGACGCGGACGGCGTGCGATGCTGTCGGCGTGCGCATCGAGATCGTCGTGGACGGCACAGACCCGCCTGCTGGGCAGGTGCTGCACGATCACGCCGCCGTGCCGTTCCGCGGCTGGATCGATCTGCTAGCCGTTCTGTCGGGGGTGCTCGAGCCGGCGAGAGACGAAGACGGCGACCTCGGTGCGCGAACGCAGCCCGAGCTTGGTGAGGACGTTTGACACATGGGTCTCGATCGTCCGTCGCGAGACACCGAGACGTTCGGCGATCTCGGGGTTGGTGGCGCCGGTGGCGACGTGACCCGCGACGCGCTCCTCGGTGCGCGTGAGCGCTTCCCACCCCGACGTCGGCCGGACACGAGATGCCGTGCGCACCGCGACACCCGCCCGCCGGAACGCGGCGCGGGCGCGGATGACCTCGTGATCGGCTCCGACCTCGGTGTAGCCGCGAAGGGATGCCTCGGCCAGCGTGCGCGCGTCGTGCGCAGTGGTCCGCGCCCGCGCCGCCAGTTCGGCGACACGCGCGTGCTGCAGGCGGCGGGGAGTGGCAGCGAGCAACCGCTCGGCTTCGACGAGGTCGGCCGCGTCGTCGCGCGACACGCCCCGCACGGCAAGGGCGGTGGCTCGCAGATGCGCGACGGACGGGTTGCGGTCTGCGACCGCCCAGACGACATCATCGATTTCGTGCGCGCGCTCGACCGCGCGCCGGCGTGCCGACGGATGCTGGTCGGCGACCTTTCGGGCCAACACGACCAATTCGAGGCCGATCTGAGTCGAGTCGATGCGCATGTCGGTGGGTTGGAACTCCTCCCAGCCCTGCCACAGCGCCTCGAACGTGGCGGCGCTGTCGCCCTCGGCGCGGTGCCGAAGGCTGCGGCCCAGCCAGATCCACGATCTGCCGCGACCGCCCCACACCGCCCACTCGGGCACCGGGTCCAGGCCGACCGAGAGGTCGAAGGCGGCGGCCGCGCCGTGTCGATAGGCCATCACCACCGCTCGAAGGCCATGGATGGGCGCATCCAGACGGACGTCCATCGACGTGACCAGAGCGCGATGCGCCTCCATCTCAGCGGCGACGTCGGGCAGGATCGCGGTGGGCATCAGGGCTTGCGAACCGAGCGAGTGCGCTGCAACCATCCCCGTCCGATATCCGACGTCGATCGACATCCGCAGGCATCTCTGCAGCAATCCGTCGATCTCGTCGTGCTGATCGGCGTCGGACAGCGCGAGCGCGAGCAGCGCATGGGGAAAGCCCTGGACGGCATTGAACGACGGGCGCCGATCCGCCTTCGTCGCGGCATCCCGCAAGACGGCGATGGCTTCGTCGAGGTCCCCGCGCAGGTTGGCGATCTGGCCGTGCAGGCTCAGCGCCAGCACCTCCGCACCGTGATTGCCCGTCGCCGCCGACATCGCCGCACCTTCTCGTGCGGACCGCAGCGCCCCGTCGATATCGCCGAGCATGAGACGTGGCCAGCCGGCGAACGCGAGCTGCGCGGCGCGATCGCGCGGCTCGAGCACCTCGGCGGCCGCATACCGCTCGGCCGCATCGCGCGCTTCGGCGTGGCGGTGCTGCAGCAGCAGCGCGTGGGCCAGCGTCTGCGACAGGCCCCCGACCGCGTCCGGCGGCAGGTCGCGACGCAGCGCATCGGCGGCCAGCTCGGCGGCCTGGACGACATGGCCCGCGCTGAGTGCGGCGACGGCGAGGCCGGCGGTCGCCTGCGTGTTCGAGGGATCGCCGGGGCTCGTCGCGTCGTACACGCGCCGCCACAGCTCCGTGGCCGTATCGGGGGCGGCCACAGCCGTGCGCTGGGCGAGCCGCAGCGTCCACGGCAGGTCTTCGGCGGTCGTGGGCGCCTGCAGCAGGTGGCCTGCGACCGTGGCCGGTGCGACCTCCGCCGCATCCAGACGTGCGGCGATCTCACGGTGCAGTTCGGCGCGCACAGCGGCCGGCACGTCCTGCAGCAGGACGTGCTGGATCAGCTCGTGGCGGAAGCCGAGGGTGTCGAGTTCGGTCTCTTCGAGGAACCCGGCGGCGAAGGTCTCTTGCAGCAGCGGAACCAAGGCGCTCATCGGCCGACCCGCGACCACGCGCAGATGCATTGCCGGAAAACGGGTGCCCAGAAGCGCCGCCGACGTCAGCAGCTCGCGGGTCGGGGCGCTCAGGTGGCTGAGGTGGCGCATCATGACCATCGCCAGCGAGGGCGACGGCCCCACCGGCGCATCCAGCAGCACCTCCCCGCGTTCGCCGAGGGTGAGCGCCCCGTCGCGCAGCAGGGCCCGGATCATCTCGGTCAGAAACAGCGGGTTGCCGCCTGCGGCGGCGACGTACCGCGCGAGCGGTCCCTCGACGCTGCCACCGGCCAGCCGCTCGGCGATCGAGCGGCACGTGGCCGCCGACAGCGGTGCCAACGCGATCGGCAGCAGCAGGTCGCGTTCGCTGAGCACGCTGATCAGCCGGTCGAGGGCAGGCGGGGTCTCGTGCCGCGCCTGCGTGCGCATCGAGCCCACGATCGCCAGCGGAAGCTGCCCGAGCGTGCGGGACAGGCGCGTGAGCAGTGCGAGCGAATCGGCATCGGCCCATTGCAGGTCTTCGACGACGAGGATCGTCGGCGTCACGGCCACCTCGTCGATGAGTGCCAGCAGGCGCTCGCCCACCGCATACCGGTTCTGCTGCGATCCGCCGCTGTGGTCGTCGTCGCTCGGCAGGGAGGCGAAAGCATCCTGCAGCAGACCGTACGGGCGACGCTGGTCCATGGCGTCGGCAGAGGCACGGAGCACGAAGTGCTGTGGGGATGCGTGCTGCACGGCCGCATCGATGAGAGATGTCTTGCCGATGCCGCCCTCGCCGCTGACGACGATGAAGCGACCGGTCGGGGCGTGGCCGGCCGGCAGTGCGGCGACCAATTCGCGCAACTCGGCATCGCGCCCGAGGAAGACGCGCCGTGGGACGTCGGAAGGGATCGCACGACCAACCGTCGAGCGCATGCGCTGGTCCCCGCCCTTCTTCCCGTCCCCCTGAGCCAGATTGTAGTGGGGACCGGGGCATGACTCCTATGCCTCGCACGCTGGAGCCGTTCGGTTCGCGCCTCGCGACGCGATGGGCGCGCGACGAACCGGACCGCGTTCATCGCCGGGTGCCGGCAACGATGGTCTTCGCCGACATCTCGGGCTTCACCCGACTGACCGAGAGGCTCGCCCGCCAGGGCAGGGTGGGCGCCGAGCTCATGAGCGACACACTCGACCAGACCTTCGCCACGCTTCTCGCTCCGGCGTTCGACGAAGGTGCCGACCTGCTCAAGTGGGGCGGCGATGCGGTGCTGCTGCTGTTCCGCGACGACGCCGAGGACGACACCGGCACGGCTTCGCGCGATGGGCATGCCGTCCGCGCCGCCCGTGCGGCGCACCGCATGCGGGCGAGCCTGCGCGCGCTGGTGCGCACGCGCGCATTGCCGGTGCCCGCGCCGTTGCGCATGTCGATCGGCGTGCACAGTGCTGGTGGGAAGGACAGTGCCGGTGGGAACGACAGTGCCTCGGACGGCGGCGGGTTCGACTTCTTCCTGGTCGGCGATCCGGCCAGTCACCGGGAACTGATCGTCGCCGGGCCTGAGAGCAGCCACCTCACGGCGATCGAGCAGGCGTGCGGGGCCGGGCAGATCCTGCTCAGCGCTGCGACGTCCGCACGGCTGCCTGCGCGGGTCCTCGGCGGCAGTGTCGATGTTGACGGCACGAACGCGCGCCTGCTCCGAACGTCTCCGCCGTCCGGGGTGCAGACGGTGCCCACAGGGCCGACGTCGTCGCGTCTTCGGGCCGCTGCGGACGCGGCATCCCTCCCGTCTGTGCTCGACACGCTGCCGCCCGCCATCCGTGCGCACCTCGAGGCGGGGGTCGCCGCACCCGAGCACCGGCCGGTCACCGTGGGTTTCGTGCAGTTCTCGGGTGTCGACGCGCTGCTCGAAGAGGGAGAGGATGCCGCGGCCCGCGCCGTGCACGGGATCGTCGCCGCCGTGCAGCAGGCGTGCCTGCACCACGGCGTGACGTTCTTCGAGTCCGACATCGCCGCAGACGGCGGCAAGATCATGCTCACGGCCGGGGCGCCGCGCAGCACCGGCCACGACGCCGAGCGCATGTTGCGTACGGCATGCGAGATCGTCGCGCAGAAGGGGCCGCTCGGAGTGCGGGTGGGTGTCAACCTCGGCCACGTGTTCTCGGGCGAGCTCGGGCCTGCGGCCCGCCGGACGTACTCGATCAAGGGCGACGCCGTGAACCTTGCGGCCCGGCTGCTCGGACGGGCCGGCGCAGGACAGGTCGTGGCCACGACGCGCGTCGTGAGCGACGTGCACGCAGACGTCGACAGCGCCGCGCTGACGCCGTTCGCGGTGAAAGGCAAGCGCGACCCCGTCCACGCGGTGGTCGTCCACGCCGTGCGCGAGCGCTGGGCGACGAGCCGTGACGAGAGTCCGTTCGTCGGCCGCGAGGTGCCGTTGCGGGCATTGGAGGCACGGTTGGCCGCGGCCGCCGGCGGCCACGGCTGCGTGGTGGATGTGGTGGGCGAGCCGGGTATCGGAAAGTCCCGGCTGATCGGAGAACTCGGCGTTCCCGGGGGAATGCGCCGGTTGGTGTCGGCTGTCTCAGGTTATGAGAGCGCGACGCCATATGCCGCGATCGGCATACTGCTGCGAGCAGTGCTCGGGATCTCGGCGCAGGCAGAGCCGGCCGAGGCGGCCGCACGGCTGACGGATGAGGTGCGCCGCGCCGCCGCCGATCAGCTGCCGTGGCTGCCGCTGGTGGGCGTGCCCCTCGACCTCGCGCTGGAGTCCACCCGCGAGGTCGACGAACTGGAGCCGCGCTTTCGTCGCGGCCGCATCGAGCAGGCCACCGTTGCGCTTCTGGCGGCGCTGCTGACCACGCCCACGGTGTTCGTGTTCGAAGACACCCACCTCATGGATGAGGCCTCGGCCTCGCTTCTGCTGCGTCTGCTGCGTGAGGCGCGGCGGCGCCCCTGGTGCGTCGTGGTGACCCGGCGCGAGGTGCCGGTCGGGTTCGTGCCGCCCCTGACCGGCCCCGGCGACGAGCAGATCGCCCTGGGGGCGATCGCGCCCGAGGACGCGCTCGAACTGCTCGAATCGGCGACCGGAGGGTCCCGCCCGAGTCGGCACACGCTGCAGGCGATGGCCGAACGTGCACATGGCAATCCGCTGTTCCTCACCTCGCTGGCCACGAGCGTCCGCGCGTCGGATGCTCCCGGCGACCTGCCCGGATCGGTCGAGGCCGTACTGCTGGTGGACATCGACAGGCTCGGCCCCGACGATCGGGCTCTGCTGCGGCTGGCCGCGGTGCTCGGCACCCGCTTCGATTCCGATCTGCTCGCCCGGCTGCACAGCGCCGGGCTGCACAACGGCGAGATCCACCACGAGGAGATCCTCGGACGGCTCGACGAATTCGTGCGTCCGGCCGCCGGTGCATCCGCGGCCAGCGAGATGGAGTTCCGGCACGCGATGGTGCGTGACGTCGCCTATGAGGGACTGCCGTTCAGGTTGCGCCGCGAGATGCACGAACGGGTCGCCTTGGCGCTCGAAGCCGACGCCGACGGGCAGGCCGGCCGCGCGGCGGCCCCCGACCTGCTGAGCCTGCATTTTCATGCCGCAGGTGTGTACGACAAGGCATGGACGGCGTCGCTGCGCGCCGGTGACGAGGCGCGGGGCAAGTACGCCTACGCCCAGGCGGCCGCGTTCTTCGCCCGGGCGCTGGACAGCGCCGCGCACCTCGCGCAGGTCTCGACGGCCGAACGTGCCGCAGCGAGTGTCTCACTCGGTGACTGCCTGGACATGGCGGGCGATGCGACCGGGGCGCTGGCCGCGTTGCGGCGTGCGCGGCGCGAGATGGGCGACGACCTCGTGGCCACCGCCGAGGTGCTGTACAAAGAGGCGCGGATCACGCTGCGCCTCGGGCGCTACCGTCCGGCCCTCGCGCAGCTGACGCGTGCGATGAAGCTTCTGGAGGGGACCGCGGGCGCGTCCGCCGACGCCGTGCGCGCGCGGCTTGCGACCAGATACGGCTTCTGCCTGCACCTGCAGCATCGGTCGGCCGAGGCCGTGCGCTGGGGCCGCCGTGGCGTCGCCTGGGCCGAGTCGGCGGACGACCATGAGGTGCTTGCTCACGCGTTCAATGCGCTGCATCTGGCCTACGGTGCCTCGGAGCTTTCTGAAGACCGCCCTTACGGACGGCTCGCGCTTGCTCTCTACGAGCAGCTGGGAGACCTCAGCGGCCAGGCACTGACCCTGAACAATCTCGCGATCGATGCGTACAACACCGGCAGCTGGGCACAGGCCATCGATGCGTTCACCGGGGCGGCCGAGAGCTTTCACCGGCTCGGCGACGACGCGAACGAGGCGACCGCGGTCTACAACCGCGCCGACGTGCTGGTCGCCCAGGGGCGACACGCCGAAGCGCTGCCGGTGCTGCGCGTCGCGCTGCACCTGGCCCGGCGCGTCGATGACGAAGAGCTCGTCGGCCTGGTGCTGCGCGAACAGGCACGGGCCGAGGCCGGCACCGGTGATCAGACCCGCGCGTGGTCGTCGTTCCAGCAGGCTCGTGCAGTGCTGGCGGGTCTCGAGCTTGCGACCGAGGTCGCGCTGCTGGATGCTGCGCGCGCCGAAGCACTCGCCGGCTCAGGGCAGGCCGACCAGGCTCTGGCCCTGATCGACGACACCATCCGTGCCGCGCAGGCCAAGGCATCCGACACCCTCGCCCGCCTGCTGCGGATTCGCGCGCAGGCACTGGTCGCCCTGGGGGACCACGAGCAGGCTGCCGCCGCCGCTCGCGAGGGGCTTGCACGCACCTCCGGCGATTACGGCGGCTATGAGCCCGCTCTGCTGCGTCTGGCGCTGGCCGAGGCGACGCGCGATCGGGAGCTGCGCGAACAAGCGCAGCGCGCGCTGGTCTCACTCGGCGTCGTGGCCTGACCGGTCGGGCCAGCCGGCCGGTCAGGCCACAGGATCGGGTCGTGCTGCGTCAGATCGTGCCGCGCACGTCGTGGAGGAAGCGGACGACGAGGTGCAGGTCACCCGCGTTGTCCCGGGTGCTCGAGACCGTGTCGGTGCAGAAGAGCTGGTCGGCGCCGATCACACCCTTGGCCGGGCACGCCGGCGTCGTGGTCAACGTTCCGGTCGCCGTCTGCGACCACAGCGCCCGGTATGACGGCACGCCGCCCTTGCCGCAGATCGACTTGTCGCAGACGATGGTCATCGTCGCGGGGCTCGTGCGGGTGTACAGGCCGCTGCCATCGGTGTCGTCCAGGTTCGCGATGAGCTGGGTGACCAGTGCTCCCTTGCTGCACGCCTCGGCAGTCGGGCACACCCCGAGCGACAGTGCGACGTTGCCGGTCGCGCCGTTGGGCAGCGCCACGAGGCCGCAGACGGGATGCTGCCGGTCGACGGTCGTGCATCCCGCTGCGTCGGCTCCGGCCGTGCCGTTCAGCAGTGCCGGCGACGAGCCGCTCTGGATGGCGAGGGTCAGGTCGACGGGGAAGGATGCCGACTGCCCGGTCAGCTTCTTGTTGCCCGAACCGACCGTCCCGGTGACCGACAGCGCGGCTGTCGGTGCCGAGTACATGACCGAGAAGGTTGCGCTGGTCTGGTTCCTCGGGATCTCGGCCGGGGTGCCCCCCACGAGTGTCAGCGTCCCCGGCCCGGCAGACGGCGCGAGGGTGACCGGAGTCGCGTTCGGGTACGCGGCTGGCTGGCCGGCCGTCCACAGCGAGACAGTGACCTGGAAGGCCTGTCCGACGGCGGTGAGCACGTCGGGCATCGCCTCCGCAGGCGTTCCCTCCAATGACGCGAGGACCCCGGGGTCGGTCTGTGCCGTCACGGTGATCGAGGTGGGTTTGGGTGGCGGCTGACTGCCGTAGGCGGCGGTCATTCCGGCCTGCGGCACGGCCAGCGCCAGCAGAGCCAGTGCCGTGATCGTGAGGAACGAGCGGGTGCGTCGCACCGGGCGCCTGCCGTTCTGGTCTGAACTGTGCGGATGGAACGAGAACATGACGAACTCCTCAGAGGTCGGGTAGGCCGTGAGTGCGCAGATCACGACGCTTCTCAGCCTGGCCCGTCCCCGCGCGGAAAAAATCCGTGAGATCACGGAGGTTTCCGCCGTGCCGGACACGCATCCTGTTGCCATGGCAGTTTCGTCCCGCGAGGACCCGTCGCGCGACGCAGGCCTCGGGCCCCATGAGCAGATGGACGCCCAGAAGAAAAGCATCCAGCAGAAGAGCACCCAGAAGTTGACTGCGCGACTCATCGGCGATGCGCCCTATTCCGCGGTGCTGCGCCGTGGCCGCATTCCTGAACGGACAGTTCTGGTGGTGGCATCCATCGGTGCGGTGCTCGCGTTCCTGGACGCCACGATCGTCAACATCGCGTTCCCGAGCATCGCCGCGTCGTTCCCCGGTGAGTCGGTGGGGACCGTCTCATGGGTCCTGAACGCGTTCAACGTCGTGTTCGCATCGTTCATGATCGTGTTCGGGCGGCTCGGCGACGTGATGGGCCGTCGCACCCTCTACCTGGTCGGGATCGTCCTGTTCACCGTCGCGTCGGTCGTGTGTGCCCTCGCGCCGTCGATCGGCGTGCTGATCGGCGCGCGTGTTGTGCAGGCGCTGGGTGCAGCCATGATCGTGCCGGCCTCGCTCGCCCTGGTGATCGAAGGGTTCTCCGGCGGCGGTCGCGCGCGTGCCGTGGGTCTGTGGTCGGCGGCGGCAGCGGTCGCCGCCGGGATGGGCCCGCCGCTCGGCGGCCTCGTGGTCCAAGCCGGCGGGTGGACCTGGGCGTTCTGGGTCAACGTGCCGCTGGGTGCGGCCGCGTGGTGGCTCGGCCGGCACCATCTCGTCAACAGCCGCGCGCCCGGCAGGCGTCGCATGCCCGACATGCGCGGGGCGGTGCTGCTGGCAGCAGCTCTCGGACTGACCACGCTCGCCATCATCAAGGGCTCCGACTGGGGCGCGGACAGCCTTCTGCTGTGGGGGGTCGTCGGTGCTGCCGTGGTGCTGTTCATCGGGTTCGTGCTGAGCTCGATGAAGCACCCCGTACCGGTGCTCGACCTCGTGATGATGCGCAATCGACCGTTCCTGGTGGCCAATGTCGCCACCCTGATCGCCGGCGTCGGCTTCTTCGCCTATATGCTCACGAACGTGCTGTGGCTGCAGTACGTGTGGCATTACACCGTGCTGCAGGCCGGCATCGCACTGATCCCGGGTGCCCTGGTCGCGGCGGTGGTGGCCGGACTGCTCGAGCCGGTCGCCGCAAGGTACGGCTACCGCTGGATCATCGCGTCGGGGTTCGTGGTGTGGGCCCTGGGCTACCTCTGGTACGTACAGGTGGTCGGAACCACGCCGGCCTTCCTCGCTCAGTGGCTGCCGGGGCAGATCATCAGCGGCATCGGAGTGGGGGCCACCTTGCCGTTGCTGGCCGCGTCCACACTCGCTTCGCAGCCGGGCGGACGCTACGCGACGGCGTCGGCCGTGATCTCCAGCGCTCGTCAGGTCGGCGGCACTGTCGGCGTCGCCATCCTCGTGGTGATGCTGGGCACGCCGACAGCACTCACGGTCGTCCCCAGCCTGCGTGACGGCTGGATCATGTGCATCGTGTCATTCGTGGTCGGCGGTGTCATCACCCTGTTCATGGGACGGATCGGCCAGGATGACCAACACGCTCCGGCCGTGGCATCCAGCGATCCTTCGCCCCTTCGGCAGCCCGCGTCAACCAAGTCGGTCGTGCTGCGGCGGTCTGTGCCGCCGGTCGAGGAGTCGCTGTTCGGCAGGCTCCCCGAGGCCGCACGCGAGCGCATCGCGGCCGGCGCGGTGGAGCGCTGCGTGCCCGCCGGCGAGTGGCTGCTGCGCGCGGGAGACTCCGCTGACTCGATGTTCGTCGTGCTCACAGGTCGCGCAGAGGTGGTCATCGAAGGACAGGTCGTCCGCGAACTCGGCCCGGGCTCGGTCGTGGGCGAACTGGCTCTGTTCACCGGCGGGACGCGGTCGGCGTCGATTCGCGCGCGTCGCGACTGCCGGGTGATGGAGGTGTCGCGGGCTCTCGTGGACCAGGCGATCGGCGAGGATGCCGCGGCCCTCACCACACTGGTCGCCGCCCTGGCTCGTCAACTGGCCGGAGCCACTCCCGTGTCGGCGCGGGTGGCGGTGCGGCCGTGCCTCGTGGCGGTCATCGGGACGACGCCGGGAGTTCCGGTCGAGGCCGTCGCCGACATGCTGTGCCGAGGGATCGCGGAGCATCTGCGCGTCACGATGCTGGTCGGAAGCCACTCGCCCGAACAGGTGGATCGAGCTGAGACGGAGAATCAGATGGTCGTCCTCGTCGGGGCTGGGCCCGACGAGGAATGGGTCGCCCGCTGCGCGCGGGAGGCCGACACAGTCGTGCTGGTCGGGACGGTTGGGGAGCCCCCGACCAGCACGATGCCACCGATGGCGAACCGGCCGGAACTGGTGCTGGTCACCGACGTGCCCTCGCGCACGGCGCGGCAAGCCTGGTTGGCGGCCGTCGACCCGTGGCGGGTGAGCGAGCTCACGTCCCGTGAGGCGGTGGCCGGCCACGGCCTGCCGAACGGTCTGCGCGGGCTCGTCGACCGCCTTTCGGGGCGCTCGATCGGGCTGGTCTTCGGCGGCGGCGGTGCGCGTGCGATCACGCAGGTCGGTGTGCTGCTCGAACTCGAAGAGTCGGGGATTCGCATCGATCGGCTTGCGGGGGCCAGCATGGGCGCCATCATCAGCGGGTGCTACGCGACCGGGGGAACGGCCGACGAAGTCAGCGAGATCGCCTATCAGGAATTCGTGCGCGAGGACCCCCTGAGTGACTATCACCTGCCGCGCACGTCGCTCGCCCGCGGCAGACGCGTGCAGCAGGGCCTGCAGCGGGGGTTGGGAGACTGGCAGATCGAGGAGCTTCCGCGGGGGTTCCGGTGCGTGAGCACGGACCTGCTCCACCGTGAGCGGGTGATGCATCGTACCGGCTCGATGGTCGACGCGATCAGTGCGTCTTCGCGACTGCCGATCCTGTTCGCGCCGATCCCGAGCGAGGGTCGTCTGCTGGTGGACGGCGGAGTGCTCGACAACCTGCCGGTCGACGCGCTGACCGAACGCGATGAGGGCCCGATCATCGCCGTGAACATCTCGATGGGCGGCGGCGCCCACCCGCGGAAGCCGGGCGCGGCGCCTCGGCCTGTGCGGGTGCCGCCGCTGGGCGAGACGATGCTGCGCACGCTGATGATCGGCGGCGGCGGAGCGGCCGAGGCGCAGCGCCAGGGTGCGTGGGTGATCACTCCGCACTCGATGGGGGTGGGACTGCTGGAGTTCCACCAGTTCGACCGCATGGTCGAATCCGGGCGCGCCGCCGTCCGGGCGCTTCTGGAGCAGACCGGTGGCGACCTGTTCACCGTCGGGGAGTGAGACCGCGCACATCTGACCGCAGTAGCGTCAGATCATGGACATGACGGCAGATGACGCCACGCGTCGGCCCCGAGTCGGGGCCGGCCTGCTGGTCGCTGTCGCGGCCGCTTTCTCGTTCGGGATGTCGGGTCCCTGGGCGCGCGGGCTGATCGACGCCGGCTGGACGCCGGGTGCTGCCGTCGCCGCGCGCGTCTGGGTCGCCGCCCTCGTGCTGCTCGTGCCGACGCTGATGGCCCTGCGCGGACGGTGGCGCGCCGTGCGCCGGCACGCCGGCATGGTCGTCGTCTACGGGCTGCTGGCGGTCGCGGCCACGCAGCTGTTCTACTTTCAGGCGGTGGCCGTCATGGACGTCGGCATCGCTCTGCTCATCGAATACACGGCGCCGGTCGCCGTGGTGCTGTGGCTGTGGGTGCGCCGCGGGGAGCGTCCGAGCGCACGCAGTCTCGTGGGAGCCGTGATCGCCTTTGCCGGCCTGGTGCTCATGCTCGACATCTTGACGGGGGTGAAGGTGAGCGGCGTCGGCGTTCTGTGGGCGCTGGCCGCGATGGTGGGAGCTGCGACCTACTTCGTGCTGTCCGGTCGCGGCGACACCGGGCTGCCGCCGGTCGCGCTGGCCGGCCTCGGCCTGCTCATCGGCGCGGTGGGGCTCACCATCACGGGAGCCGTCGGCATCCTGCCGCTGCGGTGGACCACCGCAGACGTGGCCTATCGCTTCGGCACCGTGCCCTGGTTCGTGCCGGTGCTGGCCATCGGCCTGATCGCCACGGCGCTGGCCTACGTGCTCGGCATCGCATCGACCCGCATGCTGGGGTCGCGGCTGGCCTCGTTCGTCGCGCTCGCCGAGGTGGTGGCTGCGCTGCTGTTCGGGTGGCTGATGCTGGGTCAGCTGCCTGATCTGCTGCAGGCGGTGGGCGGGATGCTGGTGCTCGCCGGTGTCGTGGTCGTCAAGCTGGGTGAGCCCGCGGCGGGCGAGAGCACGTCGTCGACGTTGCGCACCGGGTCGGGTCCGGCGGCCGACGCCCGTGGATCGGCGGGTCACGATCTCGCCGCATGACGTGCGGCCCGCGGACTTCCATCGCTCTTCGCCGGTCTGGTGGACGGAGAGAAGAAGGGTGGAGGAAGGATCGGGGACCTTCCTCCACCCCGCCCGCGGGCGCATCGTGCGATGCTACCGGGGCTCGGCCGGTCTGGGTGCGGCCGGGCGACTCACAGAGCCGTCTATTGAAGAGATGCGGGTCGCCGCGATTCATGACGCGGAACGGGCGAGATTCTTCGGGAGGGCCTCGTCGGTGCGCGGCGTGCGGCGATGAGTGCCACCGCGAACACGACCGTGAACAGCATGTAGATGAAATACGTGTAGAAGTACGGCGCGAGAATGCCGCAGACGCCGCCGATCACACAGCACACGCGCAGCCAGACCGAGACGCCGCCGCGTGCCGCCAGCACGAGCGCGATCACGCCGACGCACAGCGCCGGCCCGCACACGGCCATGAGGTTGCCGACCTCGGTCAGCACGTAGGCGACCGGGTGTGGGATGCCGGTGCGCACCGGGTCGCTGCCCTCGGCCATCGCCACCGCCAGGCCACCTGACAGCCACGCGCCGGTGACGCTCACGGCCGCGCCGATCGTCGCGAGGGCAGCCAACGGGGCGCCGGTGGTGGGAAGGCGGCGCACGCCGGCGGCGAACAGCACGAGCGCCAGCGCACCGAGCGCCGCCACGTACCAGAGCGCGAATGCGGTCGGTCCGTGCGTGACGGTCAGGTAGGCGGTGACCTGTCGGTCGCTGTAGTCGCCACCCGGCGAGCCGCTGAACAGGAATGCAGCGAACGTGGCCAGACTGTAGATCAGCAGGCCGATGCCCGCCGAGCGGGGCAGTGTCGGCGCAGTCGCTCTCGCCGGCGCAACCCCGTGGGGTGTCGATGTCGACATGGGATCCTCCTTCATCGTGGCGCCCGGATCGAGCGCGCTTCGGACGATACGGTTCGGACTCGCGGCCCCGCGTCGTCACCGGTGACGGTCTTCGGCTCGTGCAGGCGGACGAACGGGATCGTCCGTACGGAGGATGCGCAGGCATGCGATGCGGCTCTACTGTGAGTCGGTGAGCCGCCGCAGCTGGGCTTTCGACATCGCGATCGCGGTCGTGGTCGCGGCCCTCGGCGCGGCCGAAGCAATCTGGGGCTTCAACGCGACGCATCGTCAGGGACCGGTGGCGGCCGAGGCCGCCGTGTACGTCGTGACCGGGCTGCTGCTCGTGCTGCGCCGGGTCACGCCGATCCGGTGCCTGGCGGCGATCACGGTGGCCAGTGCCATCGAGTTCTCGATCTTCGGTTCGCCCGAAGGGATGGGTGTGGCATTCCCCGGCACCATCGGCGCGTACTCGGTCGGCCGCTACGTCGACCGTCGCCGATCGTGGTGGGGGCTCGTGCTGGTCGCCGTGCTGTGGACAGCGTGGAGCGTGTTCGATCCAGTGGTCACCACCCCGCTGCTGCGGCTCGAGCAGCTCGGGTGGATCTCACCGTGGGTGGTCGCATGGCTCGTCGGCGCGCTTGTGCGCAGCCAGACGCTGCATGCCGCGCAGCGCCGAGTGGTGCGCGCCGAGCGCGAGGCGCGTGCCGTCGTCGAAGAGCGCAACCGCATCGCACGCGAGCTGCACGACGTCTTGGGACACAGCGTGAGCGTCATGACCGTGCAGGCCTCGGCGGTGCGGCGCCGGCTCGGCCCCGATCAGGTCGAGGAGCGCCGCGCACTCGAGACGGTCGAGGCGGTGGGGCGCGAAGCGCTCGACGAGATGCGGCGCATGGTCGGGATGCTGCGGCAATCCGATGACGGTGCCGATCGCGTTCCCACCCCAGGCACGGGCCAGCTCGACGACCTGGTCGAGAAGTTCCGCGTCGCCGGGCTGCCGGTGCGCCTGCACCGGACCGGCATCGGGCGCGAACTGCCGGCCGGGCTCGACCTCACCGTCTACCGGATCGTGCAGGAGGGGCTGACCAACGCGCTGCGCCATGCGGTCGCTCCGGGTGCCGTCGAGGTCGAGCTCGCGTACGGCGACGGGGCGGTCGAGGTGAGAGTACGCGACGACGGCCGCGCGGCCGATGACGCGGCTGAACCCGATCCGGCCGTGGGGCACGGCTTGCTCGGCATGCGCGAACGGGTCGCCCTGTATGGCGGCACGCTGCGTGCTGGACCACGCGACGGCGGGTTCGTGCTCGCTGCGCGCCTGCCGATCTCTGCTGACGAGGACGGTGCGGACGAGGGCGGTGCGGACGAGGGCCGTGCGGACGAGGGCGGGGCGCGTGAGGGCGGGGCCGATGCGATCGACAGGACGACGCCCGCATGAGCATCGGCATCCTCATCGCCGACGACCAGGCGCTCGTGCGCCGGGGCTTTCGCATGATCCTCGAGATCGAACCGGATCTCGAGGTGGTAGGCGAGGCCGTCGACGGCGCGGATGCCGTGGCGAAGACGAGGATGCTGCGACCCGACATCGTGCTCATGGACGTGCGGATGCCCAGGGTCGACGGCATCGAGGCCACCCAGCGCATCGTCGCCGACCCGGCGACGGGTGGGGTGCGAGTGCTGATGCTGACGACCTTCGACATGGACGGCTATGTGTACGATGCGCTGCAGGCCGGAGCCAGCGGCTTTCTGCTCAAGGATGTCGTGCCCGAGTTCCTCGTCTCGGGGATCCGGTCCGTGTACGCCGGCGAGTCGCTGCTGGCGCCGAGCGTCACGCGGCGGTTGATCTCGGCCTTCCTCGAGCACGCACCGGTCGAGGCATCCGGCGACGAGGCGCTGACCGCGCGTGAGCGCGAGACGCTGCTGCTGCTGGCCCAGGGACTGACCAACGCCGAGATCGCGCAGCGCCTGTTCGTCTCTGAGACCACCGTGAAGACGCACGTCGGTCGCGTGCTCGCCAAGCTCGAGCTGCGCGACCGCGTGCAGGCCGTGATCTATGCGTACGAGCACGGGCTGGCCGGGCGATGATTCCCCGCGTCCGCCCGGCGCCGGGTGCCCCTGCTGTCCCGAGCGACGGCGACGAGGATCGCGCCCCAGACCGCGGCCAGTGCGACGAGCTGGACGACGCCGGCGATCGGCCCGCCGAACAGGTTCGCGCCGGCGGTGAGCACCGCCGCGATCGGCACCCACACGCCGACCCGCCGCGCGATGCGCAACCCGATCGTCAGCACGATCGGCCCGAGCGAATAGCAGACCAGGAACACCACGAGCAGCACATTGCCGAGCGCATCGGCATCGGCGGCCGACTCCATGGCCGCGGTGCCGTCGGATGGCAGCTGTGCGGCGGCGACGGCACCGTAGACGCCGAAGAACAGCGCGAGGTGCCCGATGCCGGCGGCCAGGCCCGCGCCCGTCGTCAGCGCGCCGATGGACGTGGCGAGGCGGCCGCGCGCGGGAGCGAGCCGCACTGCGGCGGGCAGGCCGGCCAGCCAGACGAGCGGCCCGAACACCGATAGCACGCCGAGCACCAGCCATGCCGTCGGAAACTGCTCGGCCGCGCTCACGGCCGTGGGATCAGGCCCTGACGGCTGCAGCATCCACTGCGCGATGCTCGTGACGATGAGGCTCAGCGGTCCGACCGTCAGCGCGGTCAGAGCGAGGGGTTTGTCGAGGGACATGGTGGATTCCTTTCACGGGATATCGATGTCGCCATCGTGCGGCGCAGCGCACGTGTCGCGCGTCGGTGTGCCGGATGAATCCCGTCCGCCGGACGGTGGTTCGGTGTCGCCCGCGCGGGGGACATCCGCGCGGTGCGACATGACTAGAGTGAGCGCATGCGCGGTGCCATCGCCCGCTTTCGGCGGCGCAGGCTCTGGGGGCTTCCGGCTGCGGATGTGGCCCTAGCCGGGACGCTGTGCGTCGTGGCGGTGGTCAGCGTGCTCACCGGCAACCCCGACGAGGGATCGCCGGCGGTGACGCTGCCGGTGGCGATCGCCTCGACGCTGGCACTGGTGTGGCGGCGGACGCGGCCGCCGGTCACCATCGCGCTGCTGATCGTTACCGGAGTCGCTCAGACGCTGCTGACTCAGGTGCCCGGGTCGTTGTGGTCGCTGGCGGTGTACGTCATCGCGATGTATTCGCTGGCAGCGTGGACGACCGAGGCGGTCGCCGCTTTCGCCGGCGCGGTGTTCGTCGTGGTGCTGCTGGTGGAGGAACGCCTTGCCAGCGGCGTGGACTACGTGTTCATCCTGCTGCTGTTCGGCGGCGTCTGGCTGCTGGGCCGTGCGAGCCGCAGTTGGCGCGGCCGGGTGCGAGTGGCCGAGCACGGTCGGCAGGAGGCCGCCCGATTGGCCACCGCCGAGGAGCGGCTGCGCATCGCGCGCGATCTGCACGATGTCGTCGCCCACAGTCTCGGGGCGATCGCGGTGCAGGCCGATGCGGCTGAGGCGGCGCTGCACGTGGCCCCCGAGCGTGCGGTCGAGCCGGTGCGGGCGATCCGTGAGACGGCGCGGGTGGCGCTGGCAGACATCCGACGTGTGCTCGACGTGCTGCGCAACACGGATGAGGACGGAGTCGACACGGCCGGGATCGAGGGGTCCGGAGAGGGGACCGGGACCGGTGTCGGCGGTCCCGGGATCGCCGCGGTCGCCCCGCTCATCGCTGCGGCGCGGGCCAGTGGCATGACGGTGGCGCTGCACCTTTCGCCGGCGCCGGTGCCTGCGCCTCAGGCGGTCGAGCTCGCGTGCTATCGGATCGTTCAGGAGGGGCTGACCAATGCGCGCCGGCACGCCCCGGGTGCCAGCGTGACCGTGGAGGTCGACGCACGCGCCGACGCTGTCGTCGTCAGCGTCGTGAACGACCGTGCGCCGGCGCCGGTGCTTTCTCGGGCGCCCTCGTCATCGCCGGGGCTCGGCCTGCGTGGGATGCAGGAACGGGTCACCGCGCTCGGCGGCGCACTGGTGGCCGGGCCGAGCGGCGACGGCGGATTCGCGGTGCGGGCCGAGATCCCCCTGCGGGAGAGCGCGTCATGATCCGCGTCCTCATCGCGGACGATCAGGCGCTGGTGCGCACGGGCTTCCACCTGATCCTCGATCTCGAACCCGACATCGAGGTGGTCGCCGAGGCCGCCGACGGAGTCGAGTGCGTGCAGGGCGTGCAGCGTCACCACCCCGACGTCGTCCTGATGGACGTCCGGATGCCGCGTCTTGACGGTATCGAAGCCACGCGCCGTCTGACTGCGGCCGGCAGCCGCGCTCGCGTCCTCGTTCTGACGACGTTCGACCTCGACGAGTACGCCTACGAGTCGCTGCGCGCGGGAGCGGCCGGCTTTCTGCTGAAGGATGCTCCGCGCGAGCAGCTCGTCTCGGCGATTCGGCAGGTCGTCGACGGCGACGCGCTGCTCGCGCCGTCGGTGACGCGCCGGCTGATCGAGCGTTTCGCGCAGCTGCAGCGGGGGGATGCGGCATCCACCGCATTCGCGTCGCTCAGTGCCCGTGAACGCGAAGTCATGGGCCTGATCACCCGTGGCCTGTCGAACGGTGAGATCGCGCGTGAGCTGTACCTCGGCGAGGCGACCGTGAAGACGCACATCGCGCGCCTCCTCGGCAAACTCGGCGCCCGCGACCGCATCCAGGCGATCGTGATGGCGTACGAGTGCGGTTTCGTGCGGCCTGGCGAGCGCGCGTGAGGGCCCGCGTCAGCGGGTCACCCGGCGGGCAGCAGCCCACCCATCAGGGTCTCCACGCGGCCGCGGATCTCGTCGCGGATGCGACGCACGGTGGCGACGTCCTGACCGCGTCCACGGCACGGTGGGTGTGTCGGTCATGATCGCTGACCTGTCAAGGCTTGTGGTTGGTGCCGTTGCGAGTCGAGCGGCGCTCGACGAGCACGGTGTCGCGCCAGGTTCCGGCGTGGGCGCCGAGCTGCGATTCCGCGACGCGCTCCCTCGTCCCGATGACGCGGAATCCCGACCGCTCGTGCAGGTGCAGGCTGGCGGTGTTCTCGGGGAAGATGCTCGACTGGATCGTCCAGAACCCCGCCTCGTCCGCCGCAGCCACGAACGCGTTCAGCAGCTGCCCGCCGATCCCCTCACCGCGATGGTCGGGATGAACGTAGACGGAGTGTTCGATGACCCCGCGATACGCGTGCCGTGTGGAAACGGCGGATGCAGCCGCCCATCCCACCACCCGGCCCTCGTCGTCGGTGGCGACCAGGCGCGGAGAGGGGAGCTTGCCCGCGTCGAACTCGTTCCAGGTCGGAGTGCGAACCTCGAAGGTGGCTTCGCCGCCGGCGATCCCCGCGGCGAAGATGCGCTCGACCTGGGGCCAGTCGGTCGCGGCCATCTGCCGGATCGTGGTCATGCGCAGCAGGACCCCGCCGCGCTGTCGCCGGTCGAGCAGACCCCGGTCGCCGGCAGGGTGAGCTGCACCTGGGATGCCGCGGGGAGGTCGCCGTTCAGCCAGGCGGTGATGGAACGGACCTGCTCGTAGCCGGTGGCAAGCAGGAAGGTCGGGGCCCGCCCGTATGACTTCATGCCGACGATGAAGAACCCCTGCTCGGGGTGGGTGAGTTCTCGGAATCCGTGCGGCGAGACCGTGCCGCAGGAGTGCAGATTCGGATCGATCAGCGGTGCGAGACGCTTCGGCGCCTCGACGATGTCGTCCAGCTCGAGACGGACCTCGCGCAGCATGTCGAGGTCTGGCCGGAACCCGGTCGCGTTGACCACCAGATCCGCGTCCAGTACGGCGGGTTCGCCGTGGCGAGTGCCTGAAAGCCGGATGCCGCGCCCGGCCGGAGAGGGGGACACCCGGGAGATCTCGAACGAATCCACCACCGTGATCGTACCGGCGGCGACGAACCGGTCCACCCGCGTGCCGAGCGTGGCGCGATCGGGCAGCTCGTCGTCCGGGGATGACGAGACGCGGGCGGCGGATCGATTGCGGATGGCCCAGGTCACCTGTGTGCCCGGCTCCTCACGGGCGAGCTGGCCGAGACCGATCAGCGTGTTGGCCGCCGAGTGTCCTGCGCCGACCACCACGGTGTGCCTGCCGGTGAACAGGGCGCGATCGACGCCGAGCACGTCCGGCAGCGCGTGAACGATTCGGTCCCGGACCTGATCGATGCCCAGCGGCGGCAACCCGGTGGAAGCAAGCGGATTGGGTGTGGTGTAGGTGCCGGATGCGTCGATCACCGCGCGCGCGGTCACTTCCGAGACCTGCCCGTCGCGCGTCTGCACGCGCAGCAGGAACGGCGTCGTGGCTCGTCCCGCGGTGCGGGTGCGGTCCATGCCCTCCCGCGTCACCGCGACCACCCGGGTGCCGAACCGGATCCGCGGCCCGATCTCGGGCAGTTCGGTCAGTGGCAGCAGGTAGTCGTCCACGAGCTCGTGCCCGGTCGGCGCCCGCCCCTCCGGGGCCGGCATCACCCACCCCGACCTCTCCAACAAGCGACGGGATGCGGGATCGACCAGATGCCGCCAGGGAGAGAACAAGCGGGTGTGTCCCCACAGCCGGATCGACGCGGCCACTTCGTCGCCGGCTTCGAGAATGGTGAACTCGGTTCCGCGTTCGGCGAGGTTCGCCGCGGCTGCCAGCCCGATCGGGCCGGCGCCGATGATCACCACGGGCAGTGCCGCCAACCGGTCGGTGGTCGCGACACGGGGTGTGAGGTCAAGCAGGGTCACGGGATCCTCCACGCAGAACATCGATGATTGTCGATGTTCAGTATGAAACCGTCTATCGATGATTGTCAATATCGATTATCATCGATGTATGGCTCAGCTGCTCCCTGTCACCGACGTCACCGCGGAAGCGATGACGTGCTGCGCGCCCCTGGTGAAAGCGCCTCTGGGGCAAGCCGAAGCGGATCGGCTCGCGGTCACGCTGAAAGCACTGGCTGATCCCGCTCGCCTGCGGCTGTTGTCGATCGTCGCCTCCAGTCAGGGGCGAGAGGCGTGCGTGTGCGATCTGACAGACCCGATCGGACTCAGCCAACCCACGGTCTCGCATCACCTGAAGGTCCTCACCGAGGCCGGATTCCTCACGCGGTCCAAGCGGGGGACGTGGGCGTATTACCGGCTGGTGCCGGAGGCTCTCGAGGGCGTGGCCAAGACTCTCGTGACGGCGTGAGATCCGTCCGTCGGCTCCGACTCGCCAGGCGAGAGAGGACGTCCGCGGCGCCGGCCGTTGCGCGCACAGAGATGACCGCGGCGCCGCGCTGCCGGACGGTCAGGGCGCCGTGGGGCCGAGCGTGGGCGTGTCGGCTGAGACTGTCGGGCGCCGCTCTTTCAACTCGACGAAGATGACGTGGGTTGCGGTGTCTCCGACATTGTGTCCGGCGTGCGTCTGCGCGTCGAGCCACCGTGCCTGCCCCGCATCGAGGTGCACCGGCACGTGCCTGCAGCCCGACGAGATCTCCCGCTCGAACGAAGAGAGGGTGACCATGACGCTGTCGGGATGCTCGTGCGGATGCGTCCGGTCTCCCGGCCGGTCGCGGTACTCGAGCACGCGCACGCGCTCGTTCTCCCAGAGCACGCGGTAGTGATCCGGATCTGTCGCAACGGGATCTGGCATGGCGACACGATATGCCCAGGGAACGGCATTGACAATCCTCCGGTGCGAGCAACGAACCGTGGCACATCGTGTTCATCTCGCAGGGGCGATCTGCGCGATGGGTGGGTCCGATCCTCGCGTGAAGCGAGGGGTTCTGGCGAAACGAGGGCCGAATCGCCCGATGCGATCCTCGTTTCGTGAGATCCCCTCGCCTCGGGCGAGGGGAAGGGCGAGGTGCTCGGGCGAGGGCGAGGTGCTCGGGCGAGATGCCCGGGCGGGATGCCGGCCGCGACCGGCCGACCGAACTCAGCGCTCGCGCACGACGCTGCGGAATCCGCGCAGCCGCAGGCTGTTGCCCACCACGAACACGCTCGACAGCGCCATCGCCGCCCCCGCCAGCATGGGGTTGAGCAGGCCGAGCGCGGCGATCGGAATCGCGGCGACGTTGTAGGCGAACGCCCAGAACAGGTTCGTCTTGATCGTGCCGAGCGTCGTGCGCGACAGGCGGATCGCATCGACCACCCCGAGCAGATCACCGCGGACGAGGGTCAGATCGGATGCCTCGATCGCGACGTCGGTGCCGGTGCCCATCGCAAGGCCCAGATCGGCCTGCGCCAGCGCGGGCGCATCGTTCACGCCGTCGCCGACCATGGCGACCACCTTGCCGTCGGCCTGCAGGCGCGACACGACGTCGACCTTGTCTTTCGGCAGCACCTCGGCGTAGACGCGGTCGATTCCGACCTCGGCGGCGATGCGCTCCGCGACGGCCGCGTTGTCGCCGGTGAGCAGCACCGGCTCCAGACCCAGGTCCTTGAGCCGGCGCACCGCTTCGGCGCTCGTGGGCTTGACGGTGTCGGCGACGATCAGGATGCCGCGGGCCGCGCCGTCCCACGCGACGGCCACGACCGTCTTGCCGTCGGCCTCGGCCTGCGCCTTGGCCGCCGCGGTGGTGGGGGACAGGCCCAGCGACCATTCCGTGAGCAGGCTCTCGCGTCCGACGAGCACGAGGTGCCCGTCGACCGTGCCCTGCACTCCGCGCCCCTCGAGGTTCGTGAAGTCCTCGGGCTCGGGCAGCGTTCCGCCCGCGGCGGCCGACCCCGACTCCGACGCCGACACGCTGACGTGTTCGGTGGCCGCACGTGCGATGGCCTGAGCGATCGGGTGCTCCGAGGCATCCTCCACAGCCCCTGCCAGCCGCAGCAGCTCATCGCGGTCGGTGCCGGGCTCGGCGATGACCTCGACGAGGCTCATGCGGCCGGTGGTGACCGTGCCGGTCTTGTCGAGCACGACGGTGTCGACGTTGCGCGTGGACTCGAGAACCTCGGGTCCCTTGATCAGGATGCCCAGCTGTGCCCCGCGCCCTGTTCCGACCAGCAGCGCCGTGGGGGTGGCAAGACCCAGGGCGCACGGGCACGCGATCACGAGCACGGCGACGGCGGCGGTGAACGCCGCAGCCGCGGGGAAGCCGGCGATCAGCCACGCGGCCAGGGTCACCACGGCGATCCCCAGCACGACGGGCACGAACACGCCCGACACGCGGTCGGCGAGTCGCTGCACGTCGGCCTTGCCGGTCTGGGCCTGCTCGACCAGCCGCGCCATCTGCGCGAGCTGCGTGTCGGCGCCCACCCGGGTCGCACGCACCACGAGCCGCCCACCGGCGTTGACCGTGGCGCCCGCGACGGTGTCGCCGGGTGCGACTTCGACCGGCATCGACTCGCCGGTGAGCATCGAGGCATCCACCGCCGAGGTGCCCGAGACCACGACACCGTCGGTGGCGATCTTCTCGCCGGGGCGCACGACGAATTCGTCGCCCACCCGCAGCTCGTCGGTGGGAATGCGCACCTCGGCACCGCCGCGCAGCACCGACACGTCCTTCGCGCCGAGCTCGAGCAGGGCGCGAAGCGCTGCCCCCGCCTGCCGCTTGGATCGCTTCTCGAAGTACCGCCCGGCGAGGATGAACGTCGTCACCCCGGCGGCGACCTCGAGATAGATGTTCGCGGTGCCGTCGGTGGGCTGCAGGGTGAACTCGAACCCGTGGGTCATGCCGGGCATGCCCGCCGTGCCGAAGAACAGCGCGTACAGCGACCACAGGAACGCCGCCGAGGTGCCCATCGAGATGAGCGTGTCCATCGTCGCGGCGCCGTGGCGCAGGTTCGTCCACGCCGCGCGATGGAACGGCAGCGCCCCCCACACGACGACGGGGGCGGCCAGCGCCAGCGAGGCCCACTGCCAGTACGTGAACTGCAGCACCGGGATCATCGCCATCGCGATGACCGGTGCCGACAGCACCGCCGACACGATCAGCCGGGTGCGCAGCGACTGAAGCTCCGGATCCGCGTCGGCCGCGGCATCCTTCTCCTGCTGCGGCGGGGCCGGCAGCACCGCGGTGTACCCGGCCTTCTCGACCTCGCCGATCAGGGTGGCGACGAGCACCGCCGCATCGAGTCCGCCGGGGGCGGTGACCTGCGCCTTCTCGGTCGCGTAGTTCACCGTCGCCGCGACGCCGTCGAGCTTGTTCAGCTTCTTCTCGATGCGCATGGCGCACGACGCGCACGTCATGCCGCCGATGGCCAGTTCGACGCTGGTGTCGGTGGTGCTCATGGGTGGATGCCTCGGCTCGGTCGCTGGCTCGGTCGCTCTCCGTCGCCGCTCAGGCGCGGACGGCGGCGTATCCGGCCTCGTCCACGGCCGCGATCACGGCGGCGTCATCGAGGGCAACGGCCGAGGTCACGACCAGAGAGCCGGTCGCCGCGCTGACCTGGATCTCGTCGACACCGGCGACGAGGCCGACCTCTTCGCGCACGGACATCTCGCAGTGCCCGCAGGTCATGCCCGTCACCTGGTACTCGGTCGTGGTCATGGTCCGTCCTTTCGTGCGGATACCCGCAGCGGGTATCTCCTCGACGACAACCATAGTACCCCCTGGGGGTATCCCTCGGGTCGTGCCATGCGATCGTGCGGCTACGGCTGGTCGGGCGACTCCGACAGCAGCGTGCGCAGCCGCTCCACTTCACCGGGCTCCATCGCATAGCCGTGGGCGGCCTCGGGGTAGCCGCCGCTGCGGACGTCGTCGACGTAGGCGGTGACGCCGTCGACCATCGTGGAGCGCAGGTCCGCGTAGCGCTTGACGAACCGGGCCGCGTGCCCGCCGTAGATGCCCAGCAGGTCGTGGAACACCAGCACCTGGCCGTCGGCGGCCGGGCCCGCTCCGATGCCGATCACCGGGATGTCCAGCCGCGGCACGATCGCGGCGGTGGCCTCGCTCGGGATCGCCTCGAACACGAGCGAGAAGCATCCCGCCTGCTGCAGCGCGAGGGCGTCGCGCGCGACCTGCAGTGCCGACTCGGCGGTGCGCCCCTGCGAGCGGTAGCCGCCCAGAGCGGTGACCGTCTGCGGGGTGAGCCCGACGTGCCCCATCACCGGGATGCCTGCATCGATGATCGCGCGGGCGCGGGCGACGGTCGTGCCTCCGCGCTCGATCTTCACAGCGTCGCAGCCGGCCTCTTTCACGAACCGCTGTGCGGTACGCACGGCGTCTTCGTCCGAGGCTTCGTACGAGCCGAACGGCAGGTCGCCCACCAGCAGCGGAGCGACCAGCCCGCGGCGCACTGCACGGGTCAGCATCAGCATCTCGTCGACCGAGACCGGCACCGTGCTGTCGTAGCCAAGGACGGTCATCGCCCCCGAATCGCCGACGAGCACGACATCGGCGCCGGCCGCTTCGGCGACCTGCGCGCCGGGGTAGTCATAGGCGGTGACCATCGCGATCGGCTCTCGGGCGGTCTTCTTCTGCGCGAGCATCGGGATCGTCACCCGTGCGGGCTGTGCGGCATCTGCAGACATCAGCGCGAGACCTCCAGCATCCTGTTGTCGATGAGTCGGGCCGCGCCCACGCGTGCGGCCACCGCCAGCAGCGCGGCAGGAGCCACGGCCGTGACCGGGGTGAGGTCGTCGGGGGAGCGCAGCTCGAGGTATTCGGGGTCGATTCCGGATGCCGCGAGCACTCCGCGTGCGGCCGCCAGCACGGGCTCTGCCCGCGTCTCGCCGAGTTCGACCACGGCTTCGGCGGCGACCAGGGCCTGGTTCAGGGCCGTCGCCTGGGCGCGGGCGGCGTCATCGAGATACGCGTTGCGTGAGCTCATGGCCAGGCCGTCCGGTTCGCGCACGATGGGGCAGACCTCGATGCGCACCGGCAGATCGAGGTCGCGCACCATGCGGCGCACCACCAGCACCTGCTGCGCGTCCTTCTGGCCGAAGTATGCGGCATCCGGTGCCACGATGGCGAACAGCTTGGCGACCACGGTGGCCACACCGTCGAAATGCCCGGGGCGTGCGGCCCCGTCGAGCACCTCGCTGATCCCGGCGACGTGGACGGTCGTGGCGAACCCGTCGGGGTACATCTGGTCACGCGACGGGATGAACAGGATGTCGACGTCTTCGGCCTCGGCCAGCACCGTATCCTGCAACTCGTCGCGCGGGTAGGCGGAGAGGTCCTCGGCGGGGCCGAACTGGGTGGGGTTGACGAACAGCGACACCACGACGAGGTCATTCTGCGTGCGTGCGCGCTTCATGAGCGACAGGTGGCCGCCGTGGAAGGCGCCCATCGTGGGCACCAGGCCGACCGACTGGCCGGTGGTGCGGGCGGCGACGGCGGCCGCGCGCATCTCGTCGACGGTGCGGACGATCCTCACGCCTGGTCCTCTCGATCGGCGGCGAGCGTTCGGGTGTGTGCGACGAGCGTATCGAACAGGTCGAGCAGGTCGGGGGCGGCCTCGGCGACGGCATCGCGCTGGCGTGCGACGGTCGCCTCGTCGCCGCGGGCGATCGGGCCCGTGAGGGCGGATGCCGCACCCAGTGTCGCCCAGTTCTCCACCGTGGTGCGCACCAGCGGCACGAGCAGCTCACGCGCCTGCTCCGCGGGCATCGCCGCGGAAGCGAGCCGTTCGGCGGCGGCCTCGAGTGTGAGCAGGAAGTTCGATGCGACCGATGCGGCCGCGTGGTACGCGGCCCTGTCGGCGTCGGCCAGCACGAACGGTCTCATCCCGAGCGTCTCGGCGAGGCGGCGCGCGACATCTTCGGCGTCGGTGGTGCGCCCCGCGATGGCGGCGCCGATGCCGCGCAGAGCCGTCTCATCCTCTTCGCCGGTGAAGGTCTGCAGTGGATGGACCCCCAGATCGACATCGTGCAGCGGCGTCGCGCCCGACGTGTGGCCGAGGTAGTGGGCACGACCCGTCGCGGCGGCTGCGGCATCCCGGATCTCGCGGTCGGGAACGCACAGCAGCGCGACGTCGGCGAGCGGGATGTGCTCGCCGCGGCGCAACGGCCCATGCGTGGTCACGCCGGCCATGCGCAGTGCGCGTGCGAAGACCGGTCCCACGCGACCGGCGCCGATGACGGTGACTTGCATCGCCCCCATTCTCTCACCGGCAGACGCCGCGCGAATCGGCCATCGACGGGGAGAAGCGGCAGAGCTACCCTGGCCTCAGGCGGGCCTTCCTGCCCCGCCGTGAACCGGAGGGTGGGTCGATGATGGACGCGATGATGATGGGCGCCATGGACAAGAGCATGATGTCCATGCCCGGCATGGCCGAGATGGACATGGCCATGATGCAGGAGTGCATGGATGCGTGTTCGGCGTGCGAGCAGGCCTGCACGATCTGCTCCATGCAGCTGATGGACTGCGCACCGGCCTGCATGAACTGCGCAGACATGTGCAACACGATGATGCGCGCCATGATGCGCATGCAGGGCATGACTCCCGCCTCGATGATGTCGATGCTCGACGCGTGCATCGCGATGTGCCAGACCTGCATGGACGAGTGCATGCAGCACGCCGACCACAGCGAGGTCTGCAAGATGTGCGCCCAGTCGTGCCAGGCGTGCATGGACGCCTGCAGCAAGATGCGCGACGCGATGAGCGCGATGGCCTGAGCGGGTCAGCCCACGAGCCGCCGGGTGGCGAGGTCCTGCACGTTGCCGAGCACTCCCACGTCACTGGAGACCAGGTCGAGGAAGTCGTCGCGGCCCAGCGTCAGGAGCACCGTCGGGGTCGTCGCGCGCACGGTCGCCGTCCGCGGCACGTCGCGCAGCAGGCCGATCTCGCCGAAGACGTCTCCGACGCCCTCGGTGCGCAGGGGGCGGCCTTCCTTGGTGACCTCGACCGTGCCTGACTCGACGAGGTAGAAGCGGTCGGATACGCCGCCTTCGGCGATGACGACGTAGTCGGCGGGCACCGACACCGGCTCCAGCTTGTGCGCGATCCGGTCGAGCGTCGCCGGGGCGAGCGGGCGGAACAGGTCCACCTTCTCGAGCAGCGACAGACCGCGCGGTGGCGCCAGACGGGCATCGAGGTGCGGTATGCGGATCGCGCACAGGATCGCGAACACGGTGCCCACGGTGCCCATCGCGATCAGCGCCGCCCCGAGGCCGAGCCATCCGATCAGGATCGGCGTGAGGAATGCCCCCAGTGCCGCCGCACCGATCAGCATCGACTCGAGGGCCGCGAAGACGCGCGAGAGCACGCGGTTGGGCACGAGCCTCGGTGGGATCGTTCCGAACCCGACGTTGATCATCGGGTCGCACACGCCGATCACGACGAACGCGACGAACACCACGGCCGCTTCGGGGGCGACTCCGAGCACGAGCAGTGGAACGCACCAGCCGAGCACGCCGATGACCATGAGCCGGCCCAGACGCACGCGGCCGGCGACGCCCAGGATGAGGAAGCCGCCGATGAACGTCGCCGCGCCCAGCACGGCATTGAGAAGCCCCACCTGGTTCGCATCGCCCAGCATGTGCGCGGCGACCACGACGATGAGCACGTTCACGACTCCCGCGAGGATGCCGTTGACCGCGATCAGTCCGGTCAAGGCCAGCAGATCGCGGTCCTTGGCAATGGCGACGAACCCGCCGGCGGCCTCTGCGAGGAACGAGGTCTTCTCGGCCGGTTCGCCCTCGCCAAGCTCTCTGCCCGGCTGTTCGCCGGCGTTGTCGGCATCCGGGCTCGCCTGTTCGCCGCCCTCCGCGTCGGCGCGCTCTCCGGGCCGATCGCGCGCGACGCCGGCCACCAGCACCAGCGACCAGACCAGGCCCAAGACGTTCAGCAGCGCGACAGGCACGACCCCGACCACACCCAGCAGCAGCCCCGCGATCGCAGGGCCGACGAACTGCGCGGTGCTCTCGATGATCTCGGCGGTGGCATTCGCGCTCGTCAACTGTTTCGGAGACTCCACGAGCTGCGGCAGCAGGCCTGCCTGTGCGGGCCGGAAGGTCGCTCCGACGATCGATGCGAGCGTCGCAGGCACGAGTACCGCCCACAGGTTCAGGTCGAAGAAGATCGCACCTGCCGCGAGCCCGACGAACACGACGCACAGAGCGTTAACCGCCAGCATGTAGTCGCGGCGCGACATCCTGTCGGCGATGGTGCCGCCGATCGGCTGGAGCAGCGCGGTCAGCAGGAACCGCACGCCTGCCCAGGCCCCGACCAGCGCGGCGCCGCCTTCGTGGTAGGCCCACACCATGATCGCCATCGCATACGCCCACTGGCACAATGCCGACCCGAGGTACGCCAACTGAATGCGTCGCACATTGCGGCTCGTCCACACGGTGGCGACGTTCTCTTGGAACAGCGCCAGACCTCGTCGGGCATCAACGGTTTCACTCATCCGAAGGCCTCCCCAGACCTGGCTCGGCGTACCCCAGAATTGCTGACTGAACACATGATCGACCTGTTCGGGGCCGTTGTCCACCAGAAATGTTCGTCCGTTGTGTCAGCCTGCCCCTGTCGCGCGGACGGCGACCACGCTACGCTCCGGAATATGAGTACTGTCCGACCCCTCCGGGGCCGCTGGGTGTCAGTGATAGCGGTCGCCGTTGCCTGTCTCTTGGTTCCCTTCGGAACCGTCGCGGCCCACGCGGATTGGCAAGATTCGCCCGTGGCCAAGTACGTCGCTCTGGGCGACTCCTATGCTGCCGGCCAAGGAGCCGGCGGGTACCTCAACGACTGTCTGGTCAGCTCGAACGGCTATCCCGCAGTCCTGGATGCCGTGACCAGCACGAAGATCAGTCTCCTGCGCGACCCGTCCTGTTCGGGCGCGACGACGGGTGATGTCATCGCGAATCAGCTGTCGAGCCTGAACAAGGGCACGACGCTGGTGACCATCACCGCCGGCGCCAACGACGTGGGCTTGGCTGCGCTGCTGGCCGCCTGCGCGGGCGGACTCACGCCGACCTGCCAGGGGGCGATTCAGAACGCACTGGCGGCGCTGCCGCAGGTCGGTTCGTCTGTGGGGACGCTGATCGCCGATGTGCATCAACGCGCACCGCGGGCGACCATCGTCGTCACCGGCTACGTACTGCCGTTCTCCTCCGACTATCCCGATACGAGCCTCGCCGCCGCCGTGAACTACGGTGTGGGGCTGCTCGACCAGCAGATCGCGGTCGCTGTCGCCGCGCAGGCGTTGGCGGGCATGCCAGTGGCCTACGCGTCGGTCAGCTTCAGCGGTCACCAGATCGGTGACGCCGATTCGTGGCTGAACGGCGACTTGTCCGATCCGTCCACGTTCATGCACCCGACCGCCGCCGGATATGAGGCCTACGCCGACGCCATCCTCACGGCGCTGAACTAGACGGTCAGTCCGCGAGCGCCGCGACGTTGTACTGGGTGCGTCCGATCGCCAGCACGCCATAGCGGGCGTGCAGCGCGACGGGCGTACCCGGCACGACCTCGAGCGCCGCGCCCCCGGCGTTCCACAGGCTGTGCGCAGCGCCGTCGATCGTGTGAACCGTGATGCGGCCGGCCGCGGCATCCACTGTCGTCACGAGGGCGTCGGACCACTCGGCGGGCGTCGCCGAGGCAAGGCGCGCCTGGATCAGGTGCAGGGCGTGCCCGGCGGCGAACGACGAGCAGACATCACCGTGCCGGCACATGCACGCAGCACGCTCACGCACCTCGAGGGGCGTTGTGCGGGTCAGCGGCGTGTTCACGGGAGTCTCCTCTGGTCGGGATGGTTCGACAGTACGGGGATGCCGCGCACCGGCGAAACGCCGCGACACGGTGCGAAACATTCTCGGTGCGCGTGTCGGCCGCACGGCACGACCGAGCAGATCGCCGCCCAGAAGGCGCGCCGGTCGGGTGGCGGGCCGGGGTCAGTGCACCGGGACCGCGCTGCCGTCGTCGACGGCCTCGGGATGATTCAGGTCGAACGCCGGGCGCTCGCTGCGGATGCGCGGGATCGAGGTGAAGTTGTGCCGCGGCGGCGGGCAGCTCGTGGCCCACTCCAGCGAACCGCCGTAGCCCCACGGGTCGTTCACGGTCACCTTCGGCGCGTTGCGTGCGGTGATCCACACGTTCAGCAGGAACGGGATCATCGACGAACCCAGCAGCATCGCGCCTATGGTCGAGACCTGGTTCATCCAGGTGAACCCGTCCGACGGGGCGTAGTCCGCGTAGCGGCGCGGCATGCCGTCCACGCCCAGCCAGTGCTGCACGAGGAACGTCATGTGGAACCCGATGAACAGCATCCAGAAGTGCACCATGCCGAGGCGCTCATTGAGCATCTTGCCGGTCCACTTCGGCCACCAGAAGTAGAAGCCGGCGAACATCGCGAACACCACCGTGCCGAAGACCACGTAGTGGAAGTGCGCGACCACGAAGTACGAGTCGGTGACATGGAAGTCCAGCGGCGGCGAGGCCAGGATCACGCCGGTCAGACCACCGAACACGAACGAGGTCAAGAACCCGATCGCGAACACGATCGGCGTCTCGAACGTCACCGATCCGCGCCACATCGTGCCGATCCAGTTGAAGATCTTCACGCCGGTCGGCACCGCGATCAGCATCGACATGAGCGAGAAGAAGGGCAGCAGCACCGCGCCGGTCGCGTACATGTGGTGCGCCCACACCGACACCGACAGGGCGCCGATGGCGATCGTCGCGAAGATCAGGGTCTTGTAGCCGAAAACAGGTTTGCGGCTGAACACCGGGAAGATCTCGGTCACGATGCCGAAGAACGGCAGCGCGATGATGTAGACCTCCGGATGGCCGAAGAACCAGAACAGGTGCTGCCACAGCAGCACTCCGCCGTTGGCGGCGTCGAACAGGTGCGCACCCAGGATGCGGTCGGCGGCCACCGCGAGAAGGGCGGCGGCGAGCACGGGGAAGACCATGATGACCAGGATGCTGGTGATCATCGCGTTCCACGTGAAGATGGGCATGCGCCACATCGTCATGCCCGGCGCGCGCATCGTGATGACGGTCGAGATGAAGTTCACGGCGCCCAGGATCGTGCCGAACCCGCTCATCGCGAGGCCCAGGAACCAGAGGTTGCCGCCGGCGCCGGGAGAGAAGGTCGCATTGGCCAGCGGCTGGTAGGCGAACCATCCGAATGCGCCCGCGCCTTGCGGGGTGAGGAACCCGGCGGTGGCGATGAGCGACCCGAACAGATACAGCCAGTAGGCGAAGGCGTTCAGGCGCGGGAAGGCGACATCCGGCGCACCGATCTGCAGAGGCAGGATCGCGTTGGTGAACCCGGCGAACAGCGGCGTCGCGAACATCAGCAGCATGATCGTGCCGTGCATCGTGAACAGCTGGTTGAACTGCTCGGTGGTGGGCATGATCTGCATGCCGGGCTCGAACAGCTCGGCGCGGATGATCAGGGCCATCACACCGCCGAGCATGAAGAACATGACAGACGTGATCAGGTAGAGATACCCGATCGTCTTATGGTCCGTGGATGTGATCCAGCGGACCAGAATATTGCCCTTCTGCTCGACTCGGATGCGAGGGTTCAGCAGTGCGGCCTGGCGAGGCGGGACAGGAATCGTCTTCGGGTCAGTCAGGCCGACCGGTGTAGTGGTCGCCATATCGGCATTCTTGCACCGTTCACACATGTACGGGCTGGGAATCCCTGATCCCGTGCTCAGGTCTGGACCCCATCGGCGCGATTGAACGCTGGGCGCCGATCCTCGCTTCAGGCGGGGATCAGCGCCCGGTGCGCGCGTCGACGGGCTGGCGAATCCAATCGTCGAGCGTCGTGCGGGCGAGCATCGCGCCGTCGGCCGGCAGAAGGTCGGCTGACGCGATGTTGAATCCGCGCGTCTGCACGTTTTCGTCCGACACGACGAACCGCTCGTCGCGGTCGGCCAGCAAGACGCGGCGCACGAACGCGGGCAGCGGCATCCGCTCAGGCCCCGCGATGTCGATCGCTCGGTCGGTCGCCGCGCCTCCGGCGGTGTCCACGAGCGCGTCGGCCACATCGGCGGCGGCGACCGGTTGCACGTGCGTCGACGGCAGGTGGATCGTGTCGCGGGTCGTGTTCCACTCGGCGATCGAACGGGCGAATTCGAAGAACTGCGTCGAGCGCAGGATCGTGTGCGGCATGCGGCTGTCGGCCACGATGCGCTCCTGTGCGGCCTTGGCCGCGAAGTAGCCGTCGGGCACGCCACGTTCTGCCCCCACGATCGAGAGCATGACATGGTGGCGCACGCCCGCCGCCAGCTCGGCTTCGATCACGCGCGAGGTCATCGCCGTGAAGAAGTCGAGCACGCCCTCGCCCTCGGGATGCGGCGCGTTCGTGACGTCGATCACCGCGTCGGCGGAGTCGAGGGCGGATGCCAGGCCCGCGCCGCTGACGGCGTCGACGCCGGTGCGTCGGGATGCCACGACCACCGCCTGTGCGGAGTTCTCGAGTCGTTCGACCACCAATCGGCCGATGTGTCCGGTGCCGCCCAAGACCACGATGCGCATGACGTTGCCTCCTGCTGGGTCAGACCGCGTTTCGGTCTGCTCATCAAGATGACCGGATGCGCCGCCGGTGTGTGACGGGTCAGGCCGATTTCTGAGCGTGCGCCGAGATCGAGCGCAGCACGTCCAGTGCGGTGTCGGCGCGTTCGGCGGTGAGGCCGAACGTGTCGGCGATCGCCTGGTAGATGCGCGGCGCGTGTGCGCTGAGGGCGGCACCGGCGGCGGTCGCGGTCACCACGACCGATCGCTCGTCCTGTGGGTTGCGGGTGCGGGTGACCAGTCCCTGGGACTGCATCCGCTTGAGCAGGGGCGTGATCGTTCCGTAGTCGGACTGGAGGCGCACGACCAGGTCGCGCACGGGGACCGCTCCTTGGTCCCAGAGGACGGCCAGCACCAGGTATTGCGGATATGACAGCCCCAGCGGCTCGAGAAGCGGCCGGTAGACGGCCGTCACGGCCCGGTAGGCAGCGTGCAGATTGAAGCAGACCATGTCGTCGAGTGCGACGGCCGGCGGCTGGGCGGGCGATTGCGTCACACATGCACGATAACACGCTCCATCGTGTACGAGTGCATAGCGAACGAGCGAATTATCGCGATCGCCTCATCCCGCGGCCGGCCGCCGGCCCGCTCGACGTGCGATGTGAACAGCCAGGCCGATCTCGCGGCGCAGCAGGATCTCGAGACGGCGCAGATCGCCGCTGCGGGCGGCGTAGACCAGTTCGCGCACGAGGTGCCGCTGCGCGGCATCCGGCGTCGCGTGCGTATGCGGGTCGGGTGCGGGCGGCCGCAGAAGTTCGTGGCGGGCGCGGCTGACCAGCTGGCGCGCGCCGACAGCGGACGTGTCGACGAGTCGGGCGATCCGCTCGTACGGATAGTCGAAGCCGACGCGCAGCACGAATGCCGCACGCGCTGTCGGGGCCAGTCGCTGCGTGAGCAGAATCGCCGCCTGTTCGAGCGCTGCGTCGCGCTCGAATAGAGCCGCCGGGTCGTTCTCGGCCGTCGGTGCCATCGGCTGGTGCGCTGTCAGCACTTCATGTCGTGCGCGCGCGCACGCCAGTTCGTTGAGCGCGAGGTTGCGGGCCGTGCGGCTGAGGAACGCCGAGGGATCATGCACGCTCGAGCGGTCGCACCGCTGCCAGCGCAGCCAGGTCTCCTGCACCACGTCCTCGGCATCTGCCGCGTTGCGCAGTATCCGGTACGCGATCCCGAATGCGGTCCTGCGTGCGGCGGCGAAGTCCTCCAATCCCTCGTCGTCCCGCTTGGGCGATGCCTGTGTGCCCCTGCCCATGATTCACTCCCGTCTCTCGGATGAGACGCCGGCGGAAGTCGCGGGAGCGGCTGAGGTCGGCGTCGACGCTCTGCATTTCCCCAAGGTACATCGTGTACAAGCAAATAGGAAGCCTGGAAATCGTACACAGGAAAATAGCCCACACTGTCACGTCGACGCGGGCTGTCGGGTCTGTTCTGGTAACCGATCTCGACGAGAGGAACAGTCATGCTCGATCACATCCTTCAACCAGAGGCCCGTGCGTTCGCCGACGCCGCAGCCGCACCCCCGGCGCTCGCCGACCGCGGCGTGGACGGGGCTCGCGAACTGCTCGACACCGTGCAGGCGGCTCCCATCGATCTGCCCGCGGTCTCCGACGAGTGGATCACGGTGCCCGCGAGCGTCGGCGATGTTCGCGTGCGGATCGTCCGGCCGGTCGGCGCGACCGGGCTACTGCCGGTCGTGCTGTACATTCACGGCGGCGGCTGGGTGCTCGGCAACGCCGGCACCCACGACCGGCTCGTCCGTGAGCTCGCCACGGGCGTCGACGCCGCCGTCGTGTTCGTCGAATACGACCGGTCGCCCGAGGCGAGGCATCCGGTCGCCATCGAGCAGGCCTACGCCGTGGCGCAGTGGATCACCGACTCCGGCAGCGAGAACGGACTGGATGCCGCGTGCATGGCGATCGCCGGCGACTCGGTGGGCGGCAACATGGCCGCGGTGGTGGCCCTGCTGGCCAAGAGCCGCGGCGACGTCGTGTTCGTGCACCAGTCGCTGTACTACCCGGTGACCGACGCGGCGATGGACACCGCGAGTTATCGCGAGTTCGCCGAGGGGTACCACCTCACGGCCGCGGCGATGGCGTGGTTCTGGGACTGCTACCTGCCCGACGTCGAGGCCCGCAAAGCCGTCACCGCCTCGCCACTGCGCGTACCCGTCGACGATCTGATCGGGCTGCCGGAGGCCTTCGTGATCGTCGACGAGAACGACGTGCTGCGCGACGAGGGCGAGGAATACGCGCGGCACCTCATCCAGGCCGGTGTGCGCACGACTCTCGTGCGCTACGACGGCACGATCCATGACTTCATGATGCTGAACCCCCTGCGTCCGTCGGCTGCAACCGGCGCTGCGGTCGCGCAGGCGGTGGACGAGCTGCGCACGGCGCTTTCGTCACGCCCGCTCGTGGCATCCCGATAACCCATCCGCACGATCACACAGAAAGAAGAAGGAAATGTCAGATCAGAAACCCACCGTCGTCCTCGTCCACGGCGCGTTCGCTGAATCGGCGTCATGGAACGGCGTCATCGCGCGGCTGCACGAGCACGGCGTCGTGGCCATCGCCGCAGCGAACCCGCTGCGCTCGCTGTCGGGGGATGCCGCGTACGTGCGCGACGTCATCGCCTCGGTCAGCGGCCCGGTCATCCTCGTCGGACACTCATACGGCGGCATGGTGATCACCGAGGCCGCCGCAGACAACGACGCGGTCGTCGGGCTCGTATACGTCGCGGCGTTCGTGCCGGGCACCGGCCAGAGCGCGTTCGAGCTGTCCACGAGCGCCCCGGGCAGCTCGCTCGGCGACGCCCTCACCGCGTACCCGGTCGCGAGCGGCGGCAACGAGTTCGCGATCCGTCAGGACGTGTTCCATCGCCAGTTCGCCGCCGACGTCTCACACGAAGAGGCCACTCTGATGGCCGCCACGCAGCGCCCCGTCACCGAGGCTGCGCTGTCGGAGGGGCTGCCCACCGCTCACCCGGCGTGGGCGTCCATACCGTCATGGCACGTATTCGGCGACGCCGACCTGAACATCCCGGTGGCGGTCCACCGAGCGGGCGCACAGCGGGCCGGCGCCCGCGGTGTGACCGAGATCGCCGGCGCGTCGCACGCGATCTCGGTGTCGCAACCGGATGCGGTCGCAGCCACGATCGGCGAAGCGGGAAGGGCGTACGTGGCCCCGCTCGCCGCGCCCGCCTCGGCCTGACACGAGAAGAGGGGCGCCGCGCACCTCGTGCGCGGCGCCCCTTGTGGTGCGACTACCGGCGTGGGGGGTTGGCCGGAAGCCACTCGGCGAGCGTCGTCGAGAAGATCTCGGCGCCGTCGACGGGGATGAGCGTGCGCTCCTCGATGAGGGCCCCGTAGTAGGGCGCTTCGTCGTCACGCACGACCTCGCGAGCGTCGCCGCGGAACGTCAGCCCGCGTCGGATGAACTCGTCCAGTCCGAACTGCTCGGGGCCGGCGACCTCGATGTCGGTGTTCAGCGGTGCGCCCGCCGCGACCCGGGCGACCGCTGTCGCGACATCCTCCGCTGCCATCGGCTGGATCAGCGCGCCCGGCAGGCGCACCATGCCGTTCACCGTCGAGATGTCGGCGATCGACCCGATGAACTCGAAGAACTGCGTCGCGTGCACCAGCGAGTACGGCACGCCCGATTCACGGATCAGCAGCTCCTGCGCGACCTTGGCGGCGAAGTACGAGATCTGCTGCGGCCGGTTGGTGCCGACGATGGTGAGGGCGACATGGTGCGTGACACCCGCCGCCTTCTCTGCGGTCAGCAAGTTCGTCGTCGAGGTGGTAAAGAAGTCGAGCACGGCTTGCTGTTCGAACGACGGCGAGTTCGAGACATCCACCACCACATCGGCGCCCGCGAGCGCGCCCGACAGTCCCTCGCCGGTGATGGTGTTCACCCCGGTGCTGGGTGCGGCCGGGACCGCATCGTGCCCGTGGGCGATGAGCTTTTCGACGACCTTCGATCCGATCAGTCCGGTGCCGCCGATCACGACGATACGTGCCATGTCAGTTCCTCTCGTTCGGCGTGCTGATGCGCGCTCTGCAAGAGATGACCGGATGCCGCGCTCCGGTGTGACACGCCGGCATGACGTCACGCACAGGCCGCCGCGACGTCATGCCCACGTCGTGAGCTTGAGCGGGTTGAACACGCCCCACAGCCGCGTGATGCGGCCGCGGCGCGTCTCGACCACGATGACGCCGTGCACCCGACCGTCGCGCCGCAGTACGATCCCGGGCATTCCGGTGGCCTCGGACAGTTCCCATTCGTGCCGTACCTCGGGCGGGGTCATCCTCAGCAGCGCGGCGGCTACACCCGGCGCCCCGCGCACGGGATGGTCCGCGGTCGAACCCAGCCCGTCCGTGGTGAGCACGACCCGGCGGTGCAGCACACGGGTCAGGACGGCGGCATCCTGCGCCCGCCACGCGTCGATCAGGTGGCGTGCCGCATCCTGCCCGCCCGGTCGGCCGGCGTCGGGGCGCCGGCCCGTCATCACGCTCCTGCCGGCACCACGTGGTGCAGCTTGTCGGGGCTCATGATCCACAGCAGGCGGCGGATCCCGTCGGCGTCGACGACGGCGGTGAGCACCGTGGTGACGACACCGCGCTCGACGAGGGCGACGGCGGGCAGGCCGTTCACCGTCACCCATTCGATCGCCTTGCCCCGCCAGAAGTGACTCGAGAACGCCGCGACGAAATTCGCGACCCGCGTGCGTCCGGGCACCGGGATGCGCGCGGCGAGCTTCACGCCGTTGCCGTCCGTATAGCTGATCACGTCGTCGGTGAACAGCGCCTCCAGCTGTTCCGTCTCGCCGCGCTGTGCGGCGGCCAGGAACGCCTCGAGCAGACGGCGGTGGGTCGCGGCATCCGTCGTCGCATGCCGCGACGAACCGAGATGCTTTCGGGCGCGGCTGACGAGCTGCCGCGCGGCGACGGGCGTGGTCTGCACGATCTCGGCGATCCGTTCGTAGGGATAGTCGAGCGCCTCGCGCAGCACGTACGCCGCTCGTTCGGTGGGGGTGAGCTTCTCGAGCAGGATCAGCACCGCATACTCGATCGACTCGGCGCGCTCCGCGCCCAGACCCGGGTCGTCTTCGATGTTGACGGGTTCGGGCAGCCACGGGCCGATATAGGTCTCGCGACGCACGCGCGCCGACTGCAGCGCATTGATCGACAGGCGCGTCGTGATCGTGGTGAGAAACGCCGCAGGCTCGCGGATCTGGGACCGGTCTGCGGTCTGCCACCGGATCCACGCGTCCTGCAGCACATCTTCGGCGTCGGCGACGGTGCCGAGCATCCGGTAGGCGATGCCGAACAGCCGACGCCGCTGCTCGGTGAACCGCTCTGCGGCGAGATCGAGGCCGCTCGTCATCGCGCGGTTCCCTGCCAGTCGGCGAAATGTGTCGGGGCCAGTCTGGCACTCGGTGCGGGCAGCAGGTCGCGGCGTCCGACCTCGGCGCCGAAGTACCTGCCGAGCGGGTCGGGCACCACCTGCCGGGCATCGCCCAGGAACGTCATCTCGCGCCGCAGCAGGTCACCCAGCTCGAACACGTCGGGTCCGGCGTGCTCGACGATGTCGCCCGCCGGCGCTTCGGTCAGCGACGTCGCGACCGCGGCGGCCACATCGTCGGCGGCCATCGGCTGGATGAGCACATCGGCCACGTGGGCGACCCCGCTGTGGGTGGCATCGTCGGCGATCGTACGCAGGAACTCGAAGAACTGCGTACCGTGCACGATCGTGTAGGGACGCCCCGATTCGCGGATGAGCCGCTCCTGCTGCGCCTTCGCGATGAAATATCCGCCCTGACTGGCCGCGAGGCGGTCGGTGCCGACGACCGACAGGGCGATGTGGTGTGCGACGCCTGCCGCCGCGCCGTAGGTCAGCAGGTTCAGGGTCGAGCCGTAGAAGAACTCCTGGGCGCCGCGCTCGTCGGTGTACGACGAGTTCGAGACGTCGATGAGGGCGTGGGCGCCCTCGAGCGCCGCGGCCAGTCCCTCGCCGGTGAAGGAATTGACGCCGGTGGCGCGGGATGCCGCGACCACGTCGTGTCCGTCATCCTGCAGTCTGCGCACCACGCGTGCGCCGATCAGTCCGGTACCGCCCACCACTGCGACTCGCATGTCGTCACCTTCCCTGTCGCTCGTGCCGCGGTCGCGGCACCCCTCAGGGATGACCGGGTGGGCGGGCGATCTGTGACAACGGCACCGGGGCAGGCATCGGGGCAGGATGCCGTACCCGCGCCGTCGTCAGTGGAAGCCGCCGGTCAGCCAGATCACGCTCAGCGACGTCGCGGCGACCAGCACCCACAGCACCGCGCCCAGCAGCAAAGGCCGCAGGCCTGCGCGGCGGAGGGCCGCGGCATCCGTCGACAGACCTATGGCTGCCAGTGCCACCGCGATCAAGAAGATGCTTGCGGCGACCAGAAAGGACTGCAGTCCGGGCGTGATGACCCCGAGCGAATGGATCACCGCGACCACGAGAAAGCCGATCAGGAACCACGGCACGAGCTTGCCGATCTGGCGTGCCGACATGCCCGATCCCGCATCGCGGCGCGCTTCGACGACGGCGAGGGTGACCGTGATCGGAATGATCATGAGGGTGCGCACGAGCTTGACCACGACGGCGTAGCCGAGGGCCAGTGCGCTGAACACGCTCGCGGTCGCCACGACCGAGCTGGTGTCATTGACCGCGGTTCCGGCGAACAGACCGAAGGTGTGCGGGTCCATGTTCAGCAGGTGGCCGATCGCGGGGAAGATCACGACGGCGAGGATGTTGAACAGGAAGATCGTCGAGATGGCGTAGGCGACCTCGGCGCTGGCAGCCCCGATGACCGGCGCGACGGCCGCGATCGCCGAGGCGCCGCAGATTCCCGTTCCGACGCCGATGAGGGTGCGCAGGCGGGGCTCGATGCCCATGGCGCGGCCGATGGCCCACGCACCGAACAAGCACACCGCGAGCGAAGACAGCATGACCGGCAGCGACTCGAGCCCGACCTGGAAGATGCTCACGAGCGAGAGCTGTGCGCCCAGCAGCACGACCGCGCACTGCAGCAGGAATTTCGAGCTGTAGGCGATGCCGGCCCGCAGCCGCTCGTGCGGCCGGCGCACCAGTGCGATCGCGACCCCGATGACGATGGCCGGCACTGCCGCGCCCAGGATCGGCACGATGCGGCCGATGAAGGTCGCTGCCACGGCGATGAGCACGCACGCGGCGACGCCCGGCCAGACCTCGAGCGCTCGCCGGCCGAGGCGGTGGGGGAGCGTGGGCACGGGAGTCAACTGCACGGGTTCCATGTTGGCGCAGCCGGCCTCGGTGTCGGAACCCGGCGGTAACTTGTAGTGACACAAGCTGGGCTTGTGGTCGGGGGCGGGCGAGGCCAGGGGAGCGGAGGAGGTCGCGATGCACAGGCATGTGCCGGATCTTGCCGCGCTGGAATTGATGGATGCCGTGGCCCGCACGGGCAGCATGACCGCGGCGGCGCACGAGCTGCACGTCACCCAGCAGGCAGTGTCGAACCGGATTCGCTCGGCGGAGCGCCTGATGGGGGTCGAACTGTTCGTGCGCTCGCCGCAGGGCGCCCGGCTCACCGCCGACGGGGAATCGGTCATCGCGTGGGCCCGTGACGTGCTTGCCGCCGCCGGCCGGATGGGTGCCGCGCTCGACCTGCTGCGTGGTTCGGCGACGCGCACGCTGACGGTCGGCGGCAGCCAGACCATCGCCGCGCACCTGCTGCCGGGATGGATGCTGCAGCTGCGCGAGCGGCAGCTGGCAGCAGGGCAGGATGCCACGACCGTGCGCCTGCGCACCGGCAACAGCGCCGAGATCGGGCGCCTGGTGCGCTCGGGCGGCCTGGACCTCGGGTTCATCGAGAGCCCGACCGTACCGGCCGATCTCGGTTCGACCACCGTGGCGCGCGATCGGCTCGTGGTGGCCGTGCCTCCGGGACACCTGTGGGCGACGGGTGACGGCCCGGGTCCGGGGTCGGGTGCGGGTGCGGGGTTGGATGCGGGGTCGGGTGCGGGTGCACGGTTGGATGCGGTGCCGGGTGCGGGTGCGGGGTCGGGCGTGGTATCGGGTGCAGTGCCCCTTGCGACGCTGGCCGCGACGCCACTGGTCGTGCGCGAGCGGGGGAGCGGCACTCGGTCGGCGTACGAGCTCGCCGTGAGAGAGCGTCTCGGCACGGAGCCCGCAGAACCCGCGCTCGAACTGGCCACAGCCGTCGCGGTCCTGTCGGCTGTCGCCGGCGGGGTCGCACCCGCTGTGCTCAGCGAGCTCGCGATCGCCGACGACGTCGAGCTCGGACGGGTGCGCCAGGTGGCGATCGAGGGCGCCGCCGTGACCCGACCGCTGACCGCCGTGTGGCGCGGAGGCTCCGGCGACCTGCGCGGCGCCGCCCGGCTCCTGGTCGAGATCGCCGCGTCGTAGCCCCGCCGGTCCGGCTCCGCTTTCCGTCTCGCGCATCCGGTCGGGCCGCGGCATCCCGCCGGCGCCCGTTTTCAGCAGTCACTTTCGACGATCGCCGGGCCGGCGGACGCGTCATTCTTGACTGCTGGATGGGGGCGCCCGTTCTCAGCAGTCAATTTCGACGATCGCCGGGCCGGGGGATGCGTCGCAAGTGACTGCTGAACGGCGGCACAACCCGCCGGTCAACGGCGGCACAACCCGCCGGTCAACGGCGGCACAACCCGCCGAGCAACGGCGACACACCAGACGAGCAACGGTGACACACCAGCCGCGCGGCCGCGACACACGTACGCTGGATGGGTTCGTGACCGGAAGGATGCCGTGACCTCCCTCATCCCGCTGACCAACACCCCGCGCGACTACGCATGGGGCACCATCGACGGCATCGCCGGCGCGCTCGGCTGGGACGCCACCGGCGGCCCCGAGGCCGAGCTGTGGCTCGGCGCGCACCCGCTGTCGCCGAGCCGCCCTGCCCGTGCCGGCCAGCCCTGGGCCGATCTCGCCGACTGGGAGCAGCGCTCCGGCGTCGTGCTGCCCTATCTGCTGAAGGTGCTCGCCGCCTCGTCGCCGCTCTCGCTGCAGGCGCACCCCACTCGGGATCAGGCGGCCGAAGGCTTCGCCCGCGAAGAGGGCGACGGCATCCCGCTGACCGCGCGCGAGCGCAACTACAAGGATCCGAACGCCAAGCCCGAGCTGATCGTCGCCGTCGACGACGGGTTCGAGGCGCTGTGCGGATTCCGTCCGGCCGGTGAGACCCTCGCCGTCATCGATGCGCTGCTCGCGCAGGCCGACCAAGGCGACGCCGACGCTCTCGGGGTCTGGCGCGCGCAGACGACGGCCGGGACGCACGACGCATTCGCCTGGCTGCTCTCGGATGCCGACGACGTCGATCGCGCGGTGGATGCGGCATCCCGCATCGCGCAGTCCCACCCGAGACGGTTCGGACTGCTCGACCGGCTGTCGCGCGCGTATCCGGGCGACCCGGGCGTGCTGGTCGCGCAGATGCTCAATCACGTGACGCTGGCGGCGGGCGAGTCGCTGTGGCTGCCGGCCGGCAACATCCACGCCTACCTGCAGGGCACAGGTGTCGAGTTGATGGGCCCGAGCGACAACGTGCTGCGCGGGGGGCTCACCCCCAAGCACGTCGACCGTGACGAGCTGCAGAAGGTGCTCGACTTCACGCCCGGACCGGCGTCGTGGCTGACGCCCGTCACCGTGTCGACGAACGTCGTCTCGTACCGTCCGGCGTCGCTGCCGTCGGGGGAAGGCGTCGACTTCGAGCTGCTGCTGGTGACCGGTGACGCCGTGTTCACGACCGGATCGGCCGCCATCGCGGTGGGAGTCGAGGGCGCATACACTCTGACGGTCGACGGGCAGGATGCCGCAGCCGCCCGCGGCGACATCGTCTTCATCGACGAGCCGACCGAAGTGCGTGCGACCGGCGCGGGCCGGCTGTTCATCGCCACCGGCGTCTGAGCCGGACCCGCGCCGGAACGACCGGCGCGAACCGGCCGCACCCGGCCGCACCCGGCCGGGCACTGTCGCGCCGGCCGACACGCGCGTAGCCTGCCCGTTATGGCCACGCTGCACACCGATGTCGCCATCGCCGGGGGCGGGCCCGCCGGCGTGATGCTGGGGCTGCTGTTGGCGCGGCAGGGCATCGATGTGACGGTCTTCGAGAAGCACGGTGATTTCTTCCGCGACTTCCGCGGCGACACCGTGCATCCGTCGACGCTGAACATCATCGACGCGCTCGGCCTTCGCGAACGGTTCAACGCGATCGAGCACCGCCCGTTGCCGCAGCTGGATGTCGTTGTCAACGGCATCCGGATCCACCTGATCGACTTCTCGACGCTGCCGCCTCCCAACCGGTTCGTCACTCTCATGCCGCAGTGGGACCTGCTCGACCTGCTCGCCGAGGCGGGAGCCGAGCATCCGGCGTTCCACCTGCAGATGGGCGCCGACGTCACCGACGTGATCGAGCGGGACGGGCGCGTGCGGGGTGTTCGCGTGAAGACCTCCGACGACGAGTTCGAGGTCGAGGCATCCCTCGTCGTGGCCGCCGACGGGCGCGCCTCGACCGTGCGGCGGGCTGCCGGTCTCGTGCCGCACGCGTATGACGTGGACCTCGACGTGCTGTGGTTCCGCGTGCCGCGGCCCGAGCGCCGGCTGCCCGACACTCTGGGCTGGGCGGGTCCGGGAGGCCTGGTCGTGACCATCCCGCGGCCGGAGTACCTGCAGTGCGCGCACCTGATTCCGAAGGGGACGTTCGGGGGCATCCGCGCGGAGGGCATCCCGGCCTTCCATGACCGGATCGCCCGGGTCGTGCCGCGGCTGTCGCCCGTGATGGATGCGGTCGCCTCGTTCGATGACGTCAAGCTGCTCTCGGTGCGCATCGATCGGCTGCCGCGCTGGTGGCAGCCCGGACTGCTGTGCATCGGCGACGCGGCCCACGCGATGTCGCCCGTGTTCGGCGTCGGAATCAACTACGCGATCCAGGATGCCGTGGCCGCGGCCCGCGTGCTGGTCCCGACGCTGCGGGGCCCGAATGCCGGCCCGGACGAGTCGGCGATCGACCGTGCGTGCGCAGCGCTGCAGCAGCGGCGCGGGTGGCCCACCGCCGCGATGCAGGGGATCCAGCGCCTCGCGCATCGGCTGATCGGCAGCGATCGGGTCGGCACGCTGATCGACAACCCGCCCACGCGCGGTCAGCGTGCGTGGCTGCGCTTCGTGCTGCCCGTGGTGCGTCGCCGGGCCATGCGCATCGTCGCCTACGGATTCCGCCCCGAGCGCCTGTGAGGTGCCCGGTCAGTGGGCGCGGCGGGCCTCGAACTCACGCCACCACATGATCTCGTTCCAGATCCACTCGCATGCGGCGGATTCCGAATCGAACGTGAGTGGTGTCTCGCCGTCTTCGGCGGTCGCCGGTCGCGTCTGGCCGCGCTCGTCGCCCTGATAGACGACCCAGTCCGTGTCGGTGCGCCGCAGCAGACAGTACGACGTCGGGGTCGGGCGGCCGCCGTCGACGAAGGAGAGCGTGTAGGCCAACCACTCCTCGGTTGCACCGGGCAGCGCGAGCAGGCGGGCGCGGAGCTCGTCATACGTCATCGCAGATCACCCCAGATAGCCGTTGCGTATGTACCATTGGATCCCTTTCGGAAAGTAGTACTGCACGCCGCCGCCGGGCTGCTCGAACGCGTGCGCGATGGGTCCCTTCACGACGTCGGACGGCAAGGGTTTGAGCACCGTGTAGTCGGTCGTCGAGAACGCCGGACTCAGGCGATCGGGCGGAATCGCACGGTCGGGGAACGGCGTTCCCGACGGCGACGCGAAGCGCCCGTCGCCTCCGCCGGGGGCGATGCGGTCTATCTTGTCGCCGACGTCGAGCCCGTGGGGACTTGGCGGCCCGTCGAATCCGTTGTCGCCGGGCCAGCGCCAGTCCGGGTAACCGGTCTCAGTGAATCCGTTCAGATGTGTGTCGACGAACTCTTGAGGGCTGAGGTCGCCGTATGGCTGGTAGCCCGGGATTGCGGCCTGGTCGGTCCAGCCGTCGATGTCGTCGATGAGCTTGTTGCGGCGCGGGTCGAGTCGGCGCACGCCCGGCAGCGCGGCGACCGACTCCCTGGTCGAATGCGCGGTGCTGCGCGCCCCGTGCAGCAGCGTGTCGAACAGCTCGGTGGCCTTGTCGAGCAGGGGCTTGAGCTGGTCCAGCAGGCCGCGCAGCGACTTGATGGACTCCAGCAGACGGGTGACGAATTTGCCGACCCGGCCGACCAGCGACGCGACCCGGGTCGAGACCTGCTCGATGATCCACGGCGTCGCCAGGCCCAGGGTGAACACGGCCTCAGCGGCCCACGAGATCGCCGACCCCACCAGCTGCGAGAGCACGTCACGGACGATGTCGTGCACGGCCTGCACGATGACGGATGCCACATGCAGGCCGGTCGCGAACCCTCCGGCCCAGTCCCCGGCCAGGCGCAGATGCGCGGCGGTGTCGGATTGGAAGCGACGGTAGGCGTCCATCGCCTCGCCGGCGAGCTCGTCCACGTCGCCGAGCACACGCAGCAGCTCGTCGCCTGCGCCCTGCAGCTGCGTCTGGATGTTCGCCCAGGTCTGCGCGAACGCCTCGACCTCGGCGGCGTTGCCGGTCAGGTCGTTGAACCAGCCTTTGAGTGGTTCGACGTGGTCGAGCAGCCAGCCCAACCCTGCGGCGATCAGTGTGCCCAGCGGGTCCGACACGGCGGCGACGGTGTCGACGGCACCGGAGAACGCGGCCATGCCTCCCGATACCCAGTCCCCGGATTTGAGCGCATCGGCCAGCTGCACCCCGTCTTCGAGCAGCAGTGTGCCGGCGAAGGGTGAGGTGTGGTCGACGGCGGTCGCCACCAGCGGGTTGCCTGACATCAGCGGCCCACCTGGCCCTCCAGGCCGCGCAGTGCGTCGACGACGTCCTGCTCGAACGCCGCCATGTCGTCGGCCACGCCGCGGATCTCGGTCGCGCTGCGTTCGACGAGACGCTCTGCCGCGGTGATGGTCGCCCCGGTCACCTGGGCGACCAGCGACGCGGGCGCGACCAGGAACGCGCACATGACCCCGAACGCGCCGCCGGACATGTTCGTGGCGGACGCGGCATCCCGTGCCACGGCGACATCTGCGGCCACCTGCCTGACCCGCGCGGCGTGCGCGATGATCAGGTCCTGGTCGACCGCGATGTGCTCAGCCATCGGCCCGGCCTTCACCGGTGTCGGTACCGGTGCGTGCGTCCAGCTCGGCACGCAGGCGGCTGACCACCGGCGAGTCCGCACCGAAGGCGCGGGATGCCACGGCCATCGCCTGCTCTCCGGCATCGCGCTGGGCGGCAGCGGCGGTCTCGACGATCAGCCGTCCGAGATCCTTCGCCCGCAGGTCGAGTGCGGCGTCGGACACGTCGACGTTCACGAGTCGGCCTGACGCGTCGACGGTGACGGTGAGCTCCCGGCGAGGGGAGGTGGCGGTGCCGCGCACGGCTTCGACCTCGGCGCGCATCTGCTGTGCGGCCTGGGCGCGCTCCTGGGCCTGGGCGACCTGCTCCTGCACGCGCGCGATCAGCACGTCGGGGTCTTCGGCGAACTCGTCCACCGTCCCACCCTAGGCGATGTCGCGGGCGACGCCCGGATGGGTGCGCAGGTACTCGTCGAACGCCTCGCGCGAGGTGCGGGCGGGGGTGAAACCGAAGTCGCGCTTGAGGGCTGTGTTCGACAGCACCGGGCGGTAGCGCAAGAAGCCTACGCGCTCGGGTCCGTGCACGGTCAGGCGCAGCATCCTGCCCACGCGCAGCGCGAGGCCGAGTACACCCGCCGGCACGATCAGCAGCGGCTTGCCCAGTCGCCGTGCGATGTCGCCGACGCTCATCGCACCGTCGCCGGCGACGTTGTAGATGCCGGGAGTTCCCACGGTGGCGCCACGGGCGAACGCTCCGGCGACGTCATCGACCCAGGCGAACACGAACGGTGAGTCCGAGCCGCGCACCGCGAGGATGCGACGACCGTTCCACAGCGCCGTGATCTGGTTGGCGACGGTGGGGCCGAGGATCGTCCCGATCCGGAAGATGACCTGCTCGAGTCCGGGGTGCGACGCCCGGTAGGCGGTGAGCATCTGCTCGACGAGCCTTTTGTGCTTCGAGTAGGCGAACTCGTCGTTGCCGCGCACGGGCGTCGACTCGTCGATCCACTCCGGATTGTCGGCGTGGTAGCCGTAGGCTGCACCCGACGACGACACGACGATCCGCCGCACGCCCGCGGCAACGCACGCCTCGAGCACGTGCTGGGTGCCTTCGACGTCGACGCGGTACTCCCGCTCGACGTCGCGGCCGGGGTTCACGATCGCGGCGAGGTGCACGACGACATCGATCCGGTGCCGCTCGAACAGGGCGGCAAGCCCGTCGGCGCGTGTGACGTCGCACTGCTCATACACGACCCCGTCCACGTGGACGGGGGGATGTCGCACATCTCCGGCGACGACCAGCTCGACGTCGCCGCGTGCAGCCAGGGCGGCCGCGACGTGCGAGCCGAGAAAGCCTGCACCGCCGGTGATGAAGACCCGCGTCATGCGCGCCGCTCCGTCTCGCCGGCGCCCGCCGGGTCGCCCGATCCACCCGCAGCGCCCGCCGCACCCGAAGCCGCCGCCGCGAGCGCCGCCCGCGAGGCGTCGCCCTTCGGCGACCCGGTGCGCCGCTTGGTGTGCGCGGCCCAGAGGCTTGCCAGCGCGAGGCCGGCGATGATGTCCCACACGCCCCACCAGCCGGCCACGATCGCCATGCCGCCCAGGCCGCCGAAGAACGCGAAGATCAGCCCGAGGCCCAGTCCCGAATTGCGGATGCCGACCTCGAACGTCATGGCCTTGCGCTCGCGGGTACCCAGGCCTCCCACAGTCGCGGTGCCCCAGCCGATCGCGAGGGCCACGGCGTCGTGGATCGCCACGGCGATCGCGATCAGGCCGATGAACGCGACGAAGTACTGCCAGTTGCCTGCCAGCGCCCCGACGATGAAGCCGGCGAGGGCGATCAGGCTGAACCACCGCACGAACGGCTGCGCCCGGGCGGCGAACCGGCCGAACCGCGCCCGGATCGCGAGCCCGACGGCGAACGGCACGCCGATGATCAGCAGAATCTCGACGAGCATCTCCCAGCCGTTCAGTGACACCGATTCCAGCAGTGCGCGGGTGTCGGGGCGGATCGCTCCCCACAGGGCGATGCTCAGCGGCATCGTGAAGATGTAGATGACGTTCGAGACCGCCGTCATCGACACCGACAGGGCGACGTTGCCACCCGAGCGATGCGTGAGCACCTGCGAGATGTTGCCCGGCGGGCAGCACGCCACCAGGATCATGCCGAGCGCCATCGACGCGGTCACCGGCAGCACGAGCGTCAGCAGGAACGTCACGCCCGGCAAGATCAGCAGCTGCGCGAGGATCGCGATGATCAACGGCTTGGGCTTGCGCAGCACGACCTTGAAGTCGCTCGGGGCGGTGTCCAGCGCGATGCCGAACATGATCAGACCCAGGACGATGTCGAGGATGATGAGCATCCCCGGGCTGAAGTTCAGGTGCGCGGAGTCGATGTTCATGCCGCATGCTCCTTCGCAGCGGTCGTGCTCGGCGCCGGTGCAGGCGCCGTGGTCGTGGCGGCGCGGCCGGCGGTCAGCTCGCGGGTCTGGGCGCGCACGGCCCGCCGGTAGGCGTCCTTGTTCACGTAGTACGACATGCGCTCCAAGCCCAGATAGTGGTACCCGCCGCTTAGGTCGGGCCAGGGCTGGTCGTTCATGCGCCGGTGGAAGGATGCCTGGGCCGCGGCATCCGCCGTCAGATAAGCGGCGATCAGCTCGGCCTGCTCGTAACGGCCCTGCCAGCCGATGCCCGAGGCCTCGATCATGCCCATCACGAACAGGCCGTTGTGCGAGGGCGGGAACACGTTCAGGTACAGGCGTGGCGACCAGCCCTGCCAGTTGAGGTCGGTGCGGTCGACGAATGGATAGTCCAGCCGGTAGCCGGTGGCCAGCAGCACGAGGTCGTACTCCCCGGTCGAGCCGTCGCGGAAGTGCACCGTGTCGCCGTCGAACCGGTCGATGTCGGCGCGGATGCGCAGGTCACCCTGCCCCAGGTGATTCAAGATCAGCGTGTTCACGATCGGGTGCGACTCATAGATGCGGTAGTCGGGTGCGGGGAACCCGAACTTCACCGGGTCGCCGGTGAACGCGCGCAGCAGGCGCGAATCGATGGCCTGTTTGATGCGCGCCGGCAGCGGGCGGCCCTGATTGAGCGTGTCGGTGGGCTTGCCGAGGATGTAGCGGGGCACGAAGTAGTAGCCGCGCCGCACGCTCATCTCGATGGACGCGGCATGGTGCACGGCATCCACTGCGATGTCGCAGCCGGAGTTGCCGGCGCCGATCAGCAGCACCCGCTTGCCATCCAGCTGCGAGGCCGACTTGTAGGCGCTGGTGTGCATGATCTCGCCGGAGAACTCGCCCGCGAACTGCGGGATGTTCGGCTCGGCCAGCGTGCCGTTGGCGATCACGACCCCGTCATAGGCCGTCTCGACCGGGCCGTCCGCGGTGTCGGCTCGCAGCATCCACCGCCCGTCCTCATGCCGCTGCAGCTGCGTGACCTGCGCGCCGAAGCGGAAGCGGTCGCTCAGACAGAAGCGTTCGGCGAACGCGCGGAAGTAATCGTGCAGCACGCGGTGGCCCGGGTAGTCGACGGTGGTGTCCATCGGGAACTCGGCGAATTCGGTGGTCGTGCGCGACGAGATGAGATGGGCAGATTCGTACATCGTCGAGCGCGGGTTCGAGATATCCCACAGTCCGCCGACATCGTGGGATGCCTCATAGCCGTCGAAGGCGATGCCGGCTTTGCTCAGGGCGCGAGCGGCCGACAGACCGGATGGGCCGGCACCGATGATCGCGTAGGTCTTCATTGACATGGCTCCTCATGCACCGGCCGGTTTTCGGGTCACCGTCGGCGCGATGGAGTCGATGTTATCTGCTGTCGGGCGCGATCCTGCGTGCCGCGGCCCTGGGACCGCTCCGGTCACGCCGCGAGATGCGTCGCGACGTCGTGCGCGGGTGCCGTGATCTGCGGTGTGCACCACTGCGCGTCGATCCAGCGGTCCGCAGCGTCGGCGCGGGCAAGGCCAGGGAGGTATGCCGGATTCGCGGTGCGGCGTTCGCGCACGGACTCGTGCAGCACGGCGTCGTCGGGAATGCGGCGACGCAGAGGCATGAGCAGGTTCCACGCCCAGGCGTTGGCATGCGTCGGGCCCTGCGTCGCGAACCGGCGCTCCACTGCGCAATAGCGGCGGTAGACGGCCTCGGGCTCGCGGTCGCGCAGCAGCAGCCGGTCGCACACGCCGTCGAATACCCACTTCAACGCGATCGTGGCCAGTTCGTGGTTCTCGAACGTGCCGCCGACGTCGCAGTGCACGCCGGGGAACCACGCTTCTTCGAATCCTTCGCGCCGATCGACCGGCAGATAGCGGAACGGGCGCCGTGTCTCGTCGATCGAGACGGCGTGCCTCAGCCGGTTCACGTTCCACAGCGAGCAGGTGTCGGGCCAGTCGAGGCTGCCCAGACCCGCGAACCAGGCCTCGACGGTGTCCCAGATGCCGAGGTACTCGACGGGGATCGCGTGCACGTCGCGAGCCAGGTCGTCGCGGGTGGATGCCGCGAAGCCCGCGGTTGCGCCCGAGATCGGCTCGCCTTCGGTGCCCCAGCACAGCGCGTCGGCGAAGGCCTTGGCCTCGCGGGCGCGGCGGGCGACGGCCTTGCGGGTGCCCGCGGGCTTGACGTACTGCGCGACCGCGTAGTCGACGAGGTGTTCCGAGCCCGCACGCAGCATGCCGGGCCTGGCCAGCAGCGCGGCCAGTGCGCGAGCCGTGTAGGCACCGCGGCTGAAACCGAAGATGAAGACGCGGTCGCCGGGGTGGTAATGCTCGACGAGCCACCCGTACGCGCGGCTGACCTTCGCCCGCATGCCGAATCCGAACGCGAGCCCGCCCAGAAGCGACAGGCCGCGCTCGATTCCGCCGCGCGCGGTGGCCGACGGCAGTGTTCCCACGCCGGGGTCGTAATACGCGACCTGCATGGTCGGATCGTCGAGGTCGAGCATCATGAACACCTTGGCGGCGTTCGTCGGATGCTCGTCGAGCTCATTGCTCGTGCCATCGAGGCAGACGACGATGTTCTTGGGGCTGTACGGCGTGCTCATGGGAGACCTCCCTGATGAGGAGAGGTGCGCGGCGCGATCCCTGATACCTGCCGGGCCTTCGGGCGGGATCAGCCGGGCGGGATCAGCGCGCGGGATCAGCGCGCGGCGACCACCGCGTCCCACACGGCGTCGGCGACCTCGCGTTTGGTGCCGGATGCCTCGGCCACGACATCTCCGCCGGCGGCCAGCACGACGACGGAGTTGGTCGCGGCCTCGAACCCGGTCTGCCAGCCGACCTCGTTGACCACGAGCAGATCGCAGCCCTTGCGCTCGAGCTTGCGCCGCCCGCGTTCGAGCAGTTCGTCGCCGTGCGACGTCTCGGCCGCGAACCCCACGATCGTCTGGGCGGCCCGTCGCCCGCGCACGAGCGAGGCGAGCACGTCCTCGGTCTCGACGAGATCGAGCGTGCGGCCGGGTCGTTCGGCGGCTTCCTTCGTCAGCTTGGCATCCGAGGTGGACGCCGGGCGATAGTCGGCGACCGCGGCGGCCATGACGACCGCATCGGCGTCGGCTGCGGCATCCGTCATCGCCGTCTTCAGCTCGGCGGCGGTGCTCGCGCGCACCACGGTGATGTGCGGGTGAGATGCCTCGGCCAGCACTCCGTCGTCGACGTGCGCGGCGACCAGCACGACGTCGGCGCCACGCTCGGCTGCGGCACGGGCAAGCGCTGCGCCCTGCCGGCCGCTGGAACGATTGCCGATGAAGCGGACCGGGTCGATCGGCTCACGGGTGCCGCCGGTGGAGATCGCCACGTGCAGGCCGGCAAGATCGTGCGGGCGGCAGATCGCGAGCGCGCGGGCGACGATGTCGTCGGGCTCGAGCATGCGCCCCGGTCCCGAATCGCCGCCGGTCAACTCGCCGTCGGCGGGACCTGCCACGTGCACTCCGCGTGCGGCGAGCGTCGCGATGTTCTGCCGCGTCGCCGGATGCCGCCACATCTCGGTGTGCATGGCGGGGGCGACCACGACCGGCGCGGTGGTGGCCAGCAGGGTCGTGCCCAGCAGGTCGTCGGCCAGGCCCGCGGCCATCTTCGCGAGTGTGTTCGCCGTCGCCGGGGCGATGAGCACGAGGTCGGCCGCCTGCCCGAGCGCGACGTGGCGCACACGCGGGACGTCGTCGTGCACGCTGGTGGTGACCGGGTTGCGGCTCGTGGCCTCCCACGTGGGAAGCCCGACGAAGCGCAGCGCATCGTCGGTGGGGACCACGTGCACGTCGTGGCCTGCCTTCACGAGCAGCCGTACGATGTTGACGGCCTTGTAGGCTGCGATTCCGCCGGTGACGCCCACGACGATGAACATGGTCCGATCCTGCCACCGATCGCCGAGACGCATGAGGGAGGGCCCGTGTGCACCGTGATCCTGCGCGTGCCGGAGACCGCCGGCGACCCGGTGCGCATGCTTGCGGTGCGCGATGAGGACCCTGACCGCCCGTGGCAGCCGCTGGGGGAGTGGTGGCCGTCGCAGCCCGGCGTCGTCGGTGTGCGCGATCTGCGCGCCGGCGGTGCGTGGCTGGCGGCGGATGCCTCGGCCCGCCGCCTCGCTGTGCTGCTGAACCGGCACAGCCCCGAGGTGCCTGAGGGGGTGACGCCGGTCTCGCGCGGCAGTGTGGCACTGGATGCCGTGGCCGGCCGCGCCGTGCAGCCCACGCAGGCGATGCCGGGCTTCAACCTCGTCGACATCCGGCCCGACGGCGTGCGGGTGATCACCTGGGACGGAACCTCCCGTGAGGAACTGCTCGTGCCGCCGGGCACGCACATGATCGCGCACCACGACCTGAACGATCCGCGCACGGCCCGGATCGTGGCCTGGCACGATGCGTTCGCGGGCGCCTCGACCGAAGACGCCTCGGCCGAAGACGCCTCGGCCGACGCCGTCTCAGTGGAAGGCGGTGCCCACCCCACGATCGGCGGCGTGGGTGCGGCATCCTGGGCCCGTCCGTGGCTCGAGATCCTCGCCCGCAGCGCAGAGCTCGACCCGGCCGACGAGCGGGCGATCATCCGCGACAACCGGCCTGCGGGCTGGCCGACCCAGTCGCTGCTGATGTGCGTGGCCTCGGTCACCGCCGACGACCTCGAGGTCGAGTACGGCGCCTTCGCGCACCCCGGCCGCTGGAACCCGGTCGACCTCGTACCGCCGATCACCTGACCCCGCGGCCGTGTGCCCCTCCGCCCACTGAAAGCTGTAGCTCTGCACAGACCCGCTCGATCGGTCGGGTCGCGAAAGCTGTAGCTTCCTGGCGATGCGCCCGGCTTTTTTCTGGCGCTGCACGTCCGGCTCATGCGCCACGAAAACACGGGCGCATGAGCGGGATAACATCGCGGGATGATCCTTCCCGCGAGCCGAGCGAGCGCCGAGCACTATGTCTGGGGCGAGGTGAGTGAGGGCTGGCGGCTCGCCGACGAACCCGGCCTGTCCGTCATCGAAGAGCAGGTCCCTGCCGGCGGCGGCGAGACATGGCATGTCCATCGTGACGCGCGCCAGTTCTTCTATGTTCTCGAGGGCCGCGCCGTGATGTGCACGGGCGACGGAGACGTGGAACTCGCCGCCGGCGAGGGTGTGACGATCATGCCGGGCACGGTGCATCGCTTCACGAATCAGAGCGACGCTCACGTCCGCTTTCTGGTCATCAGCGCGCCGACGACTCGTGGCGATCGCGTCGAGGTCGATCCGCCTGCCGCGCGGTGAGGGATCGCTGCGGGCACGTGCTCACAGTCGTGACCGCACGCGGCCAGGCCTGGATCAGTCCGGCGTGATCAGGCGGACCGTCGGGTAGTACGTCGCAGGGCGGGCTCGATCGCATGCCAACAGCGGCATGCCGCCCACGGCGGCGTGCGCGCCGATGGAGAAGTCCGGCAGCGGCGTCGGCCCTGTGCCGCCGCGCCTGCGCTCCTTCAGGTACGCCTTGCCTGCGGGCGGGCCCAAGGCCTCACCGCCCGCACGCGTATCCCTGCATGCCGCGCGGATTGGCGCCCGCCCGCATGATGCCGGTGTGCGGGTCGCGGGTGACCGCGCACAACCGACCCAGCGTCCACGGCCCTGTCACGGTGAGCCGGTGGCCGCGTGCCCGCAGGTCGGTCTGCGCGAGTGGCGAGACGCGGTCTTCGACGATCAACGATGCCGGCTCGAACGTCCGGGGATAGAACGACGCCGGAAGACTCGCCGTGTGCCAGGCTGGCCCGTCGATGGCTTCTTGCAGACTCTGCCCGCCCACGAGGTGACGCAGCAGCAGGATCAGCTGCCATTGCTCCTGCTGGTCGCCGCCCGGCGACCCGCACGCGAGGATCGGCCCGCCGTCGCGCAGCACCATGGTCGGACTCAGCGTCGTGCGCGGGCGCCTGCCCGGGACGAGCGAACTCGGCAGGCCTTCTTCGAGCCAGAGCATCTGCAGTCGGCTGCCGAGCGGGAACCCCAGTCGGGGAATCGTGGGCGAACTCTGCAGCCACCCGCCGCTCGGCGTGGCAGAGATCATGTTGCCCCAGCGATCGACGACGTCGACGTGACAGGTGTCGCCCTTCGTGACCCCGTCTGCGCCGATCGTGGGCTCACCCAGTGACGGGTTCAGCGGTGCACCCGCTGCTGCTGCCCCTGCCTTCAGCTCCGCGATGACGTGGGCCGACAGCACCGGCTCGCGTCCTTCGGGACTGCCGGGACGCAGTTGGGATGAGGCATCCTGACCGATCAGTCGTGCGCGCGTCATCGCATACGCGGGAGACAGCAGCGTGTCGAGCGGCACGTCGTCCGTATCGCCGTACCAGGCCTCACGGTCTGCGAAGGCGAGCTTCACGCACTCGGTCGCGACATGGATCCCCGCGGCTGAATCAAGATCGAGATCGTGCGGGTCGCCCAGTGCGTTCAGCAGCCGCAGGGTCTGAAGCAGCACAGGCCCCTGCCCCCACGCATGGGTCTTGGCGACGGTCATCCCCTGCCAGTCGATGGTCGCCGGCTCTTCCCGGTGGCTTGGTATGACGCGACGTCGTCACCGGTGATCACGCCAGGATGCTGTTCGCTGCTCGAGTCACGCAGGGCCCGGCGCGCGAACTCGTCGATGGCATCGGCGACGAACCCGTGGCTCCACGCACGCCTGGCCGCGTCGATCTTGGCCTCACGATCCCCGGACGCCGCTTTCGACTCGTCGACCAGGCGTTGCAGGGTGTCGGCGTATGCGGGGTTGCGCATGAGCGTTCCGGGTTGCGGCGCTGTTCCATCCCGCAGCCACTGCTGCGCGGATGTGGGCCAGTCCTGCTCGAAAAGCTGCCGCACACTCTCCACTGTCGTGGTGACACGCTCCAGCACCGGCGTGCCGGTGTTCGCATACGCGATGGCCGGTGCCAGCACATCCTCGAGCGTGGACGTGCCGTAGTCGCGTAGGAGCAGCAGCCACGCATCGACAGCACCGGGCACGGCGGCGGCGAGCAGACCGGCGCCGGGGATCATCCCGAACCCCAGCGACCGGTAGTGGTCGATCGTCGCCTTCTGCGGAGCCGGCCCCTGACCTGCCAGCACGCGCGGTCGGCCATCGCGCGCGGCCCAGATGATCGCCGGCACCTCGCCGCCCGGCCCGTTCAGGTGCGGCTCGCACACGTGGAGCGTGAACCCCGCGGCCACCGCGGCGTCGAACGCGTTGCCGCCCCGCTCGAGCACTCCCATGGCGACCTGGGATGCGATCCAGTGGGTGGATGAGACCATCCCGAACGTGCCCTCGAGGGTGGGGCGGGTCGTGAACGCGGCCATTGCGTCCTCTCCATGGATCGTCGTGGGTGTCCTACGAGTATTGCCCGGATGCCGCATCGCGCGGACGCCGCATCGAGCAGAGGTCGCATCGAATGCTGCAGCATCCTGCTGATGCGCCCGCCTTTTACCCAGCGCTGCAGTTCGCCGCTAATGCGCCAGCGAAAGACTGGCGCATTAGCGGAGACGTATAGCGCGAGCCGTCAGCGCCGACCCGCCGGGCAGAGGCGCCGGCTATTCGGCCTTCAACGTCCACGCCCCGTCGGCCTGCACCGTCAGGATCGACGGCCCAGACGACATGGGCACGGTCCCCGAGTACTTTCCGATCTCGTTGATCAGCAGCCCCATGCTGAAGGTCTGGTCGCTCTCTTCGTAGACCACGAAGTTCTGCGTCCCACGGTGTGTGGCCGTCAGCGCCGCCGCGTCGCCGTTGTAGAGCATCACCGTGTCGCCGGTACCCTTCGCCGACCCGGTGAACGCCTTCGCCGACGAGAACGGCGCGATCGTGATCGTCCAGGCGCCATCAGCCGTGACCTGAAGGCGAACGCCGTCGCCCAGCGACATCAGACCCCATGCCGTCGTCCCCGAGTACCGGCCGATCGTGTTCACGAGCAGCTCACCGGTCGACTGGTTCGAGGCATCCAGCACGGCGATCGCGAAGTTGCGCTGCCCCTTGTGCGTTGCGGTGACCATTCCACCGGTCACGCCCTTGGGCAGGGTGATGACTGTGTCGCCGTGTCCTGACTTCTTGATGCTCTTGAACGCGCCGAACGTGTCGTTCGCCCAGCCCGCAGCGAGGTTGACAGGTGCGGCGGGCTCGACCGGCTCGACCGCGGCGGGGGTGGATGCCTCGGCCGACGGTGCTGCCTTCACCGGTGCGCTCGCTTCCTGCGATGGCTGTGACACCGCGCCACCAGAAGTCACCGGTTCGAGTGCCGGCGCGTTCGACGAGGCGTTCGCGCCGTTGATCGATCCGATCACGATGCTCAGCACCACGAGTGCGCCGGTGACGATCCAGGCGATCTTCTTGTGGGCGTCGTAGCCGACGAGCCGGCGCCCGGCCCGGTCACGCATCGCGCCGGTCAGGATCAGCACCAGGTCGACGAGCCACCAGATGCCGAGGCCGCCAAGCGTGATGAGTTTCAGGATGCCGGTGCCGACCTTGCCGAGATAGAACCGGTCGACGCCCAGCGCGCCGAGAAAGTACGAGAGCAGCCACGCGGCGAGGAACAGCTTGCCGTCGGTCGACGGGGCAGCTGTCGGAGCGGCGGGCGGTGCCGGCTGGGGTGCGTAGGGGGCGGGAGTGGTCATGATGTTTCCTTTCGATGGGGGTGCGCCGGCTACAGCGCGAGATACGAACCCAGGGCGCTCATGTAGAGGGTTGTCGTGGAGTCCGGCACGGTGTAGACCTCGACGCCGGTGAACTTCTGGCCCTTGTAGAGGGAGGGCGACCCTGACAGGGACTCCTCGTCGGTGACGACGCTCGCTGACTGGTAGAGGTTGCCGTCCTGGTCGGCGACCTGCCAGTCGAACATCTCGACGCCGGGGTCGACAGCCTCGCTGCTCAGGCCGGTGAAGGTGGCCTTGACGATGACGTAGTGGTAGCCGTGCGGCGGCCGGTCGTTGAACTGATTGGCGGCGGCGATCTTCTTGTCGCCATCGGCGGCCACGAGGGTGAACGTGACGGTGTAGTAGTCCTCGTCGTTCTGCGAGATCGTGGCGGTGTACCCCGCAGGGAAGGGATTCTCGAGGGAGCCCGCCTCAGGCGTCGACGGCTCTGGATCTGCCGACTCCGGATCTGTCGGCTCTGGGTCTGCCGGCTCGGTGGTCGCGTCGGGACCGTACCCGTCGGGATAGACCACGTTCGGTGCGTCGGATGCGGTGTGATCGGGACTGGATACCGCCGACACCGCGCCGCAGCCCGTGAGGGTGGTCGCCACGACCAGTGCGATGCCGAGGGCGATGATGCGCTTCATGATGATTCCCCGTTCTATTGCTGTGTGAGTGGGCGAGCGGGCGGCGACTCCCCAGTCCCCCCTGCCGCCCGCTCTGACGGCGCGCCGTCGAATGTGAAGGTAGAAGTTTCAGCACCAACCGGTGCAGATGACACCGATAAGCCCTCTTATCGGGCCTCGCACTTGTGGGCTGTCGGAGGCCGGCGCTACGTTCGGTCCATGCCCACACATGCGACTGCCGCAGACGAGCCGCTGCTCATCTCGCTGGCCGGTGTGGCCGAGCTTGCGGGCGTGCGCCGGCCCGTGGCATCCATGTGGCGCACACGGTCGCAGCGCAGCGACTCGCCGTTCCCGGCCGCAGTCGCACGAGAGGCCGGGCGCGACATGTTCGACGCCGAGGCGGTGGCGGCGTGGCTGGTCGAGACGGGTCACGGACTAAACCCCGACGCGGTGGGGGATGCCGCGGCCTGGGCCGACGGCGTCGGTGTCGACTTCTCCGACCCGGTCGAGGTCGCCGAACTCGCCGCACTCATCACGCTGCGCGCACACGCGGGCGTCGAGCTCGCCGCAGTCGACGACCTGGCCGCTCTGGCCGCGCAGGTCGATCCGGCCGACGCGTTCCTGCGCACGGAGATCGAACGCCATGCCGCGCGCGACGGATCGTGGGCGGGCTATGCCGACAAGCTCGTCGATGCCGCGTATTCGTCCGAGGCGGCGCTCGCGCACGTGCAGCGGCGCGCGGCGCGCGGCCAGCGTGCACACGGATCTGCCGGTGCGCTCGGCGCCGATGCGCGGGGACTGGTCACGGCACTGGTCGCGGCGCTGGCCACGGCGATGACCGGCCACGCCGGCCGGGCGGTCGTCCGCATCGCACCGGGAATCGACACGACCCTCTTCGACGCCGTGGTGCGCGCGTTCGACGGCGAGGTCGACATCGTGTGGGCTGCCGGGGACGAGACCCGGCCGCTGCGACGGCGCAACGTCTGCAGCGGCATCCTGGTCGATGCGGCCACCGACAGCGACCGCGCCGCCGTCGTGCTCGCGCGCGTTCCGGTGAGCTCCGGTGCGTCGGTGGGCGACATCCTGACCGCAGCCGACGAGGTCAACCTGAGTCTCGGGCCCGACGACTCGGGGGTTCTCGTCGGCCCGGCACGGGCACTGGTCGATGCGCTGCCGGCCACGCTTGCCGGCATCCGTACCGACGTGCTGCGTACAGGGCGGGTGCGTGCGGTCGTGCGGTTGGATGCCGGTCACGTCACGAGTGCGTCACGCGAAGCGCTCGCGGTGTGGGTGTTCGGCCCAGAAGCAGACATCGCGCTGGCTGACCGCGTGACCGCGCTCGCCGATCTCACCGGTGTCGCGCTCACTCCTGCGACCCGGGAAGACCTGGTCAGCGACATCCTCGCGAACCTCGGCGGACCGGCCGCTGCTCGGGCGCACGCCTTCCGCTTTGCACGCCTGCAGCGCACCTCATCGGTGCTGGCCCGGGTGAGTGCCCTCGTGACCGAGGTCGTTCCACGGCGGCAGGCCGGGGCATCCCGCGATCTGTCGGCACTGCTCGACGCGGCACTGGCGGCGGCAGCCGGCGACGCGCCCGCGCTCGAGGTCGCGCCGCACGCGCAGCCGCTCGCCGTGCCGAACACGATGACGGTGCAGGCAGCAGTGCGCGGCAAGCACGCCCGTGTGCTGCCGGGCACGCGTCTGTCGGCCGATGAGTTCGGCCCAACCGGCCTGGTCGTGGTCACCGCCGCCGACCTCGACGACCCCGCTGCGATCGGCGCCCACCGTGTCGACCAGCTCGCGTTCGCCGGCGCGCATCCGAAGGCGGCGCTCACGCAGCCGGGTGATGTCGTGTTCCGCACGAGCCCGAGCCCGCGGGCCTGGGTCGACCATGACGGCTCGCACGTCGTCGCCTACCCGGCGCGCGTGCTGCGCATCAGCGCGGCAGATCCCGGCGGACTCGTGCCCGAACTCGTCGTCGCCGATATCGCGGGCGGAGCGGGCGGGCCCGGCGCATGGAAACGCTGGCGCCTGCGCACCATCGACCCCGCGCAGATGGCTCCGTTGCGTGCCGCGCTGGCCGCGGCATCCCGCACTCGCACTGAACTGCGCGAACGGGTGGACCGCCTCGACGATCTGACCCGCATCCTGTCTGACGCCGTCGCCGCACGCGCCGTCGTCGTGAATGATCCGACCGACCGCTAAGAAGGAATCATGCCCAGAACCACCGCCAAGGCCGCCCCGCAGGCGCCGTCGACCATGAAGCAGCTCAAAGACACATTGTGGAAGGCTGCCGACAAGCTGCGCGGGTCGATGGATGCCTCGCAATACAAAGACGTGATCCTGGGGCTGGTGTTCCTCAAGTACGCCTCCGATGCGTTCGACGAGCGGCGCGGGCAGATCCGCGCCGAGCTCGAAGCCGACGGGTACGACGCTGAGCAGATCGCCGAGCTGATCGACGACGTCGACGAATACACCGGGCGCGGGGTGTTCTGGGTGCCCACGGTGGCGCGCTGGTCGTTCCTGGCCGAACACGCGAAGGGTCTGCCGGCATCGCTCGATGCGCCCGAGAAGTCGATCGGTCGGCTCATCGACGATGCGATGGATGCTGTCATGGCCGACAATCCGAGTCTGGCGGGCACACTGCCCCGCATCTTCAATCGCGACAACGTCGACCAACGCCGGCTGGGCGAGCTGGTCGACCTGTTCAACACGGCGCGGTTCGCAGGTCAAGGGCAGAACGGGTCGGACGGGCGCCGCGCACGCGACCTGCTGGGTGAGGTGTACGAGTACTTCCTCGAGAAGTTCGCAGCCGCCGAGGGCAAGCGGGGCGGCGAGTTCTACACGCCGGCAGGTGTCGTGCGGGTGCTGGTCGGGATGCTGCGGCCCACCCACGGGCGGGTGTACGACCCGTGCTGCGGGTCGGGCGGCATGTTCGTGCAGGCCGAGAAGTTCATCGACGCGCAGCACGGCGAGGGGTCGGACATCTCCGTCTACGGCCAGGAGCTCAACGAGCGCACGTGGCGTATGGCGAAGATGAACCTCGCCATCCACGGTCTGTCGGGCAACCTGGGGCCGCGGTGGGGCGACACGTTCGCACGCGATCTGCACCCCGAACTGCAGGCCGACTTCGTGATGGCCAACCCGCCGTTCAACATCAAAGACTGGGCGCGGTCTGAGTCCGATCCGCGCTGGCGCTACGGCGTGCCGCCGGCGGGCAACGCGAACTACGCGTGGATTCAGCACATCCTCTCGAAACTCGCGCCCGGCGGGCAGGCCGGCGTCGTGATGGCGAACGGGTCGATGTCGTCGAACTCGGGCGGCGAGGGGCAGATCCGGGCCGAGATCGTCGAAGCCGATCTGGTCTCGTGCATGGTTGCGCTGCCGACGCAGCTGTTCCGCTCGACCGGGATTCCTGTGTGCGTCTGGTTCTTCGCCCGCGACAAGGGCGCGCGCGCCGGTGAGGTGCTCTTCATCGACGCGCGAAACCTGGGCCACATGGTCGACCGCGCCGAGCGCGCCCTGTCTGATGAGGACATCGCCCACATCGCCGACACTTACCACGCATGGCTCGGTCGGGATGCTGCGGACGACGTGTACGCGGATGTTCCGGGCTTCTGCTATTCCGCAACTCTCGCCGAGATCAAGGCAGCGGATTACGCCCTGACCCCTGGCCGCTATGTCGGAGTCCCCGAGGCGGAAGACGACGGCGAGCCCATCGAAGAGAAGCTCGCCCGCCTGCGCGCAGAGCTCGAGTCACAGTTCGCCGAGTCGGCACGCTTGGCCGACGTCGTGCGCGTACAGTTCGGGAGGGTGTCGTGAGCGTCCCTGACGGCTGGGTCGAGGAGAAACTGTCAGACGTAGTCGAGTTGCAGCGTGGGTTCGATCTGCCTGCACAAGCGCGCCGGCCTGGCCCGTATCCAGTGCTGACGTCTGGAGAAACTAGTGATGTCCACGATGAGGGACCTGTCCGGGGCCCGGGTTTCGTCGTGGGGCGGGCGACGAACCTCGGTAGGCCCAAATGGTCAGACGGCGACTTCTGGCCGCACAACACGACAATGTTCGCCAAGGACTTCAAGGGAAACGACCCACGATGGTTGTTTCACCTCTTCGAAGCGACTGACCTGACCGGATACGATTCCGGTTCGGTGCAGCCGATGCTGAATCGGAACTATATCTCGGGCGTCCGCGTCCTGGTCCCACCCCTCCCCGAGCAGCAGGCGATCGCCGAGGTCCTGGGCGCCCTCGACGACAAGATTGCCGCCAACACCAAGCTCGCCACCGCAGCCGATGAACTGGCCCGCATCACCTTCCTGAGTGCGCTCGGAGACGCGGTCGAAGTCCCGTTGTCGTCGACCGCCCAGTTCGTTAATGGAAAGGCGTTTACGAAGGAGGCCAGTGGGACCGGACGAGTGGTCGTTCGCATCGCCGAACTGAATAGCGGAATCGGTGGGTCTACCGTCTATTCCGATGCCGACGTGGAGGATCGATATGTTGCACGCGCTGGTGACATCCTGTTCGCGTGGTCTGGCTCACTGACGCTGCACCGATGGTTCCGCGACGATGCGATCGTGAATCAGCACATCTTCAAGGTCATCCCGAACGATGGGTATCCAGCATGGCTCGTCTATCAGCTGATCGCGTCAAAGTTGGCGCAGTTCAAGGAGATCGCTGCGGACAAGGCCACGACGATGGGGCACATCCAGAGGCATCACCTCGATGAACCCGTCCTTGTTCCAGGTGCAAAGACCGTCAAAGAGATCCACACACTCATGACCGCTCTGTTGGACTCGTCCTTGAATGCGTCCCGCCAGAACCTCACCCTCGCGGCAACTCGCGATGCGCTCCTGCCCCAGCTGATGTCGGGAAAGCTGCGCGTCCGCGATGCCGAAGCCGCGGCATCCCCGGTCGGCGCCTGATGTGTCGCCAACAGGCTATTCGTCTCCAGCCAATGAGAAAGCGGAGCTTCATGCGCACCAGACCGTTCCTCGCCGTGACCTCGCTGGCCGTGGTCGCAGCCATCGGCCTCGCCGGCTGCAGTGTCCCTGGCGCCCAGCCCACCGATACGTCCGCACCGTCGGCGGTCAAGACCCAGGTGCCCGCCCCGCAACCCGTGAACCTCGACGGTAAATGGAAGCAGACGAACGCGAAGAGCGACACGAACTATCAGCAGGCGACGATCGCCGGTGGCGTGATCTCCATCGACTGGGTCGCCGACAGCGGCGACACGACGTCGATCTACTGGGTCGGCTCCGTGACGCTGCCGGGTGATGCCAGCCAAACCTTCACGTGGGATTCGACGCGCGACAAGGCGAAGACCGACAACGCGCTGCTCGCCTCGACCGACGACACCAAGACGTTCACGTACGCGGACGGCGAGATCAGCTACAAGGTGACGGCGCTCGGCACGACGACCACGGTGCGGCTGGGGCGGCAGTGATCGTGCGGTCTCGTCGTCGTAGATTTTGGCCCCGGACGGTGGGATGACGTGTTAGGTTATGACTGAACACACGCGACGACTGTTATCGGGGTGCGACGCCGTGCTCGCGGTGAACCGTCGGTCAGGAGGCAGCGATGCGGTCGACTTCTTTGTGCGGCTCGACAGGCGCTTCAGGGCGCGATACCAGCGATACCTCGAGTATCTGCGCGACGGGACGCCGATCAAGTCTCCGGAGAACTTCCGTCGACTGAGCGGATCCGGGCCCGATCCAACTGTGTTCGAGATCAAGGTCGACAAGTATCGGCTCTACGTCGTGCGCTATGACGCGATCTGGTACGCGACACACGGACGAGTGAAACCTAAAGACAATCAGGTACCCCGCGAGGTCGACAAGGCACTCGAAATCTTTGCGGGAAGAACGGAGAGACGTCATGGACAATGACGCGGTATTCCCTGTCGGAGACGCCGAGTATGACGCGGTCTACGCACAGGAAGCGGCGATGGTGGACGCATCGGAGCTCATTGCGCGCGCCCTCGACGCCAGCGGCAAGTCGCAGGCAGAGCTTGCGCGCTCTCTCGGCGTCAGCCGCAGCGAGATCAATGCACGGTTGAAGGGCGAGCGCAACATCACCGTGCGCACTCTCGCTGAAACGCTGCACGCGCTCGGAGCTCGGCTTGAGCTGACCACTGCTGATGAGACGGATTCGACTCGGGCGCGCGCACGAGTCTGGCGGCCTCGTCGGCGAGTCCATTCCACTGAATCGCGCACCCGTGACTGGGTTCGAGCGGAGGACCGCCATGCCCGATGACCCGCTCATCCGAATTGTTGATCCGTCTGTGATGGATGTCGCGTCCTCAGCGCTGTATGACGCGGAGCCCCACGTTGCCTGGTCGGTCGGGTATGCGCCTGAACTGGATGACGACGGCGGGCGCTTTCTGCTTGCCAGTCTGCACGCAGCCGGGCACGAGGGGCGAGTGGATGTGGAGATCGCTGCGACTCAGCTCGGCGGTGACTATCCGGCGGCGCTGGAGGGCGATGCCGCGGCTTCGTTCGAGGCAGCCTTGGCAGATGCAGAGGCGCTCGAGACTCTCTATGCGTTTGCGCGGATGACGGCGATCTCAGCGCTTGGATTGGTCGATATCGACGTGGAAGTTCCACGAATGACCCCAGCACCGGCCGTTTCGCAACTGGTGCGCCCCGACGCGAGTGAGAGTGATGGAAACAGCGATGACGACTGAGCCGGGCGACTACGCACCGGGCATTTTCGACGTCTTGCGAAGTATGGCCGGGCCACGTGTCACCAAGTAGAGCGCAGAAGCGATCTGCGCCGGTAGGCCGCGACGGAACACCAGTGCAACCAAGGTGCAGCTGCGGCGGCAGTGAGGACATGATCGGATGAGAGGGCGTAGCAGCTTGCACAGCAAGTCACCCGGATTCCTGCCGTCAGGTGAGGTCGCGGGGATAGGCGACATCGATCTCGGAGATGTCTCGCGAGAAGTCCTTGCTGTTGTTCGTGAGGAATACGTCGGCGCCGGCTGCGACGGCCGTCGCGAGGTGTGTGGCGTCCGCGGCCCGCAAGCCATACCTGACGGCGAGCGTGAGAGCGAGCCGCGAGGTCGGCTCATCGAAAGGGCGCAGATCGAGGCGAGCGAGCAGACTCGTGAGCGCCGCGACCTCTTGCGACCGTGGGTCGGTGCGCAGTGGCTTCGTGAGGACCTCCGGAATCAGCAACACCGAACCGACCCCGGCGGCGCCGTCGATGCCATCGAACAGCTGCGCCACGCCCGCACCGAGGGGGTGGTCGAGGTCCGCCGCATAGATCAGCACATCCGCATCGAAAGCAATCAGCTCACTCATCGCGTGTCGCGCCCGTTGCGTATGTCGGCGACGAGTTCTTCGGCGCGACCCGCACCCAGCGCGACACGTTGTATCGGCTTCTTTCGTGCTGCCTCGAGCAGGTCGCCGATCTCGTCGGCTTCTTGCCATGCACGGCGCGCACGTCGCGTGGCAAGCGTGGTCGGGTTGACCAAGACGGCAACGACCCGCCCGTGGCGCGTGATCTCGACCTCTTCGCCTTTCTCGACGCGATCCAGCTGCGCGGGCAGCGTCTGCCGAGCTTCGCTCGCACTGATGGTTGCCATGACCACATTGTACGCTGCCGTACGATCACGTACGCTCTGCGGACTCATAATCGATCGCGACCGGTTTATGAGTAACGGCATTACTCATAAACCAACGGCCACGAATTATGAGTACGAGGGTGCGCATCGCTCCGCAGGCGTCGGCACGCGGCATCCATACCGACAACCAAAGGAGCCCTCACATGACCGGCATCCCTGAGTCTGAATGGGAGCGCGCGGCGCTCGACGCGTTCGCAGAACCGCTCATGTGGCGGCCGCTGGCAGGCGACAAGATCGCGCCCGGTACGGGGGAGCGCGAGAGCTGGGACGAGCTGCTCATCCGCCCGCGGCTGCTCGAGGCGATGACGCGGTTGAACCCCGATGTTCCCGCGCACTATCTGCAGCAGGCGCTCGGCGAGATCGCAGCACCCCGCTCGCAGGACGCGATCACCGAGAACCACCGCATCCACCGCTATCTCGTGGGCGGGTACCCGCTCAGCTACATCGACGCCGACGGTGTCGAGCAGAACCCGCGCATCCGGCTGCTGTCGGCAAGTCCCGACCAGAACGACTGGCTCGCCGTCAACCAGGTGACAGTGCGCGACCGCGACGTGCACCGACGCTTCGACATCGTGCTGTACGTCAACGGGATGCCGCTGTCGATCATCGAGCTCAAGCGAGCGGGCGCGGCATCCATCGGCGTCGACGACGCCTATTGGCAGCTGCGCACCTACCTGGACGAGCTGCCGATGGCGTTCCGGTTCTGCGTGTTCACGCTGGCCAGCGACGGGCTCGACGCGAAGTATGGCACCCCGTTCACCCCGCTGAACCACTTCTCGCCGTGGAACGTCGACGACGACGGCCACCCGCTGCCGCAGCCGCGCATCGAAGGCGACGTCGACGTGCAACCGATCGACGACGCGCTGAACGGCCTCTACAACCAGGAGCGCTTTCTGCAGCTCGTGCGCAACTTCACCGCGTTCGACGAAGGGCCCGAGGGGCTGGCCAAGCGCATCGCGAAGCCGCACCAGTACTTCGCGGTGACCAAAGCCGTCGGCAAGACCGTCGAAGCCGTCGCCAGCGACGGCAAGGCCGGCGTGGTCTGGCACACGCAAGGGTCGGGCAAGTCGATGGAGATGGAGCTGTACGCCAACCTCGTCACCCGCCGTGCCGAGCTGCGCAACCCGACTCTCGTCGTGGTCACCGACCGCAACGAGCTCGACGGCCAGCTCTACCAGACCTTCGCGCAGAGCCTGCTGCTGCCCGAGAAGCCCATCCAGGTGCACGAGCGCGCGCAGCTGCGCGACGAGCTCGCGCAGCGCCTGACCGGCGGCATCTACTTCACGACCCTGCAGAAGTTCGGGCTGTCGAAGGCAGAGAAGGATGCCGGGACGCGGCATCCCCTTCTCACCGACAGGCGCAACGTGATCATCATCGTCGACGAGGCCCACCGCAGCCACTACGACGACCTCGACGGCTACGCCCGGCACCTGCGCGACGCGCTGCCGCACGCGACGCTGATCGCGTTCACCGGCACCCCGATCTCGTTCGCCGAACGCGACACCCGCGCGGTGTTCGGCGATTACATCGACATCTACGACCTCACCCGTGCCGTCGCCGATGGCGCAACGGTGCCGGTCTCGTTCGAGCCGCGCCTGATCAAGGTGTCGTTCGCCGCCGACACCACCGAAGAAGACATCGACCGCGCCGCCGACGAAGCCACCCTCGGCCTCGACGATGCCGAACGGGCCCGGGTCGAGGCATCCGTCGCCGTCGTCAACGCCGTCTACGGAGCGCCCGAGCGCATCGAACGGCTCGCGACCGACCTCGTCGAGCACTGGGAAGAGCGTCGCGCCCGCATGCGGGAGTTCATCGGCGGACCGGGCAAGGCGCTGATAGTCGGCGGCACCCGCGAGATCTGTGCGCGGCTGTATGACGCGATCGTCGCGCGGCGACCGGACTGGCACTCCGACGCATTGGATGCCGGTCGGATCAAGGTGGTCTATTCCGGCACGCCCGCCGACCCGCCACCGGTGCGCGATCACGTGCGGCGCGACTCCGAGAACTCGGCGATCAAGGCGCGGTTGAAGGATGCCGACGACGAACTCGAACTGGTCATCGTCAAAGACATGATGCTCACCGGCTTCGACGCACCGCCGTTGCACACGCTGTACCTGGACCGCCCGCTGAAGGGGGCGCTGCTCATGCAGACCCTCGCGCGGGTGAACCGCACCTACAAGGGCAAGCAGGACGGCCTGCTCGTGGCGTACGCGCCGCTGGCCGAGAACCTGGCCTCAGCGCTGTCGGAGTACACGACCGACGACCAGGCGCTGCGGCCCATCGGGCGCGGGGTCGAAGAGGCCGTCGAGATCGCGCTCGAACTCGTCACCGAGATCCGCGAGATGCTGCGAGACTGCGACTGGCGCAGCGCCCTGCAGCGCGGCGGACCCCGCGCGATGTTCACCGCCGTGACCACGGTGGTCAACTTCGTGCGCGACGAGCGCAGCCCGCGCAACGCTCCCGCGTTGGGCGCGGATCGGCTGTCGGCCCGGTATCGGGCAACGAGCGGGCGACTCGCACGCGCGTGGGCCCTGGCATCCCGCCGACCCGGCCTGATCGAACTGCACGACGAGATCGCCTTCTACGAAGAAGTGCGCGTGTGGATGGCGAAGTACGACGCCCGCGAACGTCAGGCCCGCGACGAGCCGATCTCGGACGAGATCGCGCGACTGCTCGGAGACGTGATGGTCGAGGCGTTGGCAACCGGTGACGTCGTCGACATCTACGAGGCCGCCGGCCTGTCGCAGGTCGCGCTCAGCGAAATCGGACCGGACTTCCTCGCCAAGGCGCAGCAGGCGCAGAACCCTCAGCTGGCCATCGAGGCGCTGCGGGCGCAGCTGATCAGCGAGTCGGCGCTGGTGACGCAGGGCAACCTCGTGCGCCAGCGGGCGTTCAGCGAGAGGATCGGCGCGATCATGCTGCGCTACACGAACCAGCAGCTGACCTCGGCCGAGGTCATCGCCGAACTGGTCGCGATGGCCAAGGACGTCACCGACGAGGGTCGCCGCGGGGAGCGCTTCGCTCCGCCCCTGTCACACGACGAGCTCGCGTTCTACGATGCCGTCGCGCAGAACGAGTCGGCCGTCGACGTGCAGGGCGAAGACACCCTCGCCCAGATCGCACGCGAACTGGTCGCTGTCATGCGCCGTGACGTGCGCACCGACTGGACAGTGCGCGACGACGTCCGTGCCAAACTGCGCTCGTCGATCAAGCGGCTGCTCGTGAAGTACAAGTACCCGCCGGACCGCCAGCCCGGTGCGATCGCGCTCGTGATGGACCAGATGGAGGCGATGGCTCCCCGCTATGCCGACGAGCGCAAGGGGCGGACGCCCGCGGGTGAACGATAATCTGGCCCCATGTCTGACATCACGTTCGTGCAGCACGACATCACCGCCCGCGTGCCGGAGCTGACGGATCCGACATCCATCATCGAAGTTCCGTTGAGGGTGCGCGTCGATCCGCTCACGGGGCGCACAGCGCGCATCATCACGGGCACGCGACTGGCGCCCGAGACGCGCCCCGACCTGACCGAGCTGACGGCCAAGCCGGCATTCTGCCCGTTCTGCGCCGACCGCATCCAGACCGCGACCGGCACGTTCGACGCATCGATCACCGACGAGGGACGCATCCAGCGCGGCACCGCCGTCGTCGTGCCCAACGTGATGGCGTACTCGGAGTTCTCATCGGTCGGTGTCTACGACACCGCCGAGCACTTCTTCGACCTGCCCGAGCTGACCCCCACACGGGTCGGTGACCTGCTGCAGGCGTTCGTGGCCTACACGACGGGCGTGCACGGGCTGCGGCCCATGTGGTCGTCGGTCAACGCCAACTACCTGCCGCCCAGCGGCAGCTCGCTGATCCACCCGCACGGTCAGTCCGCGCACGACGACGTGGGCACGACCATCCAGCGCGAGCTGGTGCAGCGCTCGGCTGAGTGGCCGGGCGGAGAGTCGTATTGGGATGCTCTCATCCGGCAAGAAGAGGGCGGTGAGCGTTGGATCGGCCGACGTGGACGCGTGGCGGTGCTCACCCCGTGGGCGCCCGTCGGCTTCCATGAAGTGTGGGCCGTGGTGCCTGGCGCGCACGACATCACCGACCTCACCGACGAGGACTGCGCCGACCTCGGCACGGTGATGTCGACGGTGTTCCAGACCTACTACTCGCTGAACCTGACCTCGTTCAACTGGGCGATGTACGGCGGGGGACCGGCTCCGACCGACCGCTACTCGCTGTTGCTGCGCATCGTCAGCCGCTCCAACGTCGACCCGTTCTATCGCAGTGACGTGACGTACTTCGAGCACCTGCACGCCGAATCCATGGTCGACATCTCGCCCGAAGAGATGGCGGGGCGGGTGCGGGAGCGGTTCGCCTGAGGGGCCGCGCGTTTCGACGCGCTGCGCTCGCCAAACGGGCGGGGGCTCGGCGTGACGCAGCCCCTCCCCGATGGGTTCAGGAAGGGGCTGCGTCCTAACTTATGCGGCGGAGGTCAGTCCTCCAGCCCCCGGAACAGATCCTGAGCGGTCGGCAGCGTGCCGTCCACCAGGTTCTCCGTGCTGGCGATGTTCAGCGCGCCCGGGCCGAAGCCGCTCATCGGGCCCGAGACCGGCAGGTGAAGCGTGGTCTGGGCCAGGTCGACCGTGTAGGGGTTGCGGGCGGTGTCGGGCATGATCACACCGTTGTTGCTTCCCGTGATGACCAGGCCCAGATGGTGTCCGGCCGGGACCACGACGTCGTTCGCGGCCAGCTCGACAGTGGCCGTGTGGTCACCGGCGCCGTCCAGACGCACCCAGCCGCGGGCCAGGATCTGCAGGTTGCTGCTCTGCACCCGCTTGGCGACGTCGCGGTAGCAGGCGTCGTCGGTCGCGGTCGCCGCGCCCCAGCAGGACTCGGTGTTCAGTGTCATCGCGCCGTCGCCGCTGGCCGAGACCCGGTCCATCGTGCCGTAGTCGACCAGCATGACCGAGACCTGGCCGACGGGGGCCGAGTGGTTGACCGCAAGGTCGACCGTCGGAGTGCCCGAGATGCGGATCTCGTGCTTCGTGGTGCCGGTCACCCAGAGCAGGCGGTTCGGATTCGCAGTCGCCGCGACTGCGGCCGACTCGGACACTCGACCGGTGTTGATGTAGCTCGCTGTGCCGCTCTCGGCCTTGCCGAGCATCATCGTGCCGTCGCCGTGGAGGCGCAGATCCATCGTGCGCGCTGAGGCGATGGGCCACGTCTTGGACTGCTCCCACTGGTTCGGACCCACCTCGACGCTGACAGCCGGTTCGCGGTCGATGCCGTTCTGCACGTCCATCAGTTCGGAATCGAACCAGCGGTTCAAGGTCTTCACCCACAGAGCGCGCTCGGAGTCGAACGGGTCGACGTGGCCCAGTCGCGTCAGCCACATCTTGCGCTTGACACCGGTCTGGGCGAGGTCCGCCCACCACTTCGAGGCGTTCATGGTCTTGACGTTGTTGTCTTGCAGACCGTGCACGACGAACACGCTGGCGGTGACGTTGCGGGCGTCGTAGAGCGATCCGGAACGGTAGTCGCGATCGGCCCAGAAGTCCGTGTACTGGCCGGTCTCGTCACCGTCGTTCTCGTTCATCCAGGTCAACTGCGCGTTGCAGTCGGTGGGGATGGTGCGGTTGCCGGCGACAGCACGCGAGAGATAGCTCGCGTAGTTGTTGGACTTGACCGCGCCCTGCCACCGGTTGTAGTCGTACCACGAGCTGATCGCGCTGATCGGCACGATGGTCTTCAGTCCCTCTACTCCCGTGGCAGCCACGCCGTTGGCCAGCGTCCCGTCATAGGACTTGCCGATCATGCCGGTCTTGCCGTTGGTCCAGTCGGCATCCACGACGTCACCGCTCGCGTCATAGCCTGCGGCGTTGCCGTTCAGCCACTCGACGACCGCCTTCACCGACTCGATGTCAGACAGGGCGCCCTCGTCGACGCAACCGGTCGAACGGGCAGTTCCGGCCATGTCGACAGCCACGAACGCGTATCCGCGTGGCACGAAGTAGTTGTCGTAGTACAGCGGCATCATGTCGACCGTGCCGTCCGCGCCGTACTCCTTGTGCTCGGCCTCGTTGCCGCGGCCGCTGCTGAGGTAGTACGGGCTCGCGTCCATGATCACGGGCACCTTGGCTGTGCCGTCGAGCTCTCGCGGTCGGACGATGTCGGCCGCGACGCGCTCACGCCGGCCGTCACCGTCGAGGTCGGGCGCATCCACCCACACGGTCTCACGGATCGCGTCGGAGTAGTCGTACAGGGGCTGGGTGATCCCGTCTTTCACCAGGATCGGGGGATTCTCGTCAGTGACAGCGTTCGCGGCACTGCCCGCGGCGCCCAGAGACAGGGGTGCGACAACCACCGCTGACCCGATGAGGGCAAGGAACTTCGTCTTCATCGATGCAACTTTCGTTAGGAGACGGCAATGTCTTCTCTCGGTGCGTGCTGTGTGATGTATCACACTACACAGTGAGTGCGCCCGCGTCACGGTCCTCTTCGACTGCGGGCACCCGACGGCAGTGAGGGTTCAGAGCACCCCGTCGCGCACGTGCGCAGCCGGCACCGGTCGGCCCTGCGCCTCATAGCCGGCGACGACGCCGGCGCGGTCGGCCTCTGAGCGGTTCTGGCTCCACTTGGCCTTCGCGTCGACCTGCTCGACGCGCAGCTCGACGCCGACGATCGCGTGCAGTTGGCCCGCGACGTACTTCTCGGGCGCATCCGTGATGGCCCACGGGTCGGCCCGGTCGGCCTCGTGGCGATCGGTCAGGCGGGTCACGGCATCCCGAAGCCAGTCTGGGTCGTCATGCACCGTGACGGTCCCGCGAAGCTGCACCGCGGAGTAGTTCCACGTCGGCACGACCTTGCCGTGCTCGGCCTTCGCGGCATACCACGACGGCGTGACGTACGCGTCGGGTCCCGAGACCACGATAAGTCCGGGGGCGCCCTCGGCGATGCGCTTCCAGTGCTCGTTGGCGCGGGCGAAGTGTGCGACGACGCGGTCGCCGTCCCACAGCAGCGGCAGGAGCGTGGCATCCGGCACCCCATCCGGCCCGGCGGTGATCAGCAGTCCCACCGAGGCCTGTCGCACGAACGCCCGCGCGGCGTCGAGGTCGTCGATGCGATTGAAGTGAGGCACATACATGAATCGACAGTACTGCCGCTACGGTGAGGGCAGTGGCCGAAGGAGCCGCCCAGGGAGGCCGCCATGCACCGCCGCACCGGTATCGTCGCCGCGCTGGTCGTGGCTGCGGCTTTCGTGACCGGATGCTCGGGCCCGAGCATCCGGTTCACGCAGACCGCGGGCATCCCGACGTGGGCGACGCTCGCCGACACCACGAGTGGCGAGCCGCAGGCGTTCGCCCACGACCACGAGCTTGCGATCGTCACGTGGGGCAGTTCATCGTGCCCGCCCACGCCCACGGCGATCGATCCGGGAGTCGTGCCGGTCATCACGTTCGAGATGACGAAGCACGAGATCTGCACGGCCGACATGGCGCCGACGTCGTTCGTGTTCCCCGCCGCCGAGCTCGGCGGGTCGGTGCCGTCGCGCGTGACGGTGAAGATCGACGTGCACGAGTACGACCTCGCCGTGGCCGGGTGAGACGCGGCGGCCAGCAGCCGCACCGCTAATCTGAACCCGTGAATGCGAGTTTCGTGCTGATCCCGCTGATGGCGGTGCTGGCGCCGCTGGCCTCGCGGGGGATCGGCCGATGGGTGCGCATACCCGTCGTGGTGTTCGAGCTCGTGCTCGGCATCATCGTCGGGCCGTCGGTGCTCGGCTGGGCGCTGCCGGCGGACTTCGTGCACACGCTTTCGCAGTTCGGCCTGGCGATGCTGTTCTTCATCGCCGGAACCGAGATGCAGCTGAGCGTCCTGCGCGGGCGCTCCGGTCGAGGCGCGATCTGGGGATGGCTGATCAGCATCGTCGCCGGTGTGGCGCTGGGCTTCATCGTCGCCCCCGCTGAGGGGGCCGTCATCATCGGCGTCGCACTGGCCTCGACGGCCCTCGGCACTCTGCTGCCGATTCTGCGCGACAGCGGGGATCTGCCGACCCCCTTCGGGCGTGCGGTCAGTGCGCTGGGCGCGGTCGGCGAGTTCGGGCCGCTCGTGGCGATCTCGGTCTTCTTGGGCGGGCGCTCGCCGGGCGCCGCGACGATCGTGCTCGCGCTGTTCGTGCTGATCGCGGCCGGTGCGGTCTGGTACGCGCTGGCGGGTCCGCGCGGCGCGCTGCACCGGTTCGTGAACGCGACCCTGCACACGTCGGGTCAGTTCGCGGTGCGCGTCGTGTTCGTGCTGCTGGCGGCACTGGTCGCCCTGAGCGTCCTGCTCGACATCGACATGCTGCTGGGCGCGTTCACCGCCGGCATCGTGTGGCGGCTGCTGATCCGCCACGCGGACGAGCACGACCGCGAAGAGGTCGAGAGCAAGATCGAGGCCGTCGGGTTCGGCTTCTTGGTGCCGATCTTCTTCATCTACACCGGGGTGACCTTCGATCTGCGTTCGCTGATCGAATCGCCCCTGCTGCTGCTCATGGTGGTGGTGGCGCTGATCGTGCTGCTGATCGTGCGCGGACTTCCGTCGATGCTGGCCTCCCCCGAAGGGTCGGGATGGCGCGACCGCATCGCCGTCGCTCTGATGGGCGCGACAGGTCTGCCGGTCATCGTCGCCGTCACCGCCATCGGCGTGGACAAGGGCATCCTCTCCACCGCCGCGGCCGCGGTGATGGTCGGGGCCGGGATGCTGTCTGTGCTGCTGTTCCCGCTGCTCGCGATCACTGTGCGCGGCGACCAGCTGCCGGCGGGCCTGCCCGCCGACGACGCCGCGTAGGCGCCGCATCCCCTCTCACTCGTCCCTCCGCTCGCCCTCCCTCTGCCCTCCCGGTCGCCCCCTGCCTGCGAGTTGACACAAACGGCCGGAATCCGTCGAAAGATTCCGGCCGTTTGTGTCAACTCACCGACCGCGCGGTGGGGGTGGGACGAGGGGAGGGTGCAGTGTCAGGCTCCGTCGCGTTCGATCACGGCGATGCGGCCGGTGGTGGATGCCACGGCGTTCGCGCCGTCGATCTCCAGGCTCTCGGCGGTCACATCGCTGCGGTCGATCGTCTTCTTCAGCGGGTCTTCGCGCACGAAGCACACCAGCACGGTGCCCACCAGCACGAGCGGCAGGATGTACAGGAAGATCGGCGTCAGCGCGTCGTTGTAGGCGCCCACGATGATGTCGCGGATCGGGCCCGGCAGACCCTTGACCAGCTCGGGCGTCAGGCTGTTGGTTCCGCCGGCGCCTGCGCCCGCTCCGGCCGGCATCCGCTCGGTGAGCAGGTTGATCAGGCGGGCGGTGAAGACGCTGCCCACGATCGCCGAGCCCAGCGACGCGCCGATCTGACGGAAGTAGTTGTTCGTCGCCGTGGCCACTCCCACCTGCGACGCCGGGAACGTGTTCTGCACAACCAGGACGAAGATCTGCATGCAGAGGCCGAGTCCGAGGCCCATGACGCCCAGGAACACGCACATGACCCACACGGGCAGGTCGGGGGTCATCGTGGACAGCAGCACCATGCCGCCTGCGGTCACCAGCGTGCCGGAGATCGGTGCCCACTTGTAGCGGCCGGTGCGGGTGACCAGGGCCCCCGAGACGATCGACGAGAGCAGCACCGTGCCCATCATCGGGATCATCAGCAGACCGGATTGGGTCGCGTTCGCGCCGGTGACCATCTGCAGATAGGTCGGAATGTAGGCGAGCGTTCCGAACATGGCCACGCCGATGGCCAGGCCCGCGCCGGTCATCAGGTTGAAGTTCAGCTTGCGGAACAGGTGCAGCGGCATGACCGGCTCGGGTGCGCGTCGCTCGACGAACACGAACGCGACCGCGGAGATGACTGTTCCGGCGATCAGGCCGATGATCTGCGGAGAATCCCACGCGTAGCCATAGGGCGCGTCGTGTCCGCCCCACGTGCTGATGAGGACGATGCCGGTGGATGCCAGTGCCAGCAGTCCGATGCCGAACACATCGAGGCGCACCTTGTGCTTGGGGGTGGCCGGCAGGTGCAGGAACACAGTGGCGGCGACGATCGCGAGGATGCCGAGCGGGATGTTCATCCACAGGCCCCAGCGCCAGGTGAGATCGTCGGTGAACCAGCCGCCCAGGAGCGGGCCCGCCACGGATGAGATGGCGAACACGCCGCCCATGATGCCCATGTACTTGCCGCGCTCGCGGGCCGGCACCACGTCGGCGATGATCGCTTGAGACAGGATCATCAGGCCGCCGCCACCCAGGCCCTGCACGCCGCGGCCGATGATCAGCCAGGTCATGTCCTGCGCCCAGCCGCCGATGATCGAGCCCACGATGAAGATCGTGATCGCACCGATGAAGATGCCCTTGCGGCCGATCAGGTCGCCGAGCTTGCCGTAGATCGGCAGCATGATCGTCGAGGCGAGGATGTAGATCGTGATGACCCAGCTCATCTCGTTGACCCCGTGCAGGTCGCCGACGATCGTGGGCAAAGCGGTGCTGAAGATGGTCTGGTCCAGCGATGCCAGCAGCATCGTCACCATGAGCCCCGCGAACACCAGCAGGACGTTGCGGGTGTGATGTGGTTCGAGGACCGGGTCTGGTTCAGTGGTGGAGCTCATGAGAGCCTTTCGATGGTTTCGCGGACGAGGGCTGCCGCTCGGGTGTGCAGCAGCGCGAGTGATTGGTCTGTGGACAGGTCGCCGTAGCTCTCGGCGACCGTGATCATCGATGCGCGCAGCGCTGCTCCGCACATCATCAGGACGACTTGGGCGTGCGGGTCGCCGGTGGCGCCGTGGGGCCCGCACGCTGACGCGGTCTGGGCTCGCGCGTGCGGAGCGGTCGCGGCATCCTGGCCCGCGGCATCCTGCCCCTCGCCGTCGCGGGCCATCAGCGCCTGCACACCCTCGGTGAGCGGGTTGAGCATGCGACCCATGTGGCCGAAGTGGCGCCCCAGCAGCTCGGGGTAGCGGTGCAGCACGGCTCGGCGCCGCTCGCGCAGCTCGTGGTCGAGCATCGCGCTGTCGCTGACGCGCACGAGCATCTCGAGCACGTTGTCGATCAGCGGTGCGGCCGGAAGCTCGGCGACGACGGCATCGACGAACTGTCGGGTGTCATCTTCGGTGCGCAGCCCCAGGATCGCGTCTTCCTTGCTGTCGAAGTAGTTGAAGAAAGTGCGGGGCGAGACCTCGGCGCGCTCGCTGACCGCGTCGATCGTCAGGTGCTCGATGCCGTCTTCGGAGACGATCGCGACGGCTGCCGCCTCGAGACGGTGGCGGGTCTGCTGCTTCTTGCGCTCGCGCAGACCGGGGGTGGACGTTTCTTGCACTTCAGAAGTGTGCGCCTCCGTCGAATCATGCGCAAGCGCAAACTTGCATTACTGCATGATTTTCGGCGAATTCATAACCGCGGACGCAGGATGCAGGCGGCACTGTCAGAGACGGCCCGTAGGGTGAGCGGCATGCCCGAGCAGACCGACGCCGATGAGACCTCCATCGATCAGCCCGACGTCGATCGGCCTGACCTCGGTCGGCCTGACGTGGATCGGCCTGACGTCGATCAGCCTGACGTCGATCAGCCTGACGTCGATCGGCCTGACCTCGATCAGCCTGACCTCGATCAGCCCGTGGACATGTCGCCGACCCAGCTGCGCGTCATGCGCGACGAACTCCAGCGCTTTCTGCTGCCGTACCGGTTCGGCCTGCAAGAGGTCGGAACCAAGATCGACATCCTGCGCGACGAGTTCCTCTATCTGCACGATTACAACCCGATCGAGCACGTCTCCAGCCGCGTCAAGACCCCCGACAGCCTCGTCGAGAAGATCGCCCGCAAGGGCGTGGACCCCGACTTCGCAGCGATCCGCGCGCACATCACCGACATCGCCGGAGTGCGCATCACGACGAGCTTCACCGCCGACGCGTACCGTCTGTTCGACCTGCTCACCGCGCAGGACGACATCACCGTTCGCCGCGTGAAGGACTACATCGCGCACCCCAAACCCAACGGGTATAAGAGCCTGCACGCGATCGTGGGTGTGCCGGTGTTCTTGTCGACCGGGCCCGTCGAGGTGCCGGTCGAAGTGCAGTTCCGCACGATCGCCATGGATTTCTGGGCGAGCCTCGAGCACAAGATCTACTACAAGTACGCCAGGCAGGTGCCGCCCGAGCTGCTGGCAGAATTGAAGGATGCCGCTCAGTCGGCCGCCCTGCTCGACGCGCGGATGGAGCGGCTGCACAGAGAACTCCACGGCGGGCAGCGCCAGCTCGAGGCCGGCACCGACGACCGGGTTGTCGTCGTCTGACCGGGGTGTCGTCTGACCGCGGCGTCGTCTGACCGGGGCGGTGCGCTGGGTACGCTTCTGGGGTGGAGCTCGCCGAGATGTGGGATGCCGCCCGCCGGCGTCTGAGCGACGCTCCGCGTGAGCGGCTCGGCGTGCTGATCCAGCCGCGGAGGATTCTGGGCCTCGCCCGCGCGCCGCGCATCGTGCCCCGCGGGTCGGTCTGGCACCTCGGCGTGCTCCTGCTCGGTGCGGGAGATGACGCCGGCGCGGGTGGTGGCGCCGGTGCGGGTGGTGGCGGTGTGGGTGGCGAGTCCGGCGGGCCCGTGTTCGCCACCGGCCAGATCGTGCGGGCACGCGAGGAGGTGCGCCGGGGATTCACCGCCGAGTCGCAGCGCGAGCGCTCGGCCCTGGCGGGGGCGGCCCGGCGCGGCGGCTTCACCGAGGGCGAGATCGTGCACCTCGACTGGCAGCCCATCGACCTCGACGCACTCGCCCGGGGTGAGGCATCCGGCCCGCTGGCAGTGATCGACGGAGTGCCGAGCATCCGCTGGAGCCGGGGCGCCGGCTATGCGCCGCTCGAGCGATATCTGGACGAGCAAGTCGAGCTGCTGCGGCATCCGCCCGCCGGCGCGACCTGACCCGCCGGCCCGCCGTCCTGCGGTCGAAATCATGTGACTTCGGCGGCGACACATCGAACTGACGTGGAAATCATGTGTGCGTGTCGAGTGCATATGATTTCGACGGCGCGGGGCGCGGGTACGCTGGGGCAGTTGGAGAAGGGGATGATGAGCGTAGAGACGTGGCCCGGGTCGGCCTACCCACTGGGGGCGACGTTCGACGGCAACGGCACGAACTTCGCTCTGTTCAGCGAAGGTGCCGAGCGTGTCGAGCTGTGCCTGTTCGACAAGCGCGGAGTAGAGACCCGTGTCGACCTGATCGACGTGGACGCCTATGTGTGGCACGCCTACCTGCCGCGCGTCGCGCCCGGCCAGCGCTACGGCTACCGGGTGCACGGCGTGTACGACCCTGCGGCGGGGACCCGGTTCAACGAGTTCAAGCTGCTGCTGGACCCCTATGCGAAGGCCGTCGACGGCCAGCCCACGTTCGGGCAGCCCCTGTTCTCCTACGATCTGACGGACCCGACGCAGCGCAACGACGATGATTCGGCGTCGTCGATGATGACCTCGGTCGTCATCAACCCGTATTTCGACTGGGACGGCGATCGCGCCCCGCGCACCCCGTACGGGCAGACCGTGATCTACGAAGCGCACGTGAAGGGGCTGACCCAGCAGCATCCCGACGTGCCCGAAGAGATCCGCGGCACCTACAGTGCGATCGCGCACCCGGCGATCATCGCGCACTTGAAGAAGATCGGCGTGACCGCGATCGAGCTCATGCCGGTGCACCAGTTCGTCGCCGATGCCTCGGCCGCGCCGGGGGCTCCCAGCAATTACTGGGGCTACAACACGATCGCATTCCTCGCGCCGCACAACGGCTACGCCTCGAGCACGAAGCGCGGCCAGCAGGTGCAGGAGTTCAAGGCGATGGTGCGCGCCCTGCACGCGGCGGGCATCGAGGTGATCCTCGACGTCGTCTACAACCACACCGCCGAGGGCAACGAGCTCGGCCCCACCCTCAGCATGCGCGGCATCGACAACCACGCGTACTACCGACTCGACGAGAAGGATCCGTCGAAGTACACCGACTACACCGGCACCGGCAACAGCCTGAACGTCAGCCACCCGCACACGCTGCAGCTGATCATGGACTCGCTGCGTTACTGGGTGCTCGAGATGCACGTGGACGGGTTCCGGTTCGACCTCGCCTCGGCGCTGGCACGCGAGTTCTATGAGGTCGATCGCCTGAGCGCGTTCTTCGACATCGTCCAGCAGGACCCGGTGATCTCGCAGGTCAAGCTGATCGCCGAGCCGTGGGACCTGGGTCCCGGCGGCTACCAGGTCGGCAACTTCCCGGCGCTGTGGACCGAGTGGAACGGCCAGTACCGTGACACCGTGCGGGACTTCTGGCGCGGCGAGCCGCAGGCGCTGGGCGAGTTCGCGTCGCGGTTGACCGGGTCCAGCGACCTGTACGCGCACTCGGGGCGTCGGCCCGTGGCATCCGTCAACTTCGTCACGTCGCACGACGGCTTCACGCTGCGCGACCTCGTCTCGTACAACGAGAAGCACAACGAGGCCAACGGCGAGCAGAACCGCGACGGCACCGACGACAACAGGTCGTGGAACAGCGGGGTCGAGGGGCCGACCGACGACCCGCAGATCCTCGCGCTGCGCGCTCGCCAGCAGCGCAACTTCATTGCGACGCTGCTGCTGAGCCAGGGCGTGCCGATGATCTCGCACGGCGACGAGCTCGGGCGCACGCAGCAGGGCAACAACAATGCGTACAACCAGGACGGCCCGCTCACCTGGATCGATTGGGATGCCGCAGACAAGCCGCTGATCGAATTCACCGCCGCACTGTCGAAGCTGCGTCGCGAGCATCCGACCTTCCGGCGCAGTCGGTTCTTCGACGGCAGGCCGGTGGCCCGCGAGGCAGGCGGTCCGGTGCCCGACCTTGCATGGCTGCGGCCGGACGGCACGCTCATGCGCCCCGAAGACTGGGAATCCGGCTTCGGCCGGGCGATCGCGGTGTTCCTCAACGGCGACGGGATCCACGGCCGCGATGCGCGCGGGCGCGAGATCACCGACCGACATTTCATCGTGCTGTTCAACGCCGGAGATTCCCCTGAGCAGTTCACCGTGCCGCAGGTGCAGTACAGCCCGGACTGGGACGTGGTGGTCGAGACCGGGGCCGCCATCGACGGCGACGGGCCCATTGCGCCCGGTCACATCGTCACTCTCGAGCCGAAGGCGCTCGCCGTGCTCGGTGCGCATATCGAGAGCGCCGCGCGCGCGGACCACTCCGTGGCGGCGTCGCTGTCGGCCACCGGCAGCGTGCGCACAGTCTCGGGGCACAAGCGCGCCCGCAAGAAGTAGCGGCCGGGCCGCGGCATCCCGCCCCCTCACGGACCCCGTGTATCAGACGCCGTGGTTTCGCACTCTGCACAACGTGAGGACAATGGTCGACATGACGCTGAGCGACTCCGCCGAACCGGCAGATCAGCACGACGAGGCGACTCCGCGGTGGGAACGAGCGGGGGAGCTCTTCGCCGCGTGGCGCGACGGCGACGCCCACGCGATGGACGAGCTGGTGCGCCTGATGACGCCGCCGCTGTGGCACATGGCGCGCGCCTACCGACTCGACAGCGCACTGGCCGAGGACGTCGTGCAGACCACCTGGCTGACGCTGCTGCGGCGCCACGAGGCGATCGACGACCCGCGCGCGGTGTCGGGATGGCTCGGCACGACCGCTCGTCGTGAGGCATGGCGTGTGCTGCGCGCCCACCGACGGGTCGATGCCACCGAGGCCGACAGGCTCGAACGGCATCTGGGTGCGCAGGAATCCGCCGAGGACGAAGCCGAACGCGGGCTGGCCGCCCAGCGGCTGTGGGCGGCGGTGACCGAGCTGACCGAGCGGTGCCAGCGCCTGCTGCGCATCGTCGCGTTCGACGAGCGTCCCGACTACGCGCGCATCGCGCACGACCTGTCGATGCCCGTCGGCTCGATCGGACCCACGCGGCAGCGGTGCCTCGCAAAACTGCGAGCGCTGCTCGGCGACGACACGCAGGCGGTGACCCATGATGCATGAGGACCGGACTCCCGACGAGGCTGCGGCCGACGACGAACTGCTCACTCGACTGCGCGCGGTGTGGGTGCATCGCGATCCCGTGCCCAGCGGGCTTGTGGATCGCATGGTCGCCGCCGCTGCGGCATCCGACATCGCCCGCGAATACGCGCTGCTGACGCTTGTCGAGGGGACTCTGGAGGCCGTGCGGTCCGACACCGATGCTCTGACGCTGCAGTTCAGCGACGGCCGCACGACGGTGCTGCTGCATGTCACCGAGTGCGACGACGGGCACCGCCGCATCGACGGCTGGGTGGATGCCACGGCCCTGTCGGTCACGTTGGAGCAGGCAGGCGTCGAGCGCCAGATGGAGTCCGGCGACCAGGCACGGTTCGCGTTCGATGACGTGCGGCCCGGCCTGTCGCGGATCCTGCTGACGGTGCGGGACATCGACGGCAGTGTCAGCGGGTTCCAGACCCCGCGCTTCGAGGTCTGAGCGGGCAGGTTCTCCGTGGGGGCGGCGGTGTTCAGCCAACCGCCGATGTGGGCCATGATGGACCCATGGGGCAGTCCGCTGAGGAGCTGCATCGTCGCGCGGTGGAACTGAGTATTCGGGGCAAGAACGGCGAAGCAGAGCGCGTTCTTGTGCGTGCCTGGGCGTCGGCGGGCGACGTCGATCTGCGCGCGCGCATTCTGGGCACACGCGCCGTCGTGCTGCAGCGCACCGGACACGCCGCCGACGCCGAGCGGGAGCTGTCCATGGCGATGGCGCTGGAAGGACTGCAGGCGAGCACTCGGGCAGTGCTGATGGGCCAGCTGGGTGCGCTCGCGCTGGGCGTCGGCCGGCTGCACGATGCCGAGCAGGCCCTGGCCGCCGCGATCGCGGGACTCGGTGGCGATCCGGTCGCTGCAGCCCGGGTGCGGATGAACCGCAGCATCGTCCGGCTGCAGCTGCGTGATGCCGCCGGTGCAGCAGAGGACCTCTCGGTCGCGGCCGAGATCTTCGGACAGGCGGGCTTGTCGGTCGACGAGGGGCAGGCGCAGCACAATCGTGCCTACGTCGCTCTTCTGCAGGGTGATCTGGTGACGGCGCTGCGCGGCATGGAGCAGGCCCGTCCCCAGGCCGCAGCGTCGGCGGCCGCCGGCGGGATCTGCGATGCCGACCGGGCCGAGGTGCTGCGCGATGCGGGGCTGACCCGCGACGCCGAGCAGCTGCTGGCCAGCGCCGCGACCGTGTTCGGAGCGCATCGGATGCCGATCTCGCGCGCCGAGGCCGAATATCACCTGGCCGTCTCGCAGCTGCGACACGATCCGGTGCGCGCCGAGCGCACGGCGACCGCGGCGATGCGGCGGTTCCGCGCGCTCGGCAACGACACATGGGCCAACCGGGCCGAGGCGATTCGGCTGCGGGCCGGGCTGCGCGGTGGCAGCGTGCAGCGCGGGGGTGGGCGTGTCCCCGACCCGCGCCGGGTTCCGACCGACGCACATGTCGAGGCCACCGCTGCGGCGCTCGACCAGGATGGATCGACCGGAGAGGCCGCCGCCCTGCGGCTGACCCACGCGATCTGGCGCGCACGGCACGGAGCTGCACCGACGGGCCCGATCCGTGCGCCGCGCGAGGCCGCGATCGAGGTGCAGCTGCTGGCGCACGAGGCGCGGGCGGCGCGAGCGCAGGCTCAGTCGCGCCCTGCGGACGCGCGCCGGTACGCGGCGGCCGGATTGGACGAGCTCGCACAATGGCAGGCGTCGTTCGGCAGTCTCGACCTGCAGACCTCGGTGGCGATGCACGGCAACGGGCTGATCCTGGCCGGACTCGACAGTGCCGTGCGCTCGAAACGGCCCGACGTGCTGTTCGAGTGGTCCGAACGCGCGCGACTGCTCAGCCAGCAGGTCGTGCCGCTGCGCCCGCCCCCCGATGAGCACCTCGCCGCCGACCTCGCCGAGCTGCGCATGCTGCGCGCCGATGACCCCGACTGGCTCGCCCAGCCGCGGGCGGCCGAGCTGCGCGAGCGTGCACGATCCCGCCAATGGACGCAGACCGGTGCCGCCCAGGCACAGCCGCGGTGCACGCTCGATGAGCTCACCGCCGCTCTCGACTCTCGCACGGCGCTGGTGTCGTTCGTGTTCTCGGGCGATGCCCTGACCGCCCTGGTGGTCACCGACAGCGCGCAGACGATCGTCCCGCTTCCGGGCGCCGCCGCCGGCAGAGCGCAGCTGGCGGGGCTGCGGGCAGACCTCGACATGGCGGCATCCGTGTCGTCCGGTCCGATGGCCACGGTCGTGCGGCGGACGCTGGATGCGCGGCTGCAGGCGATCGCGGACGTGCTGCTGGGCCCTGTGCTCACCCTGATCGGCGATCGCCGTGTCGTGCTCACCGCGCCGGGCGTGCTCGCCGGCATTCCCTGGGCGATGCTGCCCGACATGAGCGGGCGCACCTTCACCCTGGCGACCTCGGCGAGCCGCTGGCTGAGCGGCCGCCGCGCCCGTCCCGCCGCAGCGCACACTGCGGCGTTCGTGGCAGGGCCCCGCGTCGCTCGCGGCGACGAAGAGGTGCGGGCCGCGGCATCCCGGTGGCCGCAGGCCTCGGTCGTCACCGGTGAAGAGGCGACGACACATGCGGCCACGGCGCTTGCCGCCCACGCGGACGTGCTGCATATCGCCGCCCATGGACGTCACGCAGCGGACAACCCGTTGTTCTCGGGCCTCGAACTGGCCGACGGTGCGCTGTTCGGCTACGACGTGGACCTGGTCGAGCGCGTGCCCGAGACGGTCGTCCTGTCGGCGTGCGAAGGCGGGCGCTCATCGGTGCGGTGGGGAGAAGAGGCCATCGGGATGGCCCGGGTCTGGCTGCACGCCGGTGCGCGCTGTGTCGTGGCCACACCCGTGATGGTCGCCGACGACGACGCCTGCGAACTGCTCGCCGCCATGCACGAGGGGCTGGTCGCCGGTCACGAGCCCGCCGAAGCACTGGCCGAGGCATCCCGGTCCACGGGGCTCGTGACCTCGTTCCAGGTGCACGGCATGGGCTTCTGAGCGTGGCGCTAAAGAATTTCTGCACCGATGTATCAGGCCACGGGGTGCCTGCTCTTGCACAGCGGGAAGGCATTGTGCCGAGACCGTGCATGCGGGATGCGCGATCGCTATCGGGGATTGGCGCGGTGCCCGTCGACGAACATCTGGGGGTGTGTCGATGACCCCGCGGGGAAGGGCGTTGGTCGACAGGCCGACGCCCTTCTCTGCTGTCTGGGTACCGGAGGGTGCCGTGCACCGATAGAGTCCGGTCAGCGTGATCGAGCGAGGAGGCCGCCGTGGACACAGGTGATGAGCAGAAGGATGCCGCGGCCCGGGGTTCCGCGGACGGTCCCGGCGGGAGCGGCTCGGGCGGGGGCGGCTCGGGCGGAGGCGGCACGGATGCCGTCCGTGCGCGCGGCGGCACCACCTGGCAGCAGCGCGAGACCTCGATCAAACCGCTCGGGGTCGTGCTGCAGCCGCCCGCTGATCGCGGGCCCGACGAGATCTTCCCCACCGTCTATGTGCCGGATCGGCTGCTCGTGTCCGCCCGCCGCGATGTCGGCGAGGTCGTGGATGCGCTGAATCGCACGTTCACGCAGGCGGGCTGGCGCTTCGAGGCCCAGCCGGTCGTGGTCATCGAGCGACGTGCGCGCCGGGGTGCGGCATCCGCTGATTCGTCGCGCGCAGACGCGGGCGACTCGGTGCGCCCCGCCGTGACCCGTGTGCAGGTGCGTGCCGAGGGCGCAGCGGCCGGGTCGGTGCCCGATGCGTGGGCGGTGCTGGATGCTGCCCGCTCGGCGGGCGTCGACCTCGAAGGCGTCGGACTCGACCACCTGCTGACGGTCGGGCCGGTGGGGATGAACCCCTTCACCTCGACGAACCCGTTCGGGTCGACCAATCCGTTCACCTCGACCAATCCGTTCACGTCGACCAATCCGTTCACCTCGACGAACCCGTTCGGGTCGACCAATCCGGCCGCGGCGGGCCTCGGGGGGTACGCACTGCCCGGTTTCGGCGGCCGCCAGGTCGTCAGCTGGGTCGGCGCGGGCCCGCATCGGTCGCGCCGCCGGCTCGAGAAGCGCCCGGTGGTGATGGTGCTCGACACCGGGTGCGCGCCGCACGCGTGGTTCGAGCCCGACGTCGTGCAGACCCGGGTCGAACTGGACGGCGTGCCCATCGGGCTGGACGACCCCGCGCACGACCCTGACCTGAGTCCCGATCTCGTCGGCCCGCTGGACGGGCAGATCGACCCGGTGTCAGGACACGGGACGTTCGTTTCGGGCGTCGTGCTGCAGGCGTGCCCGGACGCCACGATCCTCGCCCCGCGCATCGCCGACAGTCTGGGGCGCGTGGTCGAATCCGATCTGTCTGACGCGCTCGAACAGATCGCCGAACTCGTGCAGCGGTACGCGCAGGGGCTCAAGGGCGGCCGGCGCATCGACGTGCTGAACCTGTCGCTCGGCTACTATCACGAGACGCCCGACGACGTGCTCTACAGCGCCGCGCTGCGTGACGTGATCCTCCAGATCACGGCCGCCGGATGCGCTGTCGTGTGCAGCGCGGGCAACGACGCGACCTCCCGGCCGATGTTCCCGGCGGCGTTCCCCGGTGAACCGGGCGACGCGCCCCTGCTCGCCGTCGGGGCGAAGAACCCCGGCGGGCACAGCGTCGCCCTGTTCAGCAACACGGCGCCGTGGGTCGATCTGTACGCGTGCGGTGTGTCGGTGCTCTCGACGTTCCCGGCGTTCGACGGGGGAGCGCAGGCCGTGACCCGCCGAGACGCCTTCGGGCAGCGCCGCGAATCGCTCGACCCCGACGACTTCTCGGCCGGCTTCGCCGTGTGGAGCGGCACGTCGTTCGCCGCACCGCTGGTGTCGGGCACGATCGCACGGATGCTCGATGAAGCAGGCGGCCTTGATGAGCAGCCGGATGCCGCGGCCCGTGCCGCGCGGGCGGAGAAGGTCGTCGACGGACTGCTCGCGTCGGGGGTCTGAATAACAGGTCCCTGAGGGGGCCGCGTGCGGAACCGGCGCTCGACCGTGTCTCGAGGCGGAGAACCCGGGCCTGAGCCCATGCGCCGGCGCGGCGAGGACCCTCAGCGCGACGAATTCGCGGTGCGGCCGCGCACGATCCCCACGAACGTGTCGACCAGCGCGTTCGCGCGGTCGGCGTCCCATGCGAGGGCGACGGTCGAGATCGGACCGCCTCGCAGCGGGCGGTAGGCGACGTCTTTGCGGTGGTGCAGCCGTGCGAGCGACATCGGAACGACGATGATTCCGGTGCCGGCTGCGACCGTGGCCACGGCATCCTCGGTCGTCTCGGGAGGCGCGAAGACCGGCGCGATGGTTTCGGATGCCGTGAACCCGAGAACGTCGTCTGCGGGCCGGATGAGCACCTCGCCGGCCAGATCGACGGGGTCGAGTTCGTCGGCCGCGGTCAGATCCGAGTCGATCGACATGACGACGACGGCGACCTCGTCGTAGAGCGTGATGATGTGCAGACCGCTCTTGTCGATCGGCAGGCGCACGAGGGCGGCATCGACCGTGTCGAGCCCCGCGCGCTGGCCGGCGACGGGGATCGGCACGAGCTCAAGCGGGCTGCGCGGCATCCGCTCGTTCCACACGCGGATCCATTTGCCCGGCGTCGCACCCTCGACCGCTCCGAGCCGGAACGGCCCGGGTACGACGGTGGATGCTGCAGCTTCACCGGTCTCGTCGCCGCGGGAGCGCTTCGCCGTGGAGGTGGATGCGGGCTTCTTGCCGGCCGGCTTTCCGCCGGACGTGCCGGCGGCCACGGTGCGGGGGGAGGCGGATCTGCGCGGTCGTCCGCCCTGTCGCTTGTTCGCCATCCCCCCACGATAGGTCCCTGCGCGCCCCGCCCGCCCTCACGGTGCGGCGGGCCGGCGCCTGCCTCAGAGCCGCGCCCAGGCCTTGGTCAGCGCGCCGCGCAGGATCTGCTCGATCTCATCGAACTCGTTCTGCCCGATCGTCAGCGGCGGGGCCAGCTGGATGACCGGGTCGCCGCGGTCGTCGGCGCGACAGTACAGGCCCGCGTCGAACAGCGCCTTGGAGAGGAACCCGCGCAGCAGCCGCTCGGACTCCTCGTCGTCGAAGGTCTCTTTCGTCGTCTTGTCTTTGACGAGCTCGATGCCGAAGAAGTATCCGTCGCCGCGCACGTCCCCGACGATCGGCAGGTCGGTGAGCTTCTCGAGCGTTGAGCGGAACGCCGGGGAGTTTTGCCGCACGTGCTGCAGCAGTCCCTCTTCTTCGTAGATGTCGAGGTTCTCCAGGGCCACAGCGGTCGAGACCGGGTGCCCGCCGAACGTGTAGCCGTGCGGGAAGGAGGCGTCGCCGTGCGCGAAGGGTTCGTAGATCCTGTCGCTGACGATCGTGCCGCCCAGCGGCGCATAGCCGCTGGTGACGGCCTTGGCGAACGTGATCATGTCGGGCTTGTAGCCGTACGCGTCGCACGCGAAGTACTCGCCGATGCGGCCGAACGCGCAGATCACCTCGTCGGAGACCAGCAGCACGTCGTACTTGTCGCAGATCTCGCGCACGCGCTGGAAGTACCCGGCCGGCGGCGGGAAGCATCCACCGGAGTTCTGCACCGGCTCCAGGAACACCGCGGCAACGGTGTCGGGACCTTCGAACTGGATCATCTCCTCGATGCGGTTGGCCGCCCACTGCCCGAACTGCTCAGGGGTGCCGCCCGGAAAGCCCATCTCGCCGGCGCGGTAGTAGTTCGTGTTCGGCACGCGGAAGCCGCCCGGGGTCACCGGCTCGAACATCGACTTCATGCCCGGCAGGCCGGTGATCGCCAGCGCCCCCTGCGTGGTGCCGTGGTAGGCGATGAAGCGCGAGATGACCTTGTGCTTGGTCGGCTTGCCCTGCAGCTTCCAGTAGTACTTCGCGAGCTTGAACGCGGTCTCCACCGCCTCGCCGCCGCCGGTGGAGAAGAACACGTGGTTCAGGTCGCCGGGCGCATAGCCTGCCAGGCGGTCGGCGAGCTCGATAGCCGACGGGTGGGCGTACGACCAGAGCGGAAAGAACGCCAGCTGCTCGGATTGGCGGGCAGCTCGCATCGCCAGCCGGCGCCTGCCGTGACCGGCGTTGACGACGAACAGACCGCTGAGCCCGTCGACGTACTGCTTGCCGTGCGAGTCCCAGATGTGGTGCCCCTCGCCGCGGACGATGATGGGCACGCCGGGCCCATCGGTCATGACGGACTGGCGGGAGAAGTGCATCCACAGGTGGTCGCGGGCCATCTGCTGCAGTTCCGCTTCGGTGCGGCTGGATGTCGTGGGTGTGAGAGTCATCGCGTCCCCCAGTTGTAGAGCTGTTTGTGGAGTCTCAGATAGACGAACGTCTCGGTGGAGACGACGCCGTCGAGCCCGCGGATGCGGGAGTTGAGGATGTCGATCAGCTCGTCGTCGCTTTCGCAGACGACTTCGACGAGCAGGTCGAACGAGCCGGCGGTCATCACGACGTACGTGACGCTGTCGAGCGCAGAGAGGGCATCGGCGACGCGGCTGGTGTCGCCGGCGACCGTGACGCCGATCATGGCCTGACGCGCGAACCCGAGCTGCAGGGGATCGGTGACGGCGACGATCTGCATCGCCCCGCTGTCGGTCAGGCGCTGCACGCGCTGGCGCACGGCGGCTTCGCTGAGTCCGACGGCCCGCCCGATGTCGGCGTACGAGCGTCGGCCGTCCTCTTGCAGCTGCTCGATGATCGCCTTCGAGGTGTCATCGAGCGTTGCGGCCGGTGGCCGCGGTGTGCCGGGCATCGGATGCCTCCTTTGCGGGTGATCCTACGATATCAGTCGTTGGATGCCGCATACAAGAGTGATTCCGAAGCTACAATGTGTTTCAACCTATGTAAACCGCATCAGAGCGAGGGTGACCAGTGGTGGTGGACTCCGACGGCGCACGAGCCGTCCGCAACGGCGACGTGTCGTTCTGGTGGCACCAGCTCGGCCGGCCCGCAGCGCGGCCGCCGCTGCCCGGCGACATCGACATCGATGTGTGCATCGTGGGCGCGGGGTTCACCGGGCTGTGGACGGCGTACTACCTGCGCATGCTCGACCCGTCGGTGCGCGTCGCGGTCGTCGAGGCGCGGTTCGCGGGGTTCGGCGCCTCGGGCCGCAACGGCGGCTGGCTCACCAACTCGGTCACCGGCGGGCGCGAGCGATACGGCCCGGAGGGCGGCGTGCGCCAGCAGCTGGCGCTGAACGCCGCGGTCGACGAAGTGATCAGGGTGGTGGATGCCGAGGGCATCGATTGCGATGTCGCCAAGGGCGGCGAGCTGAACGTGGCCTATACGCCGGCTCAGCTCGCGCGGATGCGCGCGTTCGCGGCGGATGAGGCATCCTGGACCGGCGCTGATGTGATCGAACTCTCGCCCGCCGAGACCGCCGCGCGGGTGGGAGTGGACCGGCCGCTCGGGGCGGTGTGGCATCCGCACTGCGCGCGGGTGCACCCCGCGAAGCTCGTGCAGGGGCTTGCCGCGGCGGCCGAGCGGGCGGGTGCGATGATCTACGAAGACACCCCGGCGGTCGCGCTCTCGCCCGGGCGAGTCGAGACCGCGCGCGGCACGGTGCGGGCGGCGCATGTGCTGCGGGCCACCGAAGGGTTCACGGCGAACCTGCGTGGCGAGCACCGCACGTGGCTGCCGATGAACTCGTCGCTGATCGTGACCGAGCCGTTGCCTGCCGCCGCCTGGTCGGCGATCGGCTGGGAGCATGCCGACACGCTCGGCGATCTGGCCCACGTGTACACGTACGCGCAGCGCACGGCCGACGGGCGCATCGCATTCGGCGGGCGCGGCGTGCCGTACCGGTACGGGTCGCGCGTCGACACCGACGGGCGAACCCGGGCGCGCACGATCGCCGGACTGACACGACTGCTGCACACAGTGTTCCCGGCGACGGGGCAGGTGCCGATCGCGCACGCGTGGTCGGGCGTGCTGGGTGTTCCGCGCGACTGGGCCGCCGGCGTCGGCTTCGACCGGAAGACCGGGATGGGCTGGGCCGGCGGCTACGTCGGAACCGGCGTGACCGCGACGAACCTCGCCGGCCGGACGCTGGCCGACCTCGTGCTCGGTCGCGCGACCGACCTCGTGACCCTGCCCTGGGTCGGGCACCGCGCGCGCCGATGGGAGGTCGAACCGCTGCGGTGGCTCGCCGTGAACGCGATCTATGCCGCCTACGGCCTGGCCGACAGGCAGGAGGCGCGCGGCCGGGCGACGACGTCGCCTATCGCGAAACTCGCCGACCTCATCTCTGGTCACTGAGCTCCGCAGGCCCCGGGCGCCCTTCGTCTCGGGGCTTCGCCCCTCGCGCAGGGCTCAGTCGTCACCTCTGACGGCGGCGCTTCCGGCCGGTAAGAGGTGACGACTCAACAGCGGCATCCCCTGTTCAGTCGTCACCTGTGGCGATGACGCGGCAGCGAGAGCGGTAAGAAGTGACGACCGAACCCGCATTCCGGATCATCCAGGGCCGAGCGCGCTACTCGAGGCTCGACATGACGTGCTTGAGGCGCGTGTAGTCCTCGAAGCCGTAGATCGAGAGGTCCTTGCCGTACCCCGACCGCTTGAACCCGCCGTGCGGCATGTCCGATACGAACGGGATGTGGGCGTTGATCCACACGCAGCCGAAATCGAGTGCGCGGCTCATCCGCATCGCGGTGGCGTGGTCGGTCGTCCACGTCGAGGCCGCCAGCGCGTAGGGCACGCCGTTGGCGAGGGCGACGGCATCCTCTTCGGTGTCGAAGGGCTGCACGGTCAGCACCGGGCCGAACACCTCGGACTGCACGATCTCGTCGTCCTGCCGCACGCCGGTGACCACCGTCGGCTTGAGGTAGTACCCGGTCTCACCCTGACGGCGCCCGCCGATCTCGACGCGCGCATGGGCGGGCAGGCGGTCGATGAAACCGGTGATGCGCTCCAGCTGGCCGGCGTTGTTGACGGGGCCGAAGAACGCTCCAGAGTCGGGCGATCCGGTCTGCACGTTCTCGCGCACGTAGGAGACGAGTTCGCGCACGAACGCATCGTGCACCGAGGCCTGCACGATCACACGGGTCGCGGCGGTGCAGTCCTGGCCGGCGTTGACGTACGCGGCCTGTGCGATGCCCGCGGCCGCGCGCGCGAGGTCGGCGTCGGCGAACACGACCGCGGGGGCTTTGCCGCCGAGCTCGAGGTGCACGCGCTTGAGCTGGGTGGCGGCAGAGGATGCCACCGCCATGCCCGCACGCACAGACCCGGTGATCGCGACCATCGCCGGCGTCGGGTGCTCGGTCAGCAGGGCGCCGGTGGCGCGGTCGCCGAGCACGACGTTGAACACCCCCGCCGGCAGGATCTCAGCCGCCAGCTGCGCGAGGCGCACGGTCGTGGAGGGTGTCGTCTCGCTCGGTTTGAGCACGATGGTGTTGCCGGCGGCCAGGGCCGGCGCGATCTTCCAGATCGCCATGTTCAGCGGATAGTTCCACGGCGTCACCTGCGCCACCACGCCGACCGGCTCGCGCCGCACATACGACGTGAACCCTTCGGCGTACTCGGCGGCGGCGCGGCCGTTCAGCTCGCGGGCGGCTCCTGCGAAGAACCGCAGCTGATCGACGGACTGGTCGATCTCATCGGCGACCAGGCTCGCGCGCGGCTTGCCGGTGTCGCGCGATTCGAGGTCGGCGAACTCGTCGGCATGCGAGGCCAGCGCGTCGGCCAGTCGGAACAGGGCCAGCTGTCGCTGCGCCGGCGTCGTGTCGCGCCACGCCGGGAAGGCATGGGATGCCGCCGCGAAAGCAGCATCCACCTCTGCTGCCGTCGAGATCGGCGCCTGGCCGTACACCTGCTCGGTCGCCGGGTCGACGAGGTCGAGCAAGGCGCCGGCGGAGGCCACGGCGACCCCGTCGATGATGTTGTGCAGGATGTCGGCCATCACGACACGTGATCGTCGGCGACGTGCAGGGCTGCGTCGATGATGTCCAGCCCCCGCACCAGGTCGGCTTCGTCGATGACCAGGGGCGGGGCGATGTGCAGACCGTTGAAGTGCGAGAACGGCCACAGGCCTGCCTTCTTGCACGCCGTGACGACGGCGTTCATGGGCTCGGCAGCTTTGCCCGACGCGTTGAAGGGCACGAGTGGCTCGCGCGTCTCGCGGTTCGTGACGAGCTCGAGCACCCAGAACAGACCGCGCCCGCGCACGTCGCCGACCGACGGGTGGCGACGTGCCATCTCGTGCAGGCGCGGCTCGACCACGCGCGAGCCGAGGTCGCGCACGCGCTCGAGGATGCCGTCGCGGCGGAACACCTCGAAGGTCGCCACGCCCGCCGCGCAGGCCAGCGGGTGGCCCGAATAGGTCAGGCCGCCCGGGAAGGGCACGGTGTCGAAGTGCGCGGCGATGCGATCCGAGATGACGACGCCGCCCAGCGGCACGTAGCCCGAGTTGACGCCCTTGGCGAAGGTGATCAGGTCGGGCACCACATCGAATCCCTGGAACGCGAACCACTCGCCGGTGCGGCCGAAGCCGACCATGACCTCGTCGGCGATGTAGACGATGCCGTACTTGTCGCACAGTGCGCGCACGCCTGCGAGGTACCCGGGCGGGGGCACGAGCACGCCGTTCGTGCCCACGATCGTCTCGATGATGACCGCGGCGATCGTCGAGGCGCCCTCGAGCACGATCGTCTGCTCGAGGTGCTCGAGCGCACGCTCGGACTCCTGCTCGGGTGAGGACGAGTGGAACGGCGAGCGGTACGCGTACGGCCCGAAGAAGTGCGCGACCGACCCGTCGCTGGGCTCGTTCGCCCACCGGCGCGGGTCGCCGGTCAGGGCGATCGCCGTGGACGTGTTGCCGTGGTAGCTGCGGTACATCGCCAGCACCTTGCGCCGCCCGGTGACGGCGCGGGCCATGCGCACGGCGTTCTCGTTGGCGTCGGCGCCGCCGTTGGTGAAGAACACCTTCGCGAACCCGTCGGGGGCGACTTCGCTGATGTGGCGGGCGAGCTCCCCGCGCACGTCGTTGGCCAGTGCGGGCTGGATCGTGGCCAGGCGTCCGGCCTGGTGCTGGATGGCGGCGACGAGGTCGGGATGCTGATGCCCGAGGTTCAGGTTCACCAACTGACTCGAGAAGTCCAGGTACGTGTTGCCGGCGTAGTCCCAGAATCTGACGCCGGCGCCGCCGGCGATGGGCAGCGGGTCGATGAGGGCCTGCGCGCTCCAGGAGTGGAAGACGTGGCCCCGGTCGTCGGCGCGCACGCGGGCGTCGGCGTCGAGGTCGACGGTGGGCGAGGTGAGGGTGTCGGTCATGATCGTGTCCTAGCTCCCGATCGTCGAGCGAGGCCCGAAGGCCCGGGGCGGAACGTCGCGGTGGTGACGTCGTCTCGCCTCGCCCGCTCAGCGGTCGAGCAGTGTCAGTTGTTCTGGGGGAAGCCGAGGTTGATGCCTCGGTGGTGGGTGTTGTCGGCGGCGGGGTCGCTCCACCGGGTGGTGATGGCCTTCTCGCGGGTGAAGAAGTCGAATCCGTGGGTGCCGTAGGCCTTCGCATCGCCGAACAGCGAGTTCTTCCAGCCGCCGAACGAGTGATACGCGACAGGGACGGGGATGGGCACGTTGATGCCGATCATGCCGACCTGGATCTCGGACTGGAACCGGCGGGCGGCGCCCCCGTCGTTGGTGAAGATCGCGGTGCCGTTGCCGAACCGGCCGGAGTTGATCAGCTCCACACCCTCGTCGAAGGTCGCGATGCGCACGATCGAGAGGACCGGGCCGAAGATCTCCTCGGTGTAGGCCTGTGAGGTGGTGGGGATGTTGTCGATCAGGGTCGGACCGAACCAGAACCCGTCTTCGTGCCCGTCGACGGTGAACCCGCGGCCGTCCACCACGATGTCCGCGCCGTCGGCCTCGGCGATGTCGACGTAGGAGGCGACCTTGTCACGGTGCACCGCCGAGATCAGCGGTCCCATGTCGGGCTCTGTGCCATCCGCGGCGCCGGCGCCGTTGCCGATGCGCAGCGCGGCGATGCGCTCCTGGATCTTGCGCGAGAGCTCATCGGCCACCGGCTCGACCGCGAGCACGACCGAGACGGCCATGCAGCGCTCACCGGCCGCTCCGTACCCGGCGTTGATGGCCTGATCGGCCACCAGATCCAGGTCAGCGTCGGGCAGCACCAGCATGTGGTTCTTCGCTCCGCCCAGAGCCTGCACCCGCTTGCCGGCCTTGGACGCCTCCTGGTAGATGTACTGGGCGATCGGCGTCGAGCCGACGAACGAGATCGATTGCACGGCATCCGCGTGCAGCAGCCCGTCCACTGCCTGCTTGTCGCCTTGCAGCACCGTGAACACACCGTCGGGCAGGCCCGCCTCGGTCCACAGTGCCGCCATCCACAGCGCCGCCGACGGGTCCTTCTCGCTCGGCTTGAGGATCACGCTGTTGCCGGCGGCGATCGCGACCGGGAAGAACCACAGCGGCACCATCGCCGGGAAGTTGAACGGCGAGATGATCGCGGTGACCCCGAGCGGCTGGCGCAGCGTGTACACGTCGATGCCGGTGGAGGCGTTCTCGGTGTAACCGCCCTTGGTCAGTGCGGGAAACCCGCACGACAGGTCCACGACCTCCAGGCCCCGGGCCACTTCACCGGCCGCGTCGGAGAGCACCTTGCCGTGCTCGGCCGTGATCACCGCCGCGAGCTCTCCGCGACGGGCGTTCAACAGCTCACGGAACGCGAACAGCACCGCCTGGCGCTTGGCGACCGAGAACCGCGACCACACCTCGAACCCGGCCTGGGCCGAGGCCACCGCCGCAGCGATCTCCGCATCATCGGCCAGAGCGACCCGTGCGCTGACCGCGCCCGTGGCCGGATTGAACACCGGTGCCGTTCGGCCGCTCGCCGACGCCCGCGGCGCGCCATCGATCCAATGTCCGATCACCGTCGCCTCGGTCGCCGTGTCAGCGGGCTCGGTCTGCGTGAGGGTCATGTGCGTCCTTCCGGGGCGGGTGCGCCGTCGGCGGGACGAGGATGCCTCGAACCCCGGTCAGCCGGTCAAGACAGATCGACCGACTGCGCGACGCGCGGGTGTCGTCCCAGTGTCGCAACTGGCGCCGCCCGGGGTCAGCCCCGTTCCGTCGTGAACTCCGCAGTCGTTCGGACGCTCTGTTCGACCGGCCTCAGGCCGCCAGGCGCAGCCCCCGCTTGTCGGTGGCGATGCGCTCGCCGTCGCCGATCGTCTCGTCGTCGCCGATCAGCGAACCGACGGCCACATATGCGTGCTCTCCGACGTATGTGCGCACGCCGATCTTGGCCCTCGCGCCGATGGAGGCGCGGGGTCCGATGTGCGCGTGTGCGGCGATGTCGGCTTCGGGGCCGATGACGACGTCCTTCTCGATCCATGCACCACGACCGACGTGTGCGCCGGCCGCGATCTGGGCTCCGGGTTCGACATAAGCGCCCGCCTCCACGACGGCGCTCGCGTGCACCTTCGCTCCATGCGCGATAAGGCCGCGACCGTTTGCATGCTTGCGGTAGCGCAGCGTGTCGCCCTGGTCGTTCTCGATGTCGATGTAGTTCTTACCCACGACGTCCTCCCGCGGCATCCTCAGAGTGCCGCTTATAGGAATAACTCTGTAAGAAATCATCTCATTCCCGACCGCTCCAGCGAAACCGTCTCTTCGTAGGCGTATTTTCCGCCTCTGAGCACCGAGGCCACGGCAGCGATCAGGCACATCACGATGGCGAAGGCGAACGCCACGGTGAGCCCGTCGGCGAACGGCCCCGCGATCAGCGAGGGGAAGAACGCGCGACCGGTCAGGTACGAAGCGGAGGATGCCGGCAGCTGCGCGAGCACGGCCGGCCCGAGCAGCGCCTGCACCGGGTTGTAGCCCAGAAGCGAGGCGAACAGCACGCTCACCGGGGGAAGTGCTGCGACCTTGGCTGCGGCGGCCGCCGGCACACCGTGCGCCACGAGCCCCGTGGTCAGCGCGTGGGGCAGCGATGCGGCCAGTCCCGCGATCATGAGCGAGAAGAAGATCCCGATCGACAGCACCATCGCCGCATTCTGGAACACCGTGCTCATGCCCGCCCCGACGCCGCGTTCGCCCGGCGGCAGGCTGTTCATGATGCCGGCCCGGTTGGGAGCGGCGAACACGCCCATGCCGATCCCGTTCAGCAGCAGCGCCGCCGCGAACGGCAGATAGGTGAAGTCGACCGGCAGTTCGAGCAGCCAGAAGAAGCTGGCGGCGGCCAGCAGCATGCCGCCGGTGGCGAACGCCCGTGCGCCGAAGCGGTCGCTGAGCCAGCCCGAGACCGGGCCCGCGATGAGGAACCCGACCGTCAGCGGCAGCATGTAGATGCCCGCCCACAGCGGCGTCGAGGCGAAGTCGTATCCGTGCTGGGGCAGCCAGATGCCCTGCAGCCAGATGATCAGCACGAACATGAGCCCACCGCGACCGAGCGACGACATGAGCGACGCGAGGTTGCCGGCGGTGAAGGCCCGGATGCGGAACAGCGCCAGGTGGAACATCGGTTCGGGTACGCGCAGCTCGATCACGCAGAACACGATGAGCACGAGGGTGCCACCGCCCAGCGCCGCAAGCACCGCCGGGTTGGTCCACCCCATGGTCGAATCGCCGTAGGGCTGGATGCCGTAGGTGATGCCGACGAGCACCGCGACCAGACCCACGGCGAAGGTCACATTGCCCCACCAGTCCATGCGGGCCGGGCGTCGCACGCCCGTGTCGTGCAGGCTCACGTACGCCCAGATCGTGCCGAGGATGCCCACCGGCACCGACACGAGGAACACCAGCCGCCAGTCGAGCGGACCGAGCAGGCCGCCGATGATCAGCCCGAGGAAGGAGCCGGCGATGCCGGCCACCTGGTTCAGGCCGAGGGCGAGACCACGCTGATCGACGGGGAACGCGTCGGTGATGATCGCGTTCGAGTTGGCGAACAGCATCGCCCCGCCCACTCCCTGCAGAATGCGCATCACGATCATCCACAGCGCGCCGCCAGTTCCCGACATCCACGTCACCGACAGCAGGATCGAGAAGATCGTGAAGATCGCGAATCCGGCGTTGTACATGCGCACGCGACCGAACATGTCGCCCAGGCGCCCGAAGCTGACCACGAGCACGGCCGTGACGACCATGTAGCCCATGATGAGCCAGAGCATGAGGCTCGTGTTGCCGGGTTCGAGCGGGTTGACGTCGATGCCGCGGAAGATGTCGGGCAGTGCGATCAGCAGGATCGATGCGTTGATCGACGCCATCAGCACGCCGAGGGTCGTGTTCGACAGCACGATCCAGCGGTAGCGCGGGCTCGCCGTCAGCTGCGCAGCACGCTGCGCTCGGCGCGCACGCCGTGCACCGCGCATGTCGAGCTGGGCGCGGCGCGGGGTGGTCGGTGGTGTGCGCTGGCGCTGCGTTCTCACGATGCCGCCGGGTGCGGCATCGTGACGTGAGCTGCGGCCGTCGGGTGCGCCGCGGCCGTGCCGTCGCCGTGCACCCACGCCTGCAGCCCGGCGCTGAGCAGGCGGGCGATCGCGCGGAGGCTCGTCGCTTCGTGCAGGCGGGCGTGCTTGCCGCCGCTCTCGGAGGGGGGCGATTCGAGCGGCCGGGCTGTGATCGTGGCCGTCCATGCGGCGGCGGCCGCCCGCACCGCGTCCTCGTCGACGGGTGCGGGCAGACTTGCGGCCAGGGCGTGCTCGACGGCGTCGTGCAGCGCATATCGATAGCGGGTGAGAGCCGTACTCACCTCGGGCCGGAGGTGGGACTCGTGCCAGATGATCTCGCGCAGCACGTTGGATGCCGCGTGGTTGCTCAGGATGCGATCACCGAGGTTGACGAGCGTCTGGGCGGGGTCTCCGCGCACCGTCAGCGCTGTCGGGTCCAGCGAATCGGTGCCGAGCCGCTCTTCGAGGAGCGCGGCGAGGATGTCGGGCTTGGACGGGAAGTAGTAGAACAGCAGGCCCTTGGGCACACCCGCGGTGCGGGCGATGCGTGCCGTAGAGGTTCCGTCGAAGCCGTGCTGGGCGAACAGCGCCTCCGCGGCATCCAGGATCTTCGCGCGGGAGCGGACGGGGTCGTCGATCTTCTCGGGCATCACTCATCCTCTGGCCGTGCGAATCGATGCGAAGATGCGGGGCGGCGGTGAACCGTCGCCCCGATCTGTTGTGTGCTGCGGGTCATGCGTGGGCGGTGCGTGGGCCGCCGTGCGATGCGTGATGCATCTTCTCGGCGGGCGCGAGCGCCCACAGCCCTGCGATCACGCCGACGCCCCCGCAGATCCACGCGGTCCATGCCGGACCTGCGTCGCCCGAGAAGACGCCGACCCACGGGGAGATGAACAGCAGCGCACCGATCACGGCGATGATCCATTCCATCGACACGAGACCGGGGGCTGCCAGGCTCCACAACCCGGCGGCGATCATCAGAATGCCCAGCACGATCATCACGGAGATCGACGCACCCGTGCGCGGGGTCGTCCAGATGCTCGCCAGGGCCGCATACAGGCCGGCGGCTACCGCCACCCAGTCCTGCCAGCGTGTCCACCTCTTCATAGAACTCATCCTCCTGTTGTCAGATGGCTCCCGAATCAGGGGGTCGAGGCTCATGATACGCCCTTGACTGACCAGTCGGTCAAGAATATTTCCCGTGCGCCGGACGGATCGACCGGATCTGCGTATGCTGGAGAATCCCCGTGCGTGCGGGGATGGAGAGGACGCCGCCGATGACCGCCGACCGCAAGGGATCCGCGATGAGCGGCCCCGTCGAGACGGATCGTCCGGCACCCGCAGACGCGCTGCCCACCATCCGCGATGTGCTGCAGCTGGATGTCGTCGTCGACGGCGTGCCCGAGGTGCTCGCCGGGGCGGATCGGCTCGACAGCGCCGTGCGGTGGGTGCACGTCTCCGACAGCGCAGGCGTGGCCCGGCTGCTCAACGGCGGTGAGCTGCTGCTGTCGACCGGCTCGGGCTGGCCCGCCGACCCCGCGGCGCTGCGCGCCTTCATCGCCGATCTGGTCGGCGTGGGCATCGCCGGACTCGTGCTGGAGCTCGGAACCCACTACCGTTGGACGCCCGCTGTCATCGTGCAGGCGGCGGCCGAACTCGGTCTGGTGCTGGTGGCGCTGCACCGCGAGGTGAAATATGTCGCCGTCACCGAAGTCGTGCACCGACTGATCATCGACCGGCAGACCGCGGCGCTGCGGGCACGAGACGACGTGCGCGACCGATTCACCGAGCTCGCGCTGCGCGGCTCGCCCGCCGATTTCGTGGTGCAGCAGCTGGCGCTGACGCTGGGCGCTCCGATCGTGCTGGAGAACCTCGCGCACGAAGTGGTCGCCGCCGACGTGCCGCCCGCGCGCGAGACCGAGGTGCTCGCCGACTGGGAGCGCCGGTCGCGCGCCGCACGCCGGCCCGACGCCGACGAGGACTGGCTGGTGGTGCCGGTCGAGGCGCGCGGCATGCGGTGGGGCTACCTCGTCGCCCTCCCGGGACCGGAGCACCCCGCCGGGCGCGTGGGCGTCCTGCAGCAGGGCGCGATCGCCCTGGCGCTGGGGCGTCTGGCCGACGGACCGGTCGACGAATGGGAGCGTCAGGCGCGGCGGCGCCTGGTCGACCGGCTGCTGTCGGGCCGTTATGCCAGCACGGCGGGGGCCGCCGCACGCCTGTCGGCCGCGGGGCTGCCGGTGCAGGGACGGCAATTGGTCGGAATGGTCGTCGCGCGTGCGACGGTGAGCCCGGAGCGGATGGATGCCGCCGCCCGCGCCCGCGGCGCTCGCGTGCTGGTCGGCGATGCGGCCGGGGCGGGGATCGCCGCGGCGGGCAGGGCGGCGGGCACTGCTGTCACCGTGCTCGTCTCGCTGCCGTCCGGCGCCGCGTTCGACGATGCCGAGGTGCGTGCGTTCGTGTCGGCATCGCTCCTGGACGGTGAGCCCGCGGCGGTGATCTCGGTGGGGACGGCGGCGTCGGGACTGGATGCGGCGCTGACCTCGCTGCAAGAGGCGATCGACCTCTCGCGTGCCCCGTCGGATCGACGGCACGGCGACCGCACGGCCCATCAGGTGCGGCGGGCCGATGCCCGTCCGCTCGTGCGGCTGGTCACGAACCTGCGCGATGATCATCGACTGCTCGAGCACGGCGAGCGCATGCTGGCCCCGCTCGTCGAACACGACCTGAACCGCGGGGGAGACCTGCTCGAGGTGCTGGCGGCCGTGCTCACCCACCCGGCGAACCGCACGGCCGCCGCCGCGGCATCCCACCTCTCGCGCTCGGTGTTCTATCAGCGCATCACTCTGATCGAGCGGCTGCTGGGCCTGAACCTGGATGACGGCGAGACGCAGACGGCGCTGCACCTGGCCCTGCTCGTGCGTCGCGCGAACCCCTCGCGCTAGCGGTCAGAGGTGTGCGGTGACCGTGCCGGGGGCTGCGCCCACGAGCGTCTCGCAGGCCTGCGCGAGGCGAGCCGTGAAGGGTGCGGGGTCGGTGCCGCGCGTGAGCGCATGGGCTGAGATGCCGTCGATCATGGCCAGGATCTGCCAGGCAACGGCATCCGGATCGTCCGTCGTGAACAGTCCCGCGGTCCTGCCCGCGCGCACGACGCCGGCGAGGAATGCCCGCCAGGCGTCCATCTGCTCGTCGATCGCCGCCGACAGCGGGGCGTTGCCGCGGCCCAGCGACCAGGCGTCCACCCACACGAGCGTGACGTCTTCGTGGTCGTGGCCCAGCACCGTGGCGAACAGGGTCGCCAGCTGCACCGCGGGGTCGGAGGATGCCTCGACCCGCGCGCGCACGTCGCTCAGCTCGGCACCCGTGAGGTCGGTGAAGACCGTGGCCACCAGGCCGTCCATGCTCGTCGCATAATGGGCGACCAGGCCCGGCGCCACCCCTGCTCGCTGGGCGACGGCGCGCAGTGTCAGGGCGGACAGCCCCCCGTCACGGGCGAGCGCGGCGGCCGCGGCGGTGATCTGCGCCGAGCGCTGCGACGGCGTGAGGCGAGTGCGGGTGTGGGCAGGTGCTGTTGACATCTTCTGTCCAGTGTAGGAACATTCATCGTATTGATCGCGTGATCAATACCTTACAGGGACCGCCGAAGGAGTCGACATGGCGTGGAGGATGCCTCACGAGGGCGTGGCGCACGAGCGCACCTGGATGGCGTTCCCGCGCGAGGGGATCACCCTCGGCGAGGGCGATGCCTGGCGCGAGACCGGCTACCGCGCGTGGGCCGACACGGCCCTGGCGGTCGCCCGGTTCGAACCGGTGTCGATGGTCGTCGACCCGACCGAGATGACGCGGGCTCGCAACCTGCTGGGCTCGGCTGTCGAGATCGTCGAGGCCCCGCTCGACGAGTTCTGGATGCGCGATTTCGGCCCCACGTTCGTGCTCGACGACGAGCGGCCGGGCGTCCTGGGTGCGGTGGACTGGGTCTTCAACGGCTGGGGCGATCCCGCCTGGGCACAGTGGCAGGTGTCGGCCGGCATCGCGCGCGTCATCGCCGAGCTGGTCGGCGCTGAGCGGATTCCCTCGCTGCTCGTGAACGAGGGCGGCGGCATCCACGTCGACGGCGAGGGCACCGTGCTGCTGACCGAGACCGTGCAGCTGGACCCGCATCGCAACCCGTACGCCGACAAGACGCGGGTCGAGGCCGAGATGGCGCGCACTCTCGGCGCCGCGCGGGCGATCTGGCTGCCGCGAGGTCTGACCCGCGACTACGACGACTTCGGCACGCGCGGCCACGTCGACATCGTCGCCGCATTCGCCGGACCGGGGCGCGTGCTGCTGCACGAGCAGCGCGACCGGCAGCATCCCGACTTCGCCGTCACCGACGACCTGAAGCGGCAGCTGTCGCACGAGCGGGATGCCGCGGGCCGCACGCTCGAGATCATCGATCTGCCCGCACCCGCCACGCTGCGCGACGACGAGGGATTCGTCGACTGGAGCTACGTGAACCACCTCGTCGTGGGCGGCGGCGTGATCGCCTGCGGCTTCGGCGAGCCCGAGGCCGACGCGCGGGCGCGGGATATCCTCTCGGAGGCATACGGCCGGCCCGCCGTGACCGTGGACGCGCGGCCCATCTTCGCGCGCGGCGGCGGCATCCACTGCATCACGCAGCAGCAGCCGGCCGTGGGTTCTGGGAAGGCGGCCTGACATGTTCGACGTGGTCGAGGCATCCATCGCCGACCTGCGCGGTGCGTTGGAGGCAGGCGACACCACGAGCGTCGAACTCGTGCAGGCCTATCTCGCCCGCATCGACGCGTACGACGCCCCGGGCACTGCCACGGCGCTGAACGCCGTCGTGGTGCGCAACCCCGAAGCGCTGGCCGAGGCCGCCGCCTCGGACGCCCGGCGGGCACGGGGCGAGGTGTGCGGACCGCTCGACGGCATCCCGTACACGGCGAAAGACAGCTACCTCGTGAAGGGGCTCACCGCCGCCGCCGGATCGCCCGCGTTCGCGAACCTGGTCGCTCAGCGCGACGCGTTCACCATCGAGCGGCTGCGCGCGGCCGGCGCGGTCTGCCTGGGGCTGACGAACATGCCGCCGATGGCCAACGGCGGAATGCAGCGCGGGGTCTACGGTCGCGCCGAGAGCCCCTACAACGCGCGGTTTCTGACCTCGGCGTTCGGGTCGGGGTCATCGAACGGATCGGGCACCGCGACCGCGGCGTCGTTCGCCGCGTTCGGGCTCGGTGAAGAGACGTGGTCCAGCGGCCGGGCCCCGGCATCCTGCAACGCACTGTGCGCCTACACTCCCAGCCGCGGACTGATCTCGGTGCGCGGCAACTGGCCGCTGGTTCCGACCATGGACGTCGTGGTGCCGCACACGCGCACGATGGCCGACCTGCTCGAGGTGCTCGATGTGATCGTCGCCGACGACCCCGACACCCGCGGCGACTTCTGGCGCGCGCAGCCGTGGGTGGAGATTCCGGATGCCTCGACCGTGCGCCCCGCGTCTTACCCGGCCGTTCGCGGCGACCTGCGCGGCAGGCGCTTCGGCGTGCCGCGCATGTACATCAACGCCGATCCCGATGCGGGCACCGGCACGACGATCGGCGGCGCGACGGGGGAGCGGATCCGCACCCGCGACGCGGTCATCGCGCTCTGGCAGGCCGCGCACGCCGACCTCGAGGCGGCGGGTGCCGAGGTGATCGAGGTCGACTTCCCGGCCGTGACGAACTATGAGGGCGACAGGGCGGGCGCTCCCACGATCACGACCCGGGGGTTCGTGTCGCCGCAGTTCCTGCACAGCGAGATCGTCGACCTGTCGGCATGGGCGTGGGAGGACTTCCTGGCCGCCAACGGCGACCCGGCCCTGTCGGGTCTGGCCGCCGTCGACGGCGCGCAGATCTTCCCCCACCCGGCGGGAGCCCTTCCCGACCGCTACACGGGGTTCGACGACGACATCGCGGGCTACCCCGCGCAGGTGCGTGCGCATCCGTACGCGTCGTTCACCGACATCCCGCATCTGGACGAGGTGTCGGGGCTGGAGCGGACCCGGCGCGTCGACCTGGAGGAGTGGATGGATGCTCTGCACCTGGACGCAGTCGTCTTCCCGGCGATGGCCGACATCGGCGCGGCCGACATGGATGTGAACCAGGCGGCAGCCGACGACGGCTGGCGCAACGGCGTGTGGGTCGCGAACGGCAACCTCGTTCCGCGGCACCTGGGGATCCCGACCGTCACGGTGCCGATGGGCACGATGGCCGACATCGGCATGCCGGTGGGCCTGACATTCGCCGGCCGGGCGTACGACGACACGGCGCTGCTCGGGTTCGCAGCGGCGTTCGAAGCGACGGGCGACAGGCGCACGTCACCACCCCGCACACCGCGGCTCTGACCGCACACCGCGGCCCTGACCGCACACCCGCGGTCGCGGCATCCCATCTCGTCCCACACAGCTGCGAGACGTCCCTTTCGGAGAACGAGGAGGTCTCTCCATGACCGCAACGACCACGGCCGCACCGGCGGCCCTGCATCGGTCGCTCAAACAGCGCCACGTGGTGTTCATCGGCTTGGCGTACATGTCGCCGTTCGCGGTGTTCGACACGTTCGGCATCGTGTCGGAGGCGACGAAGGGCCACGTGCCGATGTCGTACATCATCGTCACCATCGCCGTCCTGTTCACGGCGTTCAGCTACGCGAAGATGGTGCGCGTGTATCCGTCGGCCGGCTCGGCGTACACGTACACACGGCGCACGATCGCCGCTCCGGTCGGGTTCCTCGTCGGGTGGGCGGCGCTGCTGGACTACCTGTTCCTGCCGATGATCAACGCACTCCTGGCCAAGATCTATCTGTCGGCGGAGTTCCCCGACGTGCCCGGCTGGGTGTGGATCGTGGGGCTGATCGTCGTGATCACGGCGCTGAACATCGTCGGGGTGCGCATCAGCGCGGTCGCGAACATGATCATGGTCGTGTTCCAGGCGCTGCTGGCGATCGTCTTCGTGCTGCTGACGATGCGGGCGATCATGTCCGACAACGCGCTGGCGTTCTCGCTCGCGCCCTTCTATTCGATGAACGAAGACGTCGCGAGCCTGGTGGGCGGGGCGTCGGTGCTGGCACTGGCGTTCCTCGGGTTCGACGCCGTGACGACGCTGTCGGAAGAGGCGATCGAACCGCGCAAGACCGTGCCGCGCGCGATCATGTGGGTCGCCGCCCTCGGCGCGGCGTTCTTCATCAGCGTGACCTACGTGATGCAGACGCTGGTGCCGGACTTGGATGCGCTGAAGGCCATCACGCCCGACATCGAGGGAGCCTCGCCGTACATCGCGCTGTTCATCGGCGGCATCGTGTTCCAGACGATCTTCCTGGTGGGGGCGACGGTGTCGGTGGTCTCCTCGGGGCTGGCGTCGCAGTTGAGCGCGTCGCGCCTGCTGTACGCGATGGGGCGCGACGGGATCCTCGCACGCAAGCTGTTCGGGTACGTGCATCCGAAGCTCGGGACGCCGGTGATCAACATCCTGGTGGTCGGGGCGATCGCGCTGACGGCACTGCGGCTGGATCTGAATGCGGCGACCTCGCTGATCAACTTCGGAGCGTTCACCGCATTCGCGTTCGTGAACCTGTCTGTCGTGGCGTACTGGCTGCGGCATCGGCGTCACGAGGTGCTGCACGGCAGCGTGCTGGCGTGGACCGTGGTGCCGGGGATCGGGTTCGTGATCAACGTGTGGCTGTGGATCAGCCTCGACCAGCTGGCGATGACCGTCGGGCTCATCTGGGCCGGCTTGGGAGCGGTGTACCTGATCTGGCTCACGCGCGGGTTCCGGCGGCCGACTCCCGATGTCGCGTTCGAAGAGGCGGACGAGCCGATGCTCGTACGCGAGCCGCGGGCGTGACCGCGCGCGGAGCCCGCCGCCGGGCGCGCGATGTGACCTCGGGCGGAGCCCGCCGCCGAGCGCGCAGCATCCGTACGGTTCCGAAATCGGCATTGAACTTCGTGCTCACGCGGCTCGGCGTGCCGTTTCGGTGAGGTGACACAAGTGGCCGGAATACGTCAACGTATTCCGGCCACTTCTGTCATCTCAGGGATGAGGGGCGGGGTTCGACGGGGCGGGGATGCCGGGCGAAGGGGGGGGATGCCGGGGCCAGGGGAGGGGCGGGGAGGGCGGGCGCGTCGGGCGAAGGCGGTCAGCCGACGCCGATCAGCACGACCGCCGCGATCGCGCCCACGAGGCCCACCACCTGCAGGCGCGCCCACCGCTCCTTCTCGATGAAGCGGGCCATCAGTACGGTGACGGCGGGGTAGAGCGCGGTGATCACCGCGACCACGGCGAGCTGGCCGAATCCGGTGGCGAACAGGTACGCGAGGGCGGCAAGCCCACCGAGCACGCCCGACAGCAGGCCCGGGCGCAGCGACGGCTCCCACGCCTCCCGCGCGGGGCGACGCCCGGGCGGAAGAGCAGCGGCGACCACGACGACCACTGACACGGCCTGAGTGGGCACGAGCGGCCAGGCTCCGGCATCCGTGCCTGCCTGCGCCAGGGCGATGAACAGCACAGCGAACCCGACGCCGGCGATGATCCCTTCGGCCACGCCGCTGTGCTGTGCGCGTCCGTCGGCGCCGGGATGCAGCGACACGAGCAGCGCCGCAGGCACGGCGACGGCGACACCGACCCATGACAGCCATGGCAGACGGTCGCCGAGGAATGCCCCGACCACGACCGGCAAGGCGGCGGTGAGCACACCCGACAGCGGGGCGACCACGCTCATCCGCGCGGTGGCAAGACCGCGATACAGGGCGAGGGTTCCGATGCCGCTGCCGATTCCCGCGGCGGCACCCCACCACAGGGCGCTCGCGGTTGGCGCGGGCGCGGCGGCCACCAGCACCGCCACGACGGCGGCCACCAGTGTCAGCGGTTGGGCGATGATGGCGACCGCGCCGGCGTCTCCGCGGCGCCCGCCGATCCCGGCTGCGAAATCGGACGTGCCGTAGCAGACGGCGGCGACCAGGCTCAGCAGCACCCCCACCCGGCGAGCTTATCGGTCCGGCGGCACCGCGCCCGGTTCACAACTCAACCAATCCGTCGGGGTGCGTGCGCATCTGCCGCGTGTTTCCGTGGCTGTGCGCCGGTGCATGAGTTGTGAACACACCAATCGGCGGCCGGACGGTGTTCGAGCGCTGAGTACCCCGTCGGCGCAGCCCATCCTCGTTTGAGGCGAGGGGATCTCACGAAACGAGGGCCGAAAGTGCGATTCCGGTCCTCGCTCGGTGAGATCTCCTCGCCTGGAGCGAGGGCGGTCAGGGCGAGAGGCCGGGCCATTCGTCGGGTCACGGGGCTCTCGCCCGGCGACCCGGGCGCACTCAGGCGATGTAGACCTTGCGCAGCGTCTCGCGGACGGTCCACACCGTGCGCATGCCCTCGGTCAGCCGCACGATCACGCCGGGGCGCAGCTCGACCGGCGGCAGCGCCGGCTCGGTGAACTCGAGCAGGCCCGATCCCGCCACCACGACGAACACCTCATCCGACTCGACGTCGGTCGAGGTTCCGGGGGAGTGCTCCCACACGCCGATCGTGCGCCGGTCGGCCTCGTCGAGCTCGACGAAGCCCGCCCGCGGCGACCCGGCGCGCACCTGTGCCGCCTCGATCGGTTCGTCGTCGATGACGAGGGATGCCGCGACCACGGCGGCTCCGGCATCCAATCTCATGAGTCGAACCCCAATCCGACCGCATCCAGCGTCTTCAGCAGCAGGTTGCGTCGGCCCTCGTTGTGATCGGCGCGATTCAGCGACCAGCGCGTCGCGTTGATCCCCATCGCGGCCGCCGGCTCGGGCGGGAAGGGCAGCGGGCGCTTGCGCACCATCTCAAGCGACGTGCGCTCGTTCTCGACGCCGTCGAGCAGGTCGAGCATGACCTCCGCGGCGAAGCGGGTCGAGCCGACGCCGAGGCCGGTGAAGCCGGCGGCGTAGGCGACACGACCCCTGCGGGCGGTGCCGAAGAACGCCGTGAACTGGGTGCTGGTGTCGATGGCTCCCGCCCACTGGTGCGAGAAGCGCAGACCCTGCAGCTGCGGGAACGTCGTGAAGAAGTGGTTCGCGAGAGTGCGCCACGTCTCGGGCCGGTTCTCGTACTCGCTGCGCACCTTGCGGCCGTAGTGGTAGACGGCGTCGTAGCCGCCGAACAGGATCCGGTTGTCTTTCGTGATGCGGTAGTAGTGGAACTGGTTGGCCATGTCGCCCAGGCCCTGCCGGTTCTGCCAGCCGATCGAGGCGAGCTGCTCGGCGCTGAGCGGCTCGGTCATCAGCACGTAGTCGTACACCGGCACGGTCATGAGGCGGTTGCGCTTGATCAGCGACGGGAACACGTTCGTGGCCAGCACCGCGCGCCCGGCGCTGACCCGCCCCTGCTCGGTGACGACCTCGACGGCGCCGGTGGCGCTGTCGGTGCGCAGGTCGCGCACGCGCGAGCGCTCGAAGATCCGCACTCCGCGCTCTTCGATGACGCGGGCCAGCTCGGCGGCGAGCCGCGCGGGGTGCAGCATGCCGCAGCCGTTCTTGTCCCACACGCCGGCCAGGAACGTGGGCGAATCGACCTCGGCGCGCACGGCATCCTGGTCGAGATAGACCAGGTCTTCGAGCTCGGATGCCTCGCCCACCCACTCCTGCAGCCACTCGACCTGGTGCTGCTCGACGGCCGGCGCCAGCTCGCCGGTGCGCTCGAAGTGGAAGTCCATGCCGTAGGTCGCCTCGGACGCTTCGATCGCGTCGAGGTTCGCAAGGCCGAGCCGGTCGAGCGTGGGCATCTCATCGGGCCAGCGCGACAGGCCGTTCTCGCGCCCATGCGTGAGGCTGGCCTCGCAGAAGCCGCCGTTGCGGCCGGATGCCGCCCAGCCGACGCGCTGCGCCTCCAGCAGCACGATGTGCGCGCCGGGCATGCGCTCGGTCGCCAGCAGCGCCGTCCACAGCCCGGTGTAGCCGCCGCCGACGATCACGAGGTCGGCGCTGAGCGCGGTGGTCAGAGGCGCGCGGTCGGGCGCGAGCTCCGCCGGCAGGTCGTCGCGCCAGAAGACGGCGTGCGCCGTGCCCTCGAGCGCATGATCGACGACCGCGGCGGCGGGACGGTTCCGTTCGAAGACGGTGGTTCCCACGGGTATCACTTCCTGTTCATGGTTCTCGGACGGGCGCGAGCGCGGCTACGGTGCCGCGTACACCCGCTCGCCCTCGACGAAGGTCTGCTGCACCGCGGTCGCACCGATCTCGTCCGCGGGCCCGTCGAACGGGTCACGGTCGAGCACGACGAGGTCGGCGAGCTTACCGACCTCGATGGTTCCGGTCGTGGCATCCAGGTGGTTCACCCAGGCCGACCCGGCTGTGTAGGCGACCAGCGATGTGCCCAGGTCGATCGCCTGCTCGGGCAGGAAGGCGTCGTCGTCGCCCTCCGCATAGCCGGGCGCGGCCGTGCGGTTCACGGCGGTGTGGATCGCCGCGAGCGGGTTGGGGCTGGACACCGACCAGTCGCTGCCGGCGGCAAGCACCGCACCCGCGCGCAGCAGGTCGCCGAACGGGTACTGCCAGGCAGCGCGCTGCGGTCCCAGGAACGGCAGCGTGAGCTCGACCATCTGCGGCTCGAGCGTCGCCCACAGCGACTGCATGTTCGCGACGACGCCGAGGTCGCGAAAGCGCGGGATGTCGTCGGGGTGGACCACCTGCAGGTGGGCGATGTGATGCCGGTTGTCGCTGCGCCCGTTGCGCCGCACGGCGTGGGCGACGGCATCCAGGCACTGTCGCACGGCCCGGTCGCCGATCGCATGGAAGTGGACTTGGAAGCCGAGTGCGTCCAGCCGAGGCACCGCCTCGTCGAGCATCTCGGGAGCGACGAACGAGATCCCCGAGTTGTCGGTCGGATGGCCGTGCCCGTCGTGGTAGGGCTCGAGCATCGAGGCCGTGAAGTTCTCGGCGACGCCGTCCTGCATGATCTTCACGCTCGTGGCGGCGAACCGGCCGGCACGGTAGCGGTCCCGTCGCTCCAGCAGCGACGGGATCTGCTCGAGACCGGCGGTGCGATCCCACCAGAGAGCCCCGACCACGCGGGCGGTCAGGCGCCCGTCGGCGCCGGCCGTGACATACGCCGGGCCCGGGTCGCCGGCGTCGCCGTACGATCCGATGATCGCGTCCTGCCAGGCGGTGATGCCGTACGAGTGCAGGTAGCGCTGCCCCTGCAGGAGTGCCTCGACCAGGCGTTCGGGCGACTCGACCGGCAGCAGCCGGTTCACGAGCGTCATCGCTCCTTCGTGCAGCGTGCCGGTCGGGATGCCTTCGGCGTCGCGCTCGATGCGACCGTCGGCCGGGTCAGGGGTGTCGCCGTCGATGCCGGCCAGCCGCAGCGCCGTCGAATTCACCCACGCGCCATGTCCGTCGCGGTTCGGCAGGAACGCGGGTCGATCGAGGACGACGGCGTCGAGCGCGGCGGCTGTGGGCGTGCCGCCGGGGAACGCCGACATCGCCCAGCCTCCGCCGAGCACCCACTGGTGGTCCGGATGCGACGCGGCGTACTCGCCGATCGCCGTGAGGTACTCGCGCTCGGTGTCATACGGTGACAGGTCGCATCGCAGCATGTCGAGCCCGCCCCACATCGCGTGCACGTGGGCGTCCTGGAACCCGGGCGCCAGCATCCTGCCGCGCAGGTCGACCACCTCGGTGCGCGGGCCGATGAGGTCGTCGACGTCGTGACCGACGGCGATGATGTGCCCGCCCGAGACGGCCACGGCGCTCGCACGGGAGCGCACGGTGGTCGCGGTGAAGACGGAGCCGCCGGTGAAGACGAGGTCGGCGTGGCCCATCGTGATCCCTCCGGCCCTTCCGCGGCCCTGGACGGCCGCCCGGCTGCATACCGGGTGCCCCCGAGTCAAGCCCGCTTGCCTCCGGCACGCAACCGAGCGGCGGCCGAAACGGACGAATCCGCCCGGGGGCGGATCGGGACCGCACAGTCTGTCCGGTCGTCGCCGGCTGTCGACACGGGGTCAGCGCTGGCAGCGCGGGCACCAGAACACCATGCGCTCGCGAGTGGGGTCGGCACCCAGGTCCATCCGGCGGATGAGAGTGCCGCAGCGTCGGCACGGGCGGTTCTGCCGCCCGTACACCCAGCGTTCGTACCCGCGCCGGCTGTCGCCGGTGAAGGTGCGGATCGTCCGATCGCGGTTGGCGCGCAGCATCCGCGCTCCCGTCTCGACGAGCGCCGCCGTGTCGGTCTCGTGCGCCGGCGTCGTGGGAAGGATGCCGCGCACGAACAGCAGCTCGTTCGCATACTCGTTGCCGAGCCCGGCGAGGTTGCGCTGGTCCAGCAGCGCGACGTGCACCTCCCTCGTGTCGGCGGCCAGTCGCTGGGCCGCCTCACCCGGATCCCAGTCGGGCTGCAGCGGGTCCGGCCCGAGGTGGCCGATCAGCGTCTGCTCGTCGGCGGTGCGCACGACGGCGATCTCGGCAAGATCGAAGCCGACCGTCTCGACGCCGTCGGCGCACACGATGGCCCGCGCAGTGTGCGCGGGGCGCGGCCAGCGGGCCCCGGGCCGCAGCACTGCCCAGCTGCCCTCCATCTTCAGGTGCGAGTGCAGGGTCCACTCGCCGATGCGGTGCAGGATGTGCTTGCCGCGCGGCACGACCTCGCGGACGGTCTGTCCGCCCAGGTCGACCAGGGCCTCGCGGGGCACGCGCAGCTCGAATCGCGTGACTTCGCGCCCGGCCAGGGCCGCATGCAGCCGTGCCGCGGTCTGCCAGACGGTGTCGCCCTCAGGCATGGGCGGCCTTGCGCAGGGTGAGCCCCCGCGTGGACTCGACGAAGCCTGCCGCCCGCAGTGCGCGGCCCAGGGCGCTGCCGAACACGACCTGGCCGTTGACCTGCTGGATGGTGAGAGTGTCGAGCCTGCGCGTGCGAGAGGTCTCGGCGAGGCTGCGGCATCCTGCCCCCAGCACCTCGTCGTCGTCGCTGAAAGCCAGCGCGGTCTTGCCGCCGCGTTCGAGGTACAGCGACAGCGCACCGTCCACCAGCACGACCAGGGCACCGGCCTTGCGGCCCGGCCGGTGCGTGCTGCCCTCCAGCGCCGGCCAGCCCAGGGCGGCCCCGTAGGGGTTCGCGGGGTCGGTGGCGGCGAGCGTGATCGCGTCGCGCGGCGGAGGATCGGTGAGCCCGGCGAACTCGCGCAGCCGGTCGACGGTGGCGGAGGCGGCGAACTGCGCGGCGCCGAGCTTCTCGATCACGTAGCCGCGGCGGGCGTGTCCTGCCTCTTCGAACCCCGCCAAGATGCGGTACACCTGGGCGAACCCGCCCGGGGTCTGCTCAGCCTGCACCGAGCCGCGGGTGACGACGCCGTAGCGGTCCAGGAGCAGGCTCGCGTTGGCGGTCGCCCGGACCGCCGGGTCGTCTTCGGGATCGGGCAGCAGCGACCAGCGCCCGCCGATCGCCGGCGGCCGTGGCGGTGCGGCCGGACGCGCGAGCGACATGCCGCGATACATGCGAGCGCGCGGCGTGCGCCGCGTGATCTTGTGCGCCTGCGAGCCGCCGGCCAGGAGCGTGCGGATCGGTGCGAACGTGTCGTTGGTGACGCGCCCGGCCCAGGTCAGCGCCCACAGCGCCTCGATCACCGACTGCTCGTTCTCGGCGTCGGCCAGCGCGCGCAGCCGACCCGCGAAGTACGCACCCCCGGCGCCCAGGATGTTCACGAGCCGCTGCTGAAGCGAGTCGGGTGCGAGCTCGCCCTCGGGTTCGGGAAGGGTGAGGGATGCCGCATCCGCCGGGTGCAGCGCGATCCAGCCGTCGCGGCCGGGCAGAGCGCCGTGTCCGGACCAGACGACCTCGCCGGTCGCCGTCAGCTCGTCGAGCATGCCCGGCGTGTAATCGCGCACCCGCGTGGGCAGGATCAGCGACTCCCAGGCGCTGGCGGGGATCGGCACACCCGCGAGCTGCTCGATGACGGCGGCCACGCCGTCGATGCCCTCCAGCGGTCTGGTCAGGTGCTGCCAGGTCGGCAGGAACCGCGCGAAGGCCTGCGGCGGGACCGGCTCGACACTGCCGCGGATCGCCGCGAGACTTCGCATGCGCAGACGCCGCAGAACTTCGGCGTCACACCACTCGGTCTCGTCGGCGTCGGCGGCCGCCACGGGCAGGAAGAAGCCGCTCGCCAGCCGCCCCTGGCCCTCGAGCCGTTGCAGGGTGTGCCGGGCCACGGCGACCCCGATGCCCAGCCGATCGGCGACGGAGACCGCGCGGAACGGGCCGTGCGTGCGCGCGTAGCGCGCGACCAGATCGCCGAGCGGGTCGGCGACGGGTTCAAGGAACGCTGTGGGGATGCCGACCGGCAGCGCCGCCCCCAGCGCGTCGCGCAGGCGCCCGGCGTCTTCGATGGCCGCGGTGCGCGTGAGGCCGCCGATCGTGATCGGGATCGCCCGATGCGCTGCGATGAGCTCGTCGAGGTGCCCGGCCGCGCGCCCGGCGATCACATCGTCGTCGGCGCTCTTTCCAACCGGAGGAGAATCAGCCGAGATGAGGAGATGCGGTCTCGAATCCTCCTCGTCTCGGCTGATCGTCCTCGTCTCGGCGGTGTCTGCGGCGTCGGCGTGATCGCCCGCGTCGTCCTGCAGGCGCGCGGCGACCTCGTCGGCGTCGAGCGGGCCGAGCAGCCGCAGCAGGTCGGCCACCCCCTCCAGGCCGCGCGCGCGGCGTTCGGGGTCGAGGCGCTGCGCTTCGCGCTCGAACTGCGCGATCACGTCGGGGTCGAGCAGTTCGCGCATCTCGACCTTGCCCAGCAGCTCGCTCAGCAGCGCCGGGTCGACCGACAGCGCTGCGGCCCGGCGTTCGGCCAAGGGTGAATCGCCCTCGTACATGAACGCGCCGACATATCCGAACAGCAGGTCGCGGGCATACGGGGACGGCTGGTTCGTCGTCACCTCCACGAGACGGATGCGGCGCTCGCCGATGCCGCGGATCACCCGCAGCAGTGCGGGCAGGTCGTAGACGTCCTGCAGCACCTCGCGCAGGGTCTCGAGGATGATCGGAAAGGTCGGGTACCTCCGGGCGACCTCCAGCAGCTGGGCCGCACGCTGCCGCTGCTGCCAGAGGGGGCTGCGTCGCCCGGGATTCAGTCTGGGCATCAGCAGCGCACGGGCCGCGCACTCGCGGAACCGGGACGCGAACAGCGCGGATCCCCCGACTTCGTCGGTGACGATCTGGTCGATCTCGTCGGGCTCGAACACGAACAGCTCGGCACCGGGCGGTTCGGCGGTGGCATCCGGGATCCGCGCGATGATGCCGTCGTCGCTGGCGACCGCCGATCCGTCCACGCCCAGCCGCTCGCGGATGCGGGCGTTCACCGCCAGCGCCCAGGGCGCGTGCACCTGCATGCCATAGGGAGAATGCAGGATGACGCGCCAGTCGCCGACCTCGTCGCGTGAGCGCTCGACCGTCAGCGACGTGTCGGTGGGCAGCGTGCCGGTCGCCTCGCGCTGCTCGGACAGATAGGCCAGCAGATTCGCCCGGGCCCGGGCATCCAGCCCCGATTCGGCCAGCCGCGCTTCGGCCTTCTCTCGCGGGGCGACCGCGACGTCCCTCGCGAATCGTCCCAGCGCCTCGCCGAGCTCGGCGGGTCTGCCGATGCCGTCACCGTGCCAGAACGGCACTTTGCCGGGCTGACCGAACGCGGGCACGACGTTGACGCGGTCGTGCGTGATCTCCACGATGCGCCAGCTCGTGGTGCCGAGGGTGAACACATCGTTCACCCTCGACTCGTAGACCATCTCCTCGTCGAGCTCGCCCACGCGCGCGCCGACCTTCTCGCCTGCGACGAACACGCCGAACAGACCGCGGTCGGGGATCGTGCCGCCGCTGGTGACGGCGATGCGCTGCGAGCCGGGGCGACCGGTGAGGATGCCGGCATCCCGATCCCACACGACCCGCGGGCGCAGTTCGGCGAACTCGTCGGACGGGAAGCGCCCCGCCAGAAGGTCGAGCGTGGCCTCATATGCCGATCGCGGCATAGTACGGAACGGCGCGCTGCGTCGGACCGTCTCGTACCAGCCCTCGACGTCGATCGGAGCCAGAGCGCATGCGGCGATCGTCTGCTGCGCGAGGATGTCCAGCGGATTCTGCGGTACCGCGATCGCTTCGATCTGCCCGGCGAGCATGCGCTCGGTGACCACGGCGGTGTGCAGCACGTCGCTGCGATGCTTGGGAAACAGGTCTGCCTTGCTGACCTCGCCGACCTGGTGCCCGGCGCGGCCGATCCGCTGCAGCCCCGAAGCGGCGGAGGGCGGAGCCTCGACCTGGATCACGAGGTCGACCGCCCCCATGTCGATGCCCAGTTCGAGGCTGCTGGTGGCCACCACGCACCGCAGGACGCCGCTCTTGAGCTCGTCTTCGACGATGGCCCGCTGCTCTTTCGAGACCGAACCGTGGTGGGCCTTGGCCAGCACCGGCGTGCTCGCGTCCGGCGGGGCCGGGTCGGGCGAGTTCAGGCCGAGTCGCTCGGCGTAGATCTCGTTGAGCCTGCCGGTCAGGCGCTCGGCGAGGCGCCGCGAATTGGCGAACACGATCGTGGAGCGCTTCTGCAGCACGCGGTCCACGATCGCCTCTTCGACGTGCGGCCAGATCGACCCGGTCATCTCGGTGTTCTCACTCTGCCCGGACGGCGAGGCGAACCAGTCGTCGTCGGCTGCGGCATCCCCTGCCGCACCCGGCACGGGCCCTGCCCCGTGTCCCGGGGCCGGAGGCGGGTTCTGCATGTCGTCCACCGGCACGACCACACTCAACTCGAACGTCTTCGAAGCACGCGGCGCGACGATCTCGACCGGCGCCGCGCCGCCGAGGAAGCGCGCGACCTCGTCGATCGGCCGCACCGTCGCCGACAGGCCGATGCGCTGCGCGGGCCGCTCGAGCAGATCGTCGAGTCGTTCCAGGCTCAGCGCCAGATGCGCTCCGCGCTTGGTGGCCGCGACCGCGTGCACCTCGTCCACGATCACCGTGTCGACGCCGCGCAGGGTCTGGGCAGCCTGACTCGTGAGCATGAGGTACAGGGACTCGGGCGTCGTGATGAGGATGTCGGGCGGGTGGGTCAGCAGCTTTCGGCGGTCGGATGCCGGGGTGTCACCGGAGCGGACCCCCACGGTGACCTCGGGCACCGGCACGCCCAGTCGGCGCGCCTGCTGGGCGATGCCGATCAGGGGGGAGCGCAGGTTGCGCTCCACGTCGACGCCGAGGGCCTTCAGCGGGGAGATGTAGAGGACGCGCGTGCGGTGCGTCGCGGTCCGGGGGGTCGCCGCGTCGGCCGCGGCATCCTGATCGTGGAAGACCCGGTCGATCGCCCAGAGGAACGCCGCGAGCGTCTTGCCCGAGCCGGTCGGGGCGACCACGAGCGCGTGTCTGCCGCTCGCGATGGCCGCCCAGGCCCCTCGCTGCGCATCGGTCGGACTCGCGAAGGCGCCGCCGAACCACTCCCGCGTCGCGGCACCGAAGCGGTCCATCACGCCATGCCCAGAATCTGCCGAGGGGTGGTTCACTCCTCCATCTTTACTGTGTTCGCCGACATCCGGGATAAGCTGGAGCTTCTTTGCCACGTGCAACCGAGTGGGGAAGGGGGCAGGTGATGAGCCTGACAGGACCCGTGTGGATGACTCCGGCCGCTTTTGCGGCCCTCGAGGCCGAGCTTGCCGAGCTCACGGCCAAAGCCGACGACGCAGATCAGGCCCGCGTGCTCGAGCTGCGCGAGCTGATCCGCAATGCCGAGGTCGGCACCAAGCCCGACGACGGTCTGGTCGAGGCCGGCATGCGCATCACGGTGAAGTTCCATTCGGACGATTCTGTCGAGACGTTCCTGCTGGGCAGCCGCGATCTCGCGCAGGTCGACGACGACATCGACGTGTATTCGCCGACCTCGCCGCTGGGCTCGGCGATCGACGGGCACCACGTGGGCGACGAGGTGAGCTTCACGGCTCCGAACGGCGCGACCCTCACCGTGACGATCGTCTCGGCGACGCCCTTCGCCTGACGGCCGCCTCACCAGCGCTTCCTCCGCGGCCGCGCCGACGCCGACCCGCCGACGCCGGCGTTCTTGTAGACTCGCCGTGACCGGCCGCGGCGTGTGCCGCCGGCGGGCCCGGCCGCCCGACGACGGGCGACCCACGGAAGGGTGCTGCATCCGCGGCGGCCTCCGCCGACTCGCGTCTCTGGGGAGGACGACGTTGGCTGCATCAGAGCTGGGGCTCGAGCAGTGGCCCGAGGGCGTTGCTGCCCAATTGCTGAACCTGTCCGTGGATCTCACGTGCGTCGCGGGATTCGACGGATACTTCCGGGAGCTCTCCGAGGGGTGGATGCCGCTGCTCGGCCGGCCGATGTCGGTGCTGACCTCTCGTCCGCTGCTGGAGTTCGTGCACCCCGACGACGTCGACAGCACCGCCGCGGCGCTCGACGAGGCCCGTCGGGGCGGTGAGGTCACCTGCTTCGAGAACCGGTTCGTCGCAGCCGACGGCACGAACCGATGGCTGCAGTGGACGGCCGTCGGTGTGCCCGCCGAGCAGGGCTTCCGTGCCGTCGCGCGCGATCTCACCCCCCAGCGCGAGGCCGAGCTGGCGGTGGGCGAGAGCGAGCAGCGCTACCTCGACCTCATCCAGTCCTCGTACGACATCGTGCAGTCCATCGCCCCCGACGGCCACTTCATGTTCGTCAACCGCGCGTGGCACGAGCATCTGGGCTACACCGAGGAGGAGCTGGCAGGCCTGACCCTGTTCGACATCGTCGTCGAGGCCGACTATGCGCACTGCTCGATGCTGATCGCCCGGCTCATGCAAGGAGAGTCGTTCGACCACGTCGAGGTGACCTTCATCGCCAAGGGCGGACGCACGTTCCCCGTCGAGGGCAACGCCACCGGACGCTTCCGCGACGGCGAGTACGTCGCCACACACACGTTCTTCCGCGACGTCACCGACGTGAGGAAGGCCGAAGCGCTGACCGCCGCCTACCAGCACGAACTCGAGCACGACGTCGCGGAGCGCTCCGCCGCTCTGGTGCGCAGCGAGAAGCTGGCGACACTGGGACGCCTGAGCGCGGGCATGGCGCACGAGCTGAACAACCCGGCCGCTGCGGCGCGGCGCGGCGCGGCGCAGCTGCAAGAGGCGGTGACCCGCACCTACACGGCGCTGACGGCGCTGGCGGCCGAAGAGTTCGACGCCGACGCCGTGACGCGACTGGGCGAGCTCATCCGGTCGGCCGCCGCCGGGGCGTCGTCGGTGACGACGCTGGACCCGCTGATTCGCAGCGACCGCGAAGAACAGGTCGAGCAATGGCTGCATGCCCGAGGCGTCGCCGATTCGTGGTCGTTGGCGGGGTCTCTCGTGGCGCAGGAGCTCGACCCCGATGCACTCGACCGTGTTGCGGCATCCTTCCCGCCGTCGGCGCTGCCGGCGGTGCTGACCGCACTGGCGGACTCCTATTCGACCGCCGCGATCCTGGAGCAGATCGGGCACGGGGCCCAGCGCATCTCGCAGATCGTCGGGGCGCTCAAGGACTACAGCTACATGGATCGCGCGCCGGTGCAGGATGTCGACGTGCACGACGGCCTGAACAGCACGCTGGTCATGCTGCAGTCCAAGCTCAAGAGCGGGATTGTGGTCGAGCGACAGTACGGGCCGGATCTGCCGCACATCGAGGCGCCGGGCAGCGAACTCAACCAAGTGTGGACGAACCTCATCGACAACGCGATCGATGCCATGGGCGGCACGGGTCGGCTGGTGATCCGCACCGAGGCGGCCGGCGACGGCGTCGCGGTCGAGATCGAAGACGACGGCCCGGGCATCCCCTCCGGGGTGGTCGACAGGGTGTTCGATCCGTTCTTCACCACGAAGGGCCCCGGCCGGGGCACCGGGCTGGGGCTGAACATCACGTTCAACATCGTGCGCGGCTGCGGCGGAACGATCGACGTCGATTCGCGGCCGGGACGAACCGTCTTCCGCGTACGGCTGCCGTTGCGCCTGGAAGCCGACAGAACACAGGATGCCGCAGCCGAAGGAGACCCGTCATGAGCGCCGCCGCCCCGGCATCCGGACCGACCGCCCGTCGTCGTCCCGTGATCCTGGCCGTCGATGACGACCAGGCGGTGCTGGCCGCCGTCCGGGCCGATCTGCGCGGACGCTACGGCCATGACCACCGCGTGATCGCCGTCGACGGCGGCGCACAGGCCATCACCACGCTCGGGCAGATGGCCGTGCGCGGCGATGAGGTCGCCGTCGTGGTCTGCGATCAGCGGATGCCCGACATCACCGGCGTCGACGTGCTGCGCGAGGCGTCTCGCCTGTTCGAGGGGGTGCGCACCGTGCTGCTGACGGCGTATGCCGATACGGACGTCGCGATCGATGCGATCAACGATCTGCACCTGGACTACTACATCCTCAAGCCGTGGGACCCGCCCGAGGAGCGGCTGTTCCCCGTCATCGACGATCTGCTGGGCGACTGGCACGCGGCCCACCCGCCGATCCAGCAGCTGACCCGCGTTGTGGGAAGTCGCTGGTCGCAGGCCACGCACCTGGTGCGGGACTTCCTGCAGCGCAGTCAGATCCCGATGGTGTGGCTGGATGTCGACACCGACAAGCAGGCGCGGATGCTGCGCAGCGCCGCCGGCGACGGCGAGCTGCCCCTGGTGATCACGCCCGACGGAACGCAGCTGTCGGCCCCCGGCATCCCGGAACTGGCCGCCGCCCTCGGCCACCCCGCTCCCTCCGACGCGCAGACCTTCGACCTCGCGATCGTGGGCGCAGGGCCGGCAGGTCTTGCAGCGGCCGTGTACGGCGCCAGCGAGGGGCTGCGCACAGTGTGCATCGAGCAGATGGTCGCCGGTGGGCAGGCCGGGCAGTCCTCGCGCATCGAGAACTATCTCGGGTTTCCCAACGGCATCGCCGGGGCCGACCTCGCCCGACGCGCCCTCACCCAGGCGCGACGCTTCCTGGTCGATGTGATGGCTCCGCAGACCGTGGCGGCGGTGGACGTGTCGGGCCCGTACCCGCAACTGACACTGGCCGGCGGGCAGACGGTCAGCTGCGGTGCGCTGATCCTGGCGTGCGGCGTGTCGTACCGCAGCCTCGACGTGCCCGGCAGCGACCGGTTCGAGGGGCGGGGCGTGTACTACGGCGCGGCGCTCAGCGAGCGCGACACCGTCGCGGGTGAAGACATCATCGTGGTGGGCGGGGCGAACTCGGCCGGCCAGGCAGCGGTCTTCTTCTCGGCATTCGCCCGGTCGGTGACCATTCTGTGCCGCGCCACCCAGCTGGGTGCCAAGATGTCGCAGTACCTGGTCGACCAGATCGCCGTGCTGCCGAACGTCACCGTCGAATGCGGCACCGTCGTGCGCGAAGTCGCGGGCGCCGACCATCTCGAGCAGGTGACGGTGGATGCCGTTTCGGGCGGCGACGAGCGCATCCTGGCGGCCACCTCCCTGTTCGTGTTCATCGGCGCCTCGCCGCGCACCGACTGGTTGCCGCCGCAGATCGTGCGCGACGAGCGCGGATTCGTGGTGACCGGCTCTGGGTTGGGCACCCAGCGTCACCGCACGGCGGACGGCGAGCGCGACCCGTTCCTCTACGAGACGAGCGTGGCGCGCGTGTTCGCCGTCGGCGACGTGCGCGCACAGTCCGTCAAGCGCGTGGCCTCGGCCGTGGGTGAGGGGTCGGTGGCGGTGCAGTTCGTGCACCGCGTGCTGCACGAGTGAGTCCCGCGGAGGGCCTCGTGCAGCACGCGGTGGGTACCCGGCCTCAGCCGCGCTGCGTCAGCCCGTCGGCAGTGAGCTCGAGCGTCGTGTCGACGTCGAGCCGGCCGAGGAACGCGTCGTCGTGGCTGACCACGAGCACCGCGCCGCGGTAGGCCGAGAGGGCCGCGACGAGTCGGCCGACGGTGTCGAGGTCGAGGTTGTTCGTCGGCTCGTCGAGCACGAGCAGCTGCGGCGGTGGGTCGGCCAGCAGCAGCCGCGCCAGCGCCACCCGGAACCGCTCGCCGCCCGACAGTGACGCGACCGGCCGATCCACGGCATCCCCTCGGATCAAGAACCGGGCGAGCCGGTTGCGGATCTCGGCCGGCGGCACACCGGGAGCGGCCGCGCGCACGTTCGCGAGCACGCTGGCGATCTCATCCAGCCCGTCGACGCGCTGCGGCAGGTACCCGATGCGGTCGGTGTGCGCCTCGGCGTATGCAGAACTCATCCATTCCGCGTCCGAAGGGCCGGAATCGTCTCGTCTCATGCTCGAATCGTCGAGATCGACGGAGTTCTGAACGCCCGACGCGATCAGCCGCTCGAGCAGCGTCGTCTTCCCGGCACCGTTCGCGCCGATCAGCGCCACCCGCTCGGGCCCCTGGACGATCCACGCGTGCTCGGCGTCGCCGATCGTCGCGATCCGCCGCCCGGCGGGTACCCCCGGGTCGGGCAGGTCGATCACGACCCTGTCGTCGTCGCGCACTCGCCGCTCGGCGACATCGAGCGCCGCCCGGGCCGTCGTCTCCTTCGCTCCGACCTCGGTGCGCAGCTTGCCGGCCGAGACCTGGGCGGCGCGCTTGCGTCCGTTCATGATGATCTTCGGCTCGCGCTTCTCGGCATAGGCCTTGTTGCCGTACGCCCCACGGCGGGCGATCTTGGTCTCGGCCTCGACGCGCTGGCGCTTCTCACGCGCGAGCACCTGGGTGGCGGCGCGCTCGGCTTGACGCGCGGCGGACTGCTCGGCATCCAGCCATGCGTGCCACTCAGAGTACGGCCCGCCGAACACGCTCAGCTCGTTGCCGTACAGCTCGGCGGTGTCGTCCATGAGCTCGAGCAGCGCGAGGTCGTGGCTGACGACGACCAGCGTTCCGCGCCAGCCGAGCACCAGGTCGTACAGCCGCGCCCGCGCGTCGCGGTCGAGGTTGTTCGTCGGCTCGTCCAGCAGCGTGATGGGCGCACCGCGCAGCCGGATGCCCGCGACCGCCGCAAGGACCGCCTCGCCGCCGGAGAGTTCGCCCACACGACGCCCGAGCGCCCCTTCGGGCAGCCCTGCCTCGGCGAGGGCGGCCGCAGCCCGGGCCTCGATGTCCCAGTCGGCGCCGACCGTGTCGAAGTGCCGCGGGTCTATGTCGCCGGACTCGATCGCGCGCAGCGCGGCGATCGTGTCGGCCACGCCCAGCAGCTCGGCGACCGGCCGGTCGACGTCCAGGGTCAGCTGCTGGGGCAGCAACGCGATGTCGGATGCCGCGGACACGCGTCCGGCGGTCGGGGCGAGTTCGCCCGCGATGACGCGCAGCAGGGTCGACTTGCCGGATCCGTTGCGGCCGATCAGGCCCGTGCGTCCGGAGCCGAACGCGCCCGAGACGTCGTCGAGCGCGAGCGAGCCGTCCGGCCAGGCGAGCGTGATGCGGTCCAGGATGATGGGGGTGTCGTGCATGAGGTCCTCCTCGGTGTCGGATGCGCCGACACCGATGCCCGAGGCATCCCGCACAGTGCGGGAGGAGAGATCGACGGTCAGCGCGCGAACGTGCTGCAGAGGCAGCGGATTGTTCGGTGACGGCGCGACACGTCGATGCTTCGACGGATCAGCGCAGCGTCAGCACGCGGCGAAGATCTCGGTCATTCCATTCCTCACACTCGGGACAAGGACCGGCAAACTCTAGCAGAACTCAGACGCGGTCGCAGTCGGACGCGTGCCGATGCCGCCGTGCTTGACGGTCAGGACCCCGTAGTGCAGTGTTCGAGTCATGGGAATCCATGTCAGTGTCGACAACTTCGCGCGTGCCGAGACGCATCGGATGATGCACGACCTGCAATCGGATGCGGGCGGCATCAATCGCTTCTTGCACAATCGCCTGCCTGCGGCTGTCGACAAGCAGACGGTCATCCGTTTGAACCGCGACACGCTGTACAGCTTCGCCGTCCTGGATCTCGCCGCCGGCGCCACGTTCACGATCCCGGACCACGGCCGGCGGTACCTCTCGGCGATGGTCGTGAACGAGGACCACTACATCAATGCGATCTTCCACGACGCCGGCGAGCACCGGCTGACTCAGGAGCAGTTCGGCTCGCGATACGCGGTGCTCGCGGTGCGTACCCTGGTGGATCCTTCGGATTCCGTGGATCTCGCGGCCGTGGCGGCGCTCCAGGACCGGATCGATCTGGATGCGGGATCAGCGGCTGCGTTCGAGATGCCCGACTACGACACGACCAGTTTCGACGAGACGCGCAACGCGCTCCTGTCTCTGGCGCGCAACCTGAGCGGGTTCGACCGCATGTTCGGTGCGCAGAGCGAGGTCGATCCGGTCCGTCACCTCATCGGCACCGCGGCCGGTTGGGGCGGGCTGCCCTCGGCCGAGGCGAGCTACATCGGGGTCGACCCGCGGCTGCCGGTGGGACGGTACGAGCTGACCGTCGGTGAGGTGCCCGTCGATGGGTTCTGGTCGATTTCGATGTACAACGCCGACGGCTTCTTCGAGCCGAACGACCGCGACGCGTACACGATCAACAACGTCACCGGGGTTCGCAACGACGACGGCACGATCACCGTGCGGTTCGGCGACCACCCCGCCGACGCCGCCAACGTCCTGCCGATCACCGAGGGCTGGAACTACCTCGTCAGGCTCTACCGGCCGCGGCCGGAGGTGCTCGACGGAAGCTGGATGTTCCCCGCGCTCGCCGGCTGACGATCGGGCGGCGCGTCTCAGGCCCGCCCCTCAGGCCCGCGCCTCAGGCCAGCCCTCGGGCCCGCGCCTCAGGCCAGCTCCAGCGACACCGTGACGTAGGAGTGCGCGGGAAGGTCGACTTCCAGCCCCCGCGCGTGCGTGCGGATGCCGTCGTGAGAGACGGGGACCACGGCGGTGGGCCGGTCGGGCGTGTTGTGCGCCTGCAGGGCACCGCCGGTCAGCACGCGGGCGCTGAACCCGGCCACCTGGCCCCCGCGCAGGTCGAGCACGACGGTGTGGGCCTGGGCGGCGTCGAGGTTGGACAGCGAGACGAGCGCGTTGCCGTCCTTCGTCGACGCCGATGCCGACACGAGAGGCAGCACCGTGCCGTCCACGTCGCGCGTGGGCACGTCGCCGGCCAGTGCGACCTCGAGCGAGGCGGCGTCGTGATGCCCGGTGTTCATCTCGAACACGTGGTAGGTCGGAGTGAGCACGAGCGCGCCCGAGTCGGGGTCGGTGAGGATCATCGCCTGCAGTACGTTCACGGTCTGGGCGATGTTGGCCATCGTGACCCGGTGCGCGAAGGCGTGGAAGACGTCGAAGTGGGTGGATGCCACCAGGGCGTCGCGCAGGGTGTTCTGCTGGTAGAGGAAGCCCGGGTTGGTGCCCTCCTCGACGTTCCACCAGGTGCCCCACTCGTCGACGACCAGGCCCACGGTGCGTTGCGGGTCGTGCACGTCCATGACCGCGCTGTGCCGTCGCACGAGCTCTTCGATGTGCCGCGCGCGGCGAAGGGTCGTATACCACTCGTCTTCGGTGAATCGCGTCGCGTCACCCTTGTCGTCCCAGGCGCCGGACATCGTGTAATAGTGCATCGACACCGCCTGGAAGCTCTTGCTCAGGCCGCCGCTGCAGTCGTTGCAGGCGAGCGAGGCCATCAGCGTCTCTGTCCAGGAATAGTCGTCGGAGTTCGCACCGGCAGCGATCTTGTACACGGTGTTGCCGCCGTGGTCGCGGATGTACGTGCTGTACTGGCGGGCGAGATCTTTGTAGTGGTCCGCGGTCATGTTGCCGCCGCATCCCCACGGCTCGTTCCCGATGCCGAAGAACGGCACCTTCCACGGCTCGTCGCGACCGTTGCGGCGACGCAGCGCGGCCATCGGCGAGTCGTCACCGCGCGTGAGGTACTCGACCCACTCGCTCATCTCGCGGACGGTGCCCGACCCGACGTTGCCGTTCACGTAGGGGTCGGCGTTCAGAAGCTCGCACAGGTGCAGGAACTCGTGCGTGCCGAAGGAGTTGTCTTCGACGACGTCGCCCCAGTGCGAGTTCACCATGCGCGGGCGCTGGTCGCGCGGGCCGATGCCGTCCTTCCAGTGGTAGTCGTCGGCGAAGCAGCCGCCGGGCCAGCGCAGGTTCGGGATGCGGATCGCCCGGAGGGCGTCGACGACGTCGAGCCGGATGCCGCCCTCGTTCGGGATCGGGGAGTCTTCGCCGACGAAGAACCCGCCGTAGATGCACCGGCCGAGGTGCTCAGCGAAGTGTCCGTAGATGTGTCGGCTGATGGTCGCACCAGGAAGGTCCAGGTTGATGACGGCTCTGAGGTCGGTGGTCACTTCATATCTCCAGAAAGGTGTGTGCGAACGGCGCGAGGTCACGCCATGGCGGCGACGGTCTGCGACGCGCCGGGGCGGATTTCGGCCACGGTGCGCCCGCGCGCGGTGGTGATCTCGTAGGTGCCGGCGAAGCCGGCCAGGGTGATCCGTCCGGCCTGGTCAGTGCGGCTGGTCTGCGGCGGCAGCCACCATTCGCCGCGGATGAGGTCGTGCAGCGCCCGGTAGGCGGGCTTGGGCGTGCCGTCGGTGCGCACGAGGCCGGCGGGAGCGCCCAGCCACGCGGTCGCGTCGTCGAGCCCCCAGTAGGTGATCGACTGCACCGCGGGGTGTTCGACCAGGGTCCGGTAGTGGCGCACGATCTCGGCCGCCTGCCGCTGCTCGCCCTGTGCCGTCGACGGCCACGCATCGACTCGGTAGTCGTTCAGATCGACGATCTCGGCGGGCATCAGGTCTCCCGAGACGAGGGTCGTCTCGGTCCAGTGCAACGGCAGCCCGAACCGGGCGAAGCGGTCGCAGATCTCGCGCAGCCCGTCTTCGCCGCGGAAGCCCTGATGCATGTGCGACTGCAGGCCGATCGCGTCGATGGGGATGCCGGCGTCCAGCACGTCCTCGATGAGGTGCTCATACTCGGGGCCGAGATCGAAGTCGTTGAGCACCAGCAGCGACGCGGTGCCGACGCTGCGAGCCTCGTCGACGGCGAGCCGGACCATCTCGACCCGGCCCTTCTGCGCCGCCAGCCGGGTCACGGCGTTGGCGATGCCGTCGGGCTCGTTGTCGAAGCGGGGCATGATGACCGTCTCGTTGATGACGTCCCACGCATCCACGAGGCCCGCGAAGTCGCGGACCTCTCGCCGGATCCGTCCGCGCAGCAGCGTTTCGGCTTCGGGCAGCGGCAGTTCGTCGAGCCAGCGCGGTTTGACGGTGTGCCAGACGAGGGGATGCCCCTTCAGCCGCACTCCGCGCTCGGCGTACCAGCGTGCGAGCCGCAGCACGGCGTCGCGGCGGGTGCGGCCGCGTTCGGGCTCGTACCTGCCCCAGTAGAAGCGGGGAAGCGTGGCGGTGTCGAACAGATCGAGCCAGAGCGAGCGCAGGCTCTCGTCGGCGTCCAGATCCACCGCGGTGCAGCCGAACTGGAACGCGTGGCGCAGCTGGCGCACCTGGACGTCGGTGTCGGACAGTGCGACGCCGCGTTCGTCGGTGAGCTCGATCACCGCGTCGCCGCGGCGGTGGGCGTAGGGGTCGGCGTCGCTCACTCCGTGCCCCGCCAGATGGCAGCGGCGGTCAGCGGCACGAGCGGAGGCAGCGTCGGGCGTGAGTCGATCGGCAGACGCCGACCCTCGTCGGCCGCGGTCAGCATCGTCATCATGACCTCGAGCACGTGCGCAGCCAGATCACCGCTTGCCCGGTTCGTCGAGGGGCCGATGCCGGCGGCTCCGAGCATGTCCAGCAGTCCGACCCCGCGATCGGCGTCGATGTATCCGGCTGCGGGATCCAGCTCGCGCCATCCGTCCACGCCGCGTGCGGTGTGTTCGACGGGGCCGCTGAAGGCGTTCGGATCGGGCACGAGCAGCGTGCCGTCCTCGCCGTGCACCTCGATCGGGCGCGCCGCGGAGCGGAACCCGTCGAAGCTCATGACGACCGTCGACAGCGCACCGCCGGCGTGTTCGAGGATGCCGGTGACGTGTGTGGCGACCTCGACCGGGATGCGCTCTCCTGCGCGCGCCCCGGACCCGATCACCCGTTCGTCGCGGGAGCGGCCGGCCGCCCCCGTCACCGCGACGACGGGGCCGAGCAGCTGCACGAGCGACGTCACGTAATACGGGCCCATGTCCAGCAGCGGCCCGCCGCCGGGCAGGTAGTAGAAGTCGGGGTTGGGGTGCCAGGACTCGTGCCCCGGGGCGATCCAGGTGGCCACGGCCGCCGTGGGGCGCCCGATGAGTCCTGCCTCGACCGCGTGGCGGGCGGTCTGGATGCCGGTGCCCAGCACCGTGTCGGGCGCGCACCCGACCAGCGTGCCGCGCGCGGCGGCCTCGGCCAGCAGCGGTGAGGCCCCCGCGAGGGTGGCCGTCAGCGGCTTCTCGACGTAGACGTTCTTGCCGTGTGCGATCGAGCGGCGGCCAACCTCTTCGTGCGCGCGGGGGATCGTGAGGTTCACGACCGTGTCGATGTCGTCGCGCGCCAGCAGCGCGTCAACCGTGAGCGCGACCGTGCCGGGGTGCGCGTCGGCCACCGCGGTCGCGCGCTGCATGTCCAGATCGGCCACGGCGACCAGGTCGATGCGCGGGTGCGCGGCCAGGGTGCGCAGGTAGACGGCGGAGATGACCCCGACGCCGATGATTCCGATCCTGTGCCGATCGCTGCTCGTGGTCGTCATGCTCGGGTTGCCCACAGCATCCCCCTCTCGATGATGGTGCGCACGGTGGGGTGTTCGAGGATGTCCACCGAGTGACCCGGCGTCGCCACGACGATGCGGCCGGCGCCCCACGAGCGGGTCCAGACCGCAGGCGAGACGATCGGACGGTGCCACGGATGCCACGGCCGAGTCGGATGGGTCGTGGTGGCCAGGATGTCGATCAGCGAATCGTGCAGCACCCAGTACTGCTCGGTCTCCAGAGCGAAGTCCTCGAGTCCTGCGGTGATCGGGTGGGTGCTGCCCTCCTCGGTGAACTCGACCGTATAGGGAAGGTAATTGTCCGTCTCGTCGCCGTGCCGCAGCGACGGCTCTTTGCCGGGGTGGGTCGCGAACTGACCGCCGATCAGCTGCAGATAGTCGGAGTCGTTGCGATACGAGTCCGCGATGCCGCCGTGCCAGCCGACCAGGCCCGTGCCCGCCTCGACCGCCGCGCGCAGGCCCTGACAGGCCTCTCGGCTGATCGATGACATCGTCACGCTCTGCACGATGAGGTCGACGCGGCCCATGCGGTCGCTGTCGGCGTAGATCTGGTTGGAGTCGGTGACCTGCACGTCATAGCCGTGCTCGCGCAGGTACGGGATGAACAGCTCGGTGGCTTCGACCGGGTGATGGCCGTCCCATCCGCCGCGAACGACGAGGGCGTCTTTCATGAGGGTGTGCTTTCTGTGCGGGAGGGATGGGGGACGACGGTGAGCCGCGAGGAATCGGCGGCGCTGGCGGCGACGGCGTCGAGCACGCGCTGCACATCGAGGGCGTCGGCGAACGTCGGTGCGACCTCGGTCCCGTCGGCGATCGCGCGCACGAAATCGACGGCCTGGTGCGTGAACCCGTGCTCGTAGCCGATGCCGTGGCCGGTGGGCCACCAGGCTGACATGTAGGGATGCTGCGGCTCGGTCGCCAGCACGCGCCGGAATCCCTGCGCGACCAGGGGATCGGTCGTGTCGTAGACCTCGAGTTCGTTGCTGCGCTCGTAGTCGAACGCGATCGCGCCGCGCTCACCGCTGATCTCTATGCGGTTGGCGTTGCGCCGCCCGGTCGCCATGCGCGTCGCCTCGAAGACGCCCAGGGCGCCATCGTCGAACGTCGCGGTGAAGGCGGCCGCGTCATCCACCGTGACAGGTCCCCGTTCGCCGTCGGTGTCGCCGCGACCGCCCAGGCCCACCTGCTCGGCGAGCACCGGGCGCGTGGGCACGAAGGTCTTGAGTATCGCCGAGACGGCCGTGATGCGGCTGCCGGTGAGCCACTGCGCCGTGTCGATCGAGTGCGCGGCGATGTCGCCGAGGGCGCCGCTGCCGGCCTGTGACGCATCCAGCCGCCAGGTCAAGGGCGCGTCGGCGTCGGTGAGCCAGTCCTGCAGATATTGCGCGCGCACGTGGCGGACGGCTCCCACCAGGCCGTCGTCGATCAGCTGCTTGGCCAGCGCGAGCGCGGGCGTGCGCCGATAGCTGAAACCGCACATCGCGACGACGCCGCGCGCGTGGGCGCGGGCGGCCGCATCGGCCATGACCGTCGCGTCCTGGGTCGAGTTGGCCAGCGGCTTCTCGCACAGCACATGCTTTCCGGCGGCCAGTGCCGCCAGCGCGATCGGCGCGTGCAGGTTGCCGGGTGTGCAGATGTCGACGACGTCGATGTCGGTGCGGGAGACGACATCCTGCCAGTCGGTGCTGACTTCGGCCCAGCCGAACCGGTCGGCGAGATCCTGCGCACGCCCCGCATCGCGGCCGACGAGCACAGCGGTCTCCACGGTTCGGGGAAGGTCGAAGAACGCTCCGGCTGTGCGCCACGCGTGGGAATGGGCGCGGCCCATGAAGCCGGTGCCGATGAGGGCGATACGAAGGGGCGGCATGGACATCCTCTGAAATCAAGGGATCACGGTCGGCGGGTGAGTCCCTCTGGGTGAATCACTGTGGTGCGCACACTTATGCGTTGCCTCTGAGTCGCACCTGCGAGACTCGCTGGTATCGAACAACGGGCTGTTTATCGATAGACTCATCATAGTCGACGGAAGGCCGAGTTCAAAGCGAACGGGTCGATGAGACAATGCGACAGGGGGAATCGCGATGGTCACGATGAGCGATGTCGCTCGCGAAGCGGGCGTGTCTGTGATGACGGTCTCACACATCCTGAACGGACGGCCCCGCGCATCGGAAGCGACCCGAGAACGCGTCCTGAGCGTCGTGGCCGAACTGGGCTACGAGATCAATCTCACCGCGCGCAATCTGCGGGCCGGGCGCACGGACTCCGTCGCCCTCATCGTGCCGAGCTTCCACGACTACTTCGGCGCCGTCGCCGACCGGCTGGCACTGCTGATCGAGGCCTCGAATCGTCACCTCGTGCTCGAGCGCACGGCAGCCAATGCGCAGCACGAACGAGAAGCGCTGTCGCTGGCGCGACTGCGCATGTACGACGGCGTGCTGCTGTCGGCCTATGGGATCAGCTACGCCGAGCTCGAGCTGATCGGCAAGGCGGTTCCGCTCGTGCTGCTGGGCGAACGAGAGATGCCGGCCGACCTGAACCACGTGCGACTGGACAACGAAGAGGGCGCGCGCCTGGCCACGGAACATCTCCTGTCGCGCGGGGCGCGGCACATCGCGGTGCTGGGCGGGCGGTTCGACCCCGAGCAGAGCATGGCCTCTTCCCGCCGCGAGGGCTGGGAGACTGCGCACCGTGAAGCGGGGCTGTCCACCGATCCGCGGCTGGTGGTGCCCGTCGCGGAGTACGCGATGGCCGACGCGCGCACCGCGATGCGGCAGCTGCTGGACTCGGGGCTCCCTGTGGACGGCGTGTTCGCCGTCACCGACGTCTTGGCCCATGGTGCGCTCGCGGCGCTGGGCGAGCGGGGGATCCGCGTGCCCGACGAGGTGCAGGTCGTGGGTTTCGACGACCTCGACGTCGACGAGTTCGTCTCGTCGGGGCTCACCTCGATCAATCCGAATCACGACCAGCTCGCCGCCACCGCAGTGCGACTGCTCGAGCAGCGGATCGCCGGCGGCACCGCCGCCGAGCACGTGGTCACGCCGGTGAGTCTGGTCGTGCGCGGCTCCACCCGCTGACGCGCCGTGCTCACCCCTCGCTGGTGAACCGGGCCGTGACATCCTGCACGACCGGGCGCGAGACCAGCTCGCACATCGCCACGAACGCCCAGGCGAGGGCCAGCAGGCCGACCTCCGTGGCGAGGTAGACGACGGCGATGGCCACGATCAGCAGCGAGGCGAACGCGAGCGTGACCTGCCAGCGGGAGAAGAGCTCCACCACGGCCACACGCAGCACGTCGCGGGTGCGGAAGGAGAAGAACGCGCTGATCACCAGCGCGTGCCCCGACCACAGCGTCAGCGTGACCGCGAGGACGATGCCGATGCCGCGCAGCACGCCGGCGCCGGGCACCGCTTCGGCGAAGACGATGTCGATGCTGAGCACGACACCGATCAGCACCAGCGGAGCCCACCATTTCGTGACATCCCACAGATTCAGCCGATAGCCCCGCACGAACAGCGCGAACGGTCCGGCATCGGGCGTGCGCCGCCAGCTGCGGACCGTGTAGAGCCCGGCCGCCAGCGCAGGCGCGACCGGCAGCAGCGCCGCGACGAACACCGCCACACTGGATGCCTCGGGCCGGAACAGCGTCTGCACGATGACAGTCGGCAGACAGGCAAGGGCCAGGCTGACTCCCAGCGCGAGATGGCGGTACACCGCCGTGGTGAAGCGGGTCAGAGGGCCCTCGTCCGGCACTCCGGCCGACGCCGGCTCTTCGCCCGCGCGCGCGGCGGCGGGGTGCCGGCCCGCCGCCGCGTCGGATGCGGGGCTGCTCATCCCTTGACCGAGCCCAGCATCACGCCCGAGACGAAGTACCGCTGGACGAACGGGTAGACGAAGAGGATCGGGACGAGGGTCAGGATCATCGTCACCGCCTGGATGTTCGCGTCGATCGCGTCCTTCTGCGTTCCCGCTGCCGCCGCGCTCTCGGTGGCCGCAGTCGATGCCCCCGCGATGAGGTTTCGCAGATAGAGCGTCACCGGGAACAGGTCTCGCTGGTCGAGATACAGGAACGCGCTGAACCAGTCGTTCCAGTACGCCACCGCGTAGAACAGGATCATCGTGGCCAGCACGGCCTTCGAGAGGGGAATGGTGATGCGGGTGAAGATGCCCCACCAGCCCAGCCCGTCGATCTGCGCGGCCTCTTCGAGCTCGCGCGGAAGATTCTCGAAGAACGATTTCATCACCAGCAGGTTGAACACCGACAGCGCTGCGGGCAGGATCACCGCCCACATCGTGTTCTTCAGCCCGATGGACGAGATGAGCACGTAGTTGGGGATGATGCCGCCGTTGAAGAACATCGTGAAGACGGCGACCCCGATCAGGAACGAGCGCCCGCGCAGGTGACTCTTGGAGATCACGTAGGCGAGCATCGTGGTCAGCACCATCGCGATCGTCGTGCCGACCACGGTGTACAGCACGGTGTTGCCGTAGGCCTGCCAGAACTGCTTGTTCTGCGACACGGCCACGTAGGTCTCCACGTTGAACCCGACCGGGAACAGGTTGACCTGGCCCGCCTTGATCGCCCCCGGGCTCGAGAACGACTGCGCCAGCACCGTGAGGAACGGGTACAGCATCACGGCGCAGATCATGAGCAGGAAGACGGTGTTCACCACGACGAAGGCACGGTGCCCCCTGGTGTCGCGGATGCTGACCGGCCGGAAGTCGCGACCTGCGTGCGAGGGCGCCGACATGCTTTGGATCACCACAGGCTCGTCCCTACTACTCGCCGCGAGATCAGGTTCGCGGACATGACCATCACGAAGCCGATGCAGGCCTGGAACAGGCCGATCGCCGCCGCATAACTGAGATTGTTCGAGACCAGACCGACGCGGTACAGGTACGTCGATATGACGTCGGCCGTCTCGTACGTGAGCGGGTTGTACAGCAGCAGCACCTTCTCGAAGCCCACATTGAGGAAGGTGCCGATGTTCAGGATCAGCAGTGTGATCATCGTGGGGCGGATGCCGGGCAGGGTGACGTGCCACGTCTGGCGCCACCGGCCTGCGCCGTCGATGCGTGCGGACTCGTACAGCGACGCATCCACGGTGGTCAGTGCGGCCAGGTAGAGGATCGTACCCCAGCCGACGGTCTGCCACGCCTCGGTGCCGACGTAGATCGCGCGGAACCATTCCGCGCGCTGCAGGAAGGGGATCGCGTCCCCGCCCACCGCCTCGATGAACTGGTTGACGGTGCCGGTCACCGACAGCAGCTGCATCGTCATGCCGACGATGATCACGATCGACAGGAAGTGCGGGAGGTAGGTGATCGACTGCACCGTGCGCTTGAAGAACGTCTTGCGCACCTCGTTGAGCATGAGGGCGAGCACGATCGGCAGCGGGAAGCACACCAGCAGCGTCAGACCTCCGATGATGGCGGTGTTCCAGAACACGTGCCAGAATGTCGGGTCGTTGATGAACATGTCGATGTAGCGCAGCCCGACCCATTGCTCGCCGAAGATGTTGCCGCCGGGGCGGAACTTCCGGAAGGCGATGATGTTGCCGAGCATCGGCACGTAGCGGAAGATCGCGAGGAAGATCAGCGGCAGGGCCGCCATCGCGTACAGCGCCCAGTCGCGCCGGAGAGCCGTGCGCCACGGAACAGCGCGCACCGTGGCGCGGTGACGGTCTCTTCGAGGTCGCCGCCCCGGGAAGGGCCGCCGTCGAGGGGATTCGGTGGTGAGGGTCCTCGTGTCGGGCGGCAGCTCCGTCGACGCGATCTCCTGACCCAGGTTGATGGTCATCTGCAGTCGCTCCTTTGCGATGCACGGGTGGCGGGCCGCCATGGGGGGACTGGCGACCCACCGCCCGTTCACATCGGGATCAGCCGTTCTTCTCCGCGAAGCGCTTCTGCGCCCCGTTGATCAGGCCCAGGTACCCCGAGAGGTTCTGGCCTTCGACTTCACCGAGGAAGGTGCTCCACTCGCTGAGCGGGCGCTGTCCGAGGATGAACTTCAGCGTGTTCGTGTTCAGCGTGTCTTTGATGGGGGTGGCCATCAGCGCGGACTGCTCGAGCTCGGACTCGTTCAGCGGCGCTGCCGGGAACGGCGCACGCGGCGTGCGCGTGGAGCTCACCGCATCGATGTAGTCCACGAGCTGGTGCGAGTTGTACGACTCCTTCAGCGCACGGGACTCGGTCGCGTCGGCGAGCACGTTGGTGCCGAAGCCGAGGTCCTTGAGGATGTCGGTCTTGCCGTCGGGGTTGATTCCGAATGCGTCGTACGAGAACTCCGGCTTGAGCGTGATCTTGCCGTCGGCATCCTTGGTGTAGGTCTGGCCCTCCACTCCCCAGCGCAGCATCTCACGCGCGTCCGGGTTGTAGTAGAGCCAGTCGAGGAACTGCAGCATTGCGAGGAAGTGCGGGTCCTTGGCAGCATCCGTGGTCAGCATGAAGCCGTTCCAGAAGTTGCGGGGCTCGACGACCTGGCCGGCCGGGCCGCCCGGCGGGGCGATCTGCACGAGCTCGTAGTTGCCCTTTCCGACCGTCTGGTCCAGCGCCGTCGAGAAGTCCTGCACGGTTCCGGCCGATCCCGACGCCGCGAACACCTTGCCGGCCGCGAACTTCTCGGTCACCGTTCCGCTGCCGTCGTTGGACGCGGTGAACGAGTCCCCGTCCAGCAGTCCGTCGTCGTACAGGCCGCGGAAGTATTCGACCATCTGCTTGTAGCCGTCGTTGCCGGCGAACTCGAACTTCTTCTCGTCCTTGTTCCAGAACGTTGCGTTGCCCAGGCCCCAGCCGGCGACGGTGCCGAAGGCATGCGCAGCGTAGTTGATCATGGACTGGCCTTCGAAGCCGTCGGCCAGCGGGTGCGAGTCGGGGTACTTCGCCTTGATCTTCGCCAGTCCGTCGCGCAGTTCGTCCCATGTCTCGGGGATCTTGGCACCGACCTCGTCGAAGACGTCCTTGCGCAGGATCAGCGTGAAGACGGGCACGGACACCTCCTGCAGGCCCGGCAGCATGTAGTACTTGCCGTCTGCCTGGCGCAGGTTGTCCATCATGTCTTCCAGGTGCCACTCCTTGACGTACTTCTGGAAGTTCGGCATCTGCTCGACGTAGTCGCTCATGGGCAGAACCGCTCCGGAGGCGGCGAACTGCGTCTCGTCACCCGTGTAGGTCAGCGGGATGACGTACGGCGCGTCGCCGGCGCTGATGAGCAGGCTGCGCTTCTCGGTCGCGTCGCTGAACGGGATGTTCGTGAGATCGAGCGAGACGTTCGTGCGCTTCTTGATCTCATCGAAGATCTGCCAGGTGTCGGTGATCGGGGTGTCGGGCCAGTCGGTCCACAGCATCGAGAAGTCGACCGGCTCGGTCGCCGTGAACTGCTCGTCGGCGGTGAAGTTCTCCATGGCGCCCGCGGTGTGGCCCTCCAGCGACGGTCCGTCATCGCTGCTGCTGCCACCGCCTCCGCTGCAGCCGGCGAGTACGAGCGCGGCGCTGACGGCGATCGCCGCGAGTGCGCTTCCCCGTCGCGCCAGAAGTGATGTCCTTCGTGTCATGTGCTCCTGCTCCTCATTGAGATGTGCCCGGTCCGTCGGCTGCTGGCGGGCGGGGTGTCACGCGGTCGACAGTGATCCTCGCAACGGTGATCCTGCGTACTTCTTTTGCGATTGCCCTACGGAGGCTATGACGGCCTCTTCTGGCGATCAAAGGCGAGTGTATAACGATCGACTAATAAGGTCTATCGTTCAACTAAGTGTGGCAGATCACCGCGGTGATCGAGAACGTGCAGAAGTCTGCGGATCATGTGCTCCGCAGTGCCGCCGAGGCCGGTCGGTCCGGCCGATCGTCTCCGTTCAGAGTGCGGCAAGGCGCTTGTCGAGGAACGCGCGCACGTCGGCGAGCTCGTCCTCCGAGACGCCGTGGGTCAGCTCCGGATAGACGCGGCCCGACAGGTCGCTGTGCGCGGGCAGCCACTGCGCGGTGTGCTCGACGAGCGCCGGCGGGATGACGTCATCGCGCGCTCCGCGCCCCCAGAACACCGGAATGCGCGCGGCGGCAAGCTCCGCGTCGTGCGGCAGCTCGCCCGGCGCGGCGTAGCCGCTGAGGTTCACCGCGAACGCGAACCGTTCGGGCCGCAGCCGCAGCGCCTGCAGCGCGACCGACGCGCCCTGCGAGAAGCCGAGCATGCCGATGGTCTGCGCAGGGGAGGCCGCAGCATCCAGCCACTGCACGAAGGCGGATGCCGCAGCCGTCACACGTGCGGGGTCGCGGCCGGCGAGCTGCACATCGACCACGTCGTCGATCGGATACCACGAGAAGCCGGGGGCGGGCCAGGGCAGGGTCAGCGGTGCCCGCACGGCCGCGTACGCGAAGCCGTCGGGCAGGAGCGGGGCGAGCGCGAACAGATCGTTCTCATCGGCGCCGTACCCGTGCATGAGCACCAGCAGGGGCCGGTCTGTGCGCTCGGCCTCCGTCTGCGACCACAGCGTGACGCCCGCATCGATGGGTGGCTGGTCCATGTGCCCAGTCTGCCAGGCGAGCCGCCGCGCACGGCGGTACGCAGGTGGCGATGGACGACCGGTACCCGCCGACGCCGACCCGGTGGGGTATACAGGAGGCATGCCCGTCCGCACGCCCGATCCCGAACCGGAGCCCGATGAGCCCGAAGGTCATGGGCTCGGCAATGGCGAGCCGTTCGTGGCCGGGTCGCTGAGTTCGTTCGGCGCACCGGCGTCGGGCGACGCGGCGGCCAATCCCGGGTGGTTGACCGAGCTCGAGTTGGCCGAGGCGCGTCGTCGGCTGCCGATGCTGTACGTCGAGGCTGTGCCGGTGCGCACCGATGGCATGGGTGCGGTCACCCAGGTGGGCCTGCTGCTGCGTGCCACCGCTCTGGGCGAGATCACCCGCACCATCGTGTCGGGGCGTGTGCGGTACGCCGAGACGATCCGCGACGCACTGTTCCGACACCTGGAGAACGATCTGGGCCCGATGGCCTTCCCCCAGCTGCCGCTGCAGCCGGCACCGTTCACGGTCGCCGAGTACTTTCCGCTGCCCGGCTTGAGCGCGTTCCACGACGACCGTCAGCACGCGGTCTCGCTCGCGTTCGTCGTGCCGGTCACCGGCACCTGCGACCCGCGTCAGGACGCGCTGGAAGTCACGTGGATGACGCCGGCCGAAGCCGCGTCGGGCGGCGTGGCCGCCGACATGGAGGGCGGGCGCGGCACACTGTTGCGCATGGCGCTGGCGAGTGTGGGCGCACTGCGCTGAAAATGATCCCCTGAGGGGGTGAGTCACACAGGCTGGCGAGGTAGGGTTCAAGTGCCCGATTCCGCCGCTGTGCCGCGGCACACACACTTGCCGGAGAGCCCCCGATGTCCGACCACGCCCCCTCTACCGCACCCCTGTCCTTCGACAGCCTGATCGGCGGCAGCGCACCCGAGACCGTCTTCACCACCGCGTTCCGCGGCTACGACAAAGAAGAGGTCGACGCCACGCTCGATGACCTGCGCGCCCGCGCCGTCGCGGCGCAGGACGAGATCGCCAAGCTCAAAGACGATCGTCACCGCGCGGCATCCGCTCTGGGCGAAGCCCGCCGTCGTGTCACCGAGCTGCAGTCCGTCGTCGACACGGCCCAGTCGCACGAGGGGGACGAGGTCGCGCAGCTGCGCGCCCAGCTGGCGGATGCCGAAGCCGCCCGCGACGAGGCCGCCGAGGCCGCGCGCGCCGAACGGGGCGACGAGCTGGCACAGCTGGCCGATCAGATCGCCCAGCTCAAGGACGAGCTGACCGCTGCGCAGACGCAGACCGCGGATGCGCAGAAGCAGGTGCAGGTGCTCTCCGAAGAGCTCAGCGGCAGCGGCGTCGACACCCCCAACCGGCCGCAGTTCGAAGAGATCCTGCGGGTCGCCGAGGAGCAGGCGTCGACGCTGATCCGCAACGCCTCGGTGCAGGGCGACCGGCTGCTGCAGGCCGCCCGGGTCGAGATCGAGAACTCGCGCGCGCATGCCCAGGCCGACGCCGAGGCGATCATCTCGCAGGCACAGCACGAGGCCCAGCAGTCGCGGCTGCGCATCGAGACGGAACTCGCCGCCCATGAGGCGCAGCTCGAGCGCGAGGCCGCGCGCTCTGCCGAGAAGGTCGAACAGGCTCAGCAGGAGGCCGCGGCCATCCGCTCCGAGGCGGAGAAGGGGGCGGCGGCGCTGCGGGCGATGGTCGCCCGCGAGACGAGTCGCGACCGCGGCGAGGCCGAAGAGGCGGTGCGCGAGCTGCGCGTGCGCACGCTCGAGTTCGAGGAGTCGCTGACCCGGCGCCAGGATGACGCGCACCAGGAGTTCTTGGTGCTGCACAATCAGGCCGTCGCCCACGCCGAGCGGATCACCGCGGACGCCAACGAGCAGGTCGCGGCATCCCTCGAACACGCCAAGCGCGTCTCGAGCAAGGCCGACGACTACGAGAAGCTCGCTCGGGCCCAGGCCCAGCAGATCGAGGCTGACGCGCGCGTGCGTGCCGCCGACCACCTCGACAGCGCCCGCACCCGTGCGCAGAAGATCATCGACATGGTGACCTCGAACGCGCAGTCCGTGCTGCACGACGCCGAGGATCGCACCCGCCAGCTGCGCTGGCAGCAGCACCAGCTGACCAGCTTCATGGCCGAGGTGCGCGAGCTCATCCGGCCCGCGGGCCTGGATGGCGCGTCGATCGTCGGTGCCGGTGAAGAGGATGCCGCGCCTGCGGCCGATGGGTCCGCAGAGCGGGATGGTGAGGTCATCGACGAAGCCACCGGGCTCGAGCAGGCCGACGGCGGCGCCGATGCCGACGCCGACGGCGATGCTGGCCACGACGACACGGACACCGACGCGGACGGCTCCCAGTCGCATGACGAGGGCGACCTCGCGACCCTGGATGCGGACGCCGACCGGTCAGTGAACGCCTGACCGCCGAGCTCGAGAAGCCCTCGTCGGGCGTGCACAACGGCGGGGATTCTCGCCGCCGCGCCGGGCAGCGGCATCCCCCGCCGGCGTGTCATCGACAATCCCCGCGGCTGTGCACGCGGCCCGAGGCCGACCTGCTCGGTCGAACGACTCACGCCTTGATGCTGCAGGAGCATCAAGGCGTGAGTCGTGCGGAGGGCACGTGCTGCTTGCCGGTGAAGGCCGGCGTGCGAGGGTTCAGGCCGTGGTCTCGCGCGCGATCGCGGCGATGAAGGCGTCGATGTCATCCTCGGTGGTGTCGAACGAGCACATCCACCGCACCTCGTTGCGCGAGGCATCCCAGTCGTAGAAGCGGAACGACTGCCGCAGCCGGTCGGCGACGCCGTCGGGCAGCGTCGCGAACACGCCGTTGGCCTGCGTGGCCTGTGTGAAGCCCACGCCGCGGATCGACCCGTCGGCCAGGCCCGCCTCGACGCCCGCGCGCAGGCGCTGCGCCATCGCGTTGGCGTGCTGGGCGTTGCGCAGCCACAGGTCGCCGTCGAGCAGCGCGACCAGCTGCGCCGAGATGAACCGCATCTTCGAGGCGAGCTGCATGTTGAGTTTGCGCAGATAGATCAGACCGGTGGATGCCTCGGGGTTGAGCACGACGACCGCCTCGCCGCCCATCGCCCCGTTCTTGGTGCCGCCGAAGCTCACGACGTCGACGCCCACGTCGCGGGTGAACGCCCTCAGCGGCAGGTCGAGGGATGCTGCAGCATTGGACAGGCGGGCGCCGTCCATGTGCACGTGCATGCCGCGCTCGTGGGCGTGGTCGGTGATCGCCTTCAGCTCGGCCGCGGTATAGAGAGTTCCGACCTCGGTGGACTGCGTCAGCGAGACCACGAGCGGCTGCGCGCGGTGTTCGTCGCCCCAGCCCCACGCCTGCCGGTCGATCAGCTCGGGGGTGAGCTTGCCGTCGGGCGAGGGAACCGTGAGCAGCTTCATACCGCCGATCCGCTCGGGCGCGCCCTGCTCGTCGACGTTGATGTGCGCGGTCTCGGCGGCGACCACGGCACCCCAGCGGGGCAGCATCGACTGCAGGCCCGTGACGTTGGCGCCGGTGCCGTTGAACACCGGGAACGCCTCGACGCCCTCGCCGAAATGATCGACCATGACCTCTTGCAGCCGGGCCGTGTAGGCGTCTTCGCCGTATGCGATCTGGTGGCCGTTGTTGGCCTGGGCGATCGCCTCGAGGATCTCAGGATGGATGCCGGAATAGTTATCGGATGCGAAGCCGCGGACGTTCGGGTCATGCAGAGGGGTCACGGGTGTCCATTCTCGTTCATACTGGCGTGGTCGCATCACGCCGTCAGGTCGATGACCGTGCGGTTGACGTCGGCGGGGTCGGCGTCCCACAGGGCGACGAACCGGTCGGCCAGGGTCTGCTCCAACCCTGACAGCGACTTCACGCGGAAGATGACGGATGCCGCCGCCAGCGGGCGCTCGCCGTCACGGGCGTTCTTGGCGAAGCCGTGGCCGGCCGCGCGCATCCAGGCCTCGCCGGCGGCCTTGACCGCCGCATAGTTCGCGCCGCCGGCCAGGGGGTTCGTGACCGAGACCGAGGAGACGAAGGCCAGGCGCGCGGCATCCGACGCATTGAGGTCGTCATCGAACACACGGGTCACGTGTCGCAGTGCGGTCAGCGACTGTTCGAGGAAGCGGTAGTCGTCGTCGGTCTGACCGGCAAGGCCCCCGCCGCCGCGCCAGCCGCCGACCAGATGCAGCAGGCCGTCGACGTGGATGTCGGCCGTGTGCAGTCGCTCGGCGAGGCTGTGCACGGAGTCCTCGTCGGCGAGGTCGCAGGCCTCGACCATCCAGGGGTCGTCGGCGCCGGCCGCGGTGCCGGCGCGCAGTGTCTCGGCGAGCTGCTCGAGCTTGCCGGGATCGTGGCCGACGGCCACCACGTTGGCTCCGACATCCAGCAGTGTCTGCGCCGCAACGTGGCCGCTCGCACTCGTCGCGCCCGCGATCAGCACCGTCCGTCCGGTCAGGTCTGTCATGTCAGGTGCTCCTTCGCGGTGGGCCGCGGCATCCATCGCTCACGAGCCCGAAGGGGTCGGCGAGGGATCCACAACATAGGGATTCGACGAGCGCACATCGCATTGACGTCAAAGCGGTGTGCGCTTGTCGAAATCATATGATCTTGACGCGAGGAGTGCGGTCAGGCGTCCGTCGCGCGGATGCCCGAGGTCGACTCGATCACGGCGCGCATCTTCTTCTCGAGCGCCTCGTAGAACATCGACAGCGGGAACTCGTCGTCCAGCACCTGGTCGGTGTAGCCGCGGGTGGGGCCGGCCAGCACCTCGTCGGACAGTCCGCGCGCCCACACCGAGGCGGGGTTCGGGGTCAGCACCGAGCTGACCAGCTCGTACGCGGCGAGCCAGTGCGCGGTCTTGGGTCGGTCGATCGAGCGCCAGTACAGTTCGTCGATCGCATCCCCGAGCGCCACGACGGCGGCGGGGACGTCGGCCCAGTCGAACGCGAGCGCGGTGTCGGTCCAGTGCAGCACCTTGTGCTGGTGCAGCCACGCGAACAGCAACTGGCCGCCCAGCCCGTCGTAGTTGCGCACGCGGGAGCCGGTGATCGCGAACCGGAAGATCCGGTCGAAGATCACGGCGTACTGCACGAGCTTGGCGTGCGCGAGGATCTGCTTCTCGACATCGCTGAGCTCGGCCGGCGACGACTCGAGTCTCTTCTGGATCGCGACCGACTCGCGGAACGCGGTCATGTCGCAGCGCATCTCTTCGAGCGAGTACAAGAAGAACGGCATCCGCTGCTTGATCATGAACGGGTCGAACGGCAGGTCGCCGCGCATGTGCGTGCGGTCGTGGATCATGTCCCACATCACGAAGGTCTCTTCGGCCAGTTTCTGGTCGTCGAGCATCTCGACGGCGTCGGCGGGCAGGTCGAGCTTGGTGATCTCCGCTGCCGCGCGCACGACGCGGCGGTAGCGGGCCGCCTCGCGGTCCTGGAAGATCGCGCCCCACGTGAACGAGGGGATCTCGCGCATCGCGACCGTCTCGGGGAAGAGCACCGCCGAGTTCGTGTCGTAACCGGGCGTGAAATCGATCAGGCGCAGTGAGACGAACAGTTTGTTGCCGTAGTCGCCGGCTTCGAGCGCCGCGACGAACTCGGGCCAGATGACCTCGACGATCAGCGCCTCGACGTGCCGGTTGCTCGACCCGTTCTGCGTGTACATCGGAAAGACGACCAGGTGTCGCAGGCCGTCGACGCGGTGCTGCTCGGGGTGGAAGGCGACCAGCGAGTCGAGGAAGTCCGGCTCGCCGAACCCGTCGTCGGCCCAGCGGCGGAAGTCCGCGATGGATGCCGCGAGGTAGGCCTCATCGTGCGGGAAGCGCGGTGCGAGCTCGGCGATCGACGCTGTGATCGTGGAGACCAGTTCTGCGGCGCGCGCCTTCTCGTCGGGCACCGAGCCGTCTTTGATCTGGATGGCCTGCAGAGCGGTCGCGGCATCCTTCAGCGCCAGCCAGGCGGCGCTGTCTTCGACGCCGCGGGCGTCTTCGAGGACCTCGGGTTCGCCGACGACGGTCTTCTGCGTACGCTCTGCGTGGACCTGACTCATGGACATGGGAACCTCCGATCCGTGTGGTGCGTGCCATAAAACCGGCACTAGCCGTAAAATTTACGGCAAGGCAACGTTACTACCGGTAATCTTACGCTTATGTCCGATGTGATCTCTCCCGCCGACGCGCGCTTGGATGCGGCCGACACCCGGATCCTGGCCGAGCTGTCGCGCGACGCGCGTGCCACGCTGACGCACGTCGCCGACCGGGTCGGACTGTCGGTGTCGAGCGTGCAGGCGCGGCTGCGCCGGCTCGAGGCGCGCGGAGTGGTCACCGGTTACCGGCCGGTGCTGGATGCCGAAGCCGTCGGCCGTCCGCTGTCGGCGTTCATCGAGATCACTCCGCTGGATCCCGCCCAGCCCGACAACGCCCCCGAGCTGCTCGAGCATCTGGACGAGATCGAGGCGTGCCATTCGATCGCGGGCGATGCCGCATACATGCTGTTCGTGCGCGTCGCCTCGCCGCGCGAACTGGAGCGGCTGATCCGCGACATCCGGCTCGCGGCGAACGTGCGCACCCGCACCACGATCGTGCTGCAGACCTTCTACGAACAGCGCCCGATCGTCTCCGTCGGCTGAGCCGACCCGCCCGCGCGCCCCGAAACTGCGGCAATATGGCAAGCAGGGTCTCGCAAGGGTGGCTTGCGACCGCGATTGTGCCAGGAGGCGATATCGATGGTGAACAGCTTCGGGTCGAAAGACACTCTGACCGTCGGCGACAAGCAGTACGAGTTCTACCGGCTCGACAGCATCCCGAACTCAGCGCGACTGCCGTACAGCCTGAAGATCCTGCTCGAGAACCTGCTGCGCAACGAGGACGGCCACGCGGTCACCGCCGACCAGATCCGTGCGCTGGCCGGCTGGAACGCGAAGGATGTCGGGCACAGCGAAGTGCAGTTCAGCCCCGCCCGCGTGCTGCTGCAGGACTTCACCGGGGTGCCCGGAGTCGTCGACCTCGTCGCCATGCGCGACGCGATGAGCGACCTGGGCGGCGACCCGCAGCAGGTGAACCCGCTGATTCCGGTCGAGCTCGTCATCGACCACTCGGTCATCGCCGAGAGCTTCGGCGGATTCGGGTCGTTCAAGATCAACGCCGACATCGAATTCGAGCGCAACAAGGAGCGCTACCAGCTGCTGCGCTGGGCGCAGCACGCCTTCGACAATTTCGCCGTCGTGCCGCCCGACACCGGCATCTGCCACCAGGTGAACCTCGAATACCTCGGTCGGGTCGTCTTCGGCGCCGACGGCGATGGTTCCGGGCAGGGGCTGCCGGTCGCCTACCCCGACACCCTGGTGGGCACCGACTCGCACACTCCGATGATCAACGGACTCGGCGTGCTCGGCTGGGGCGTGGGCGGCATCGAGGCCGAGGCGGCCATGCTGGGCCAGCCCATCTCGCTGCTGCTGCCCAAAGTCGTGGGCCTCAAGCTCGAAGGCTCACTGCGCGAAGGCGTCACCGCCACCGACATGGTGCTCACGGTCGCCGAGCTGCTGCGGCACACCGGCGTGGTGGGCAAGTTCGTCGAGGTGTTCGGTCCGGGCGTTGCCAACGTTCCGCTGGCCAACCGCGCCACGATCGGCAACATGAGCCCCGAATACGGCTCGACGTGCACGATCTTCCCGATCGATCAAGAGACCATCGACTACCTCACCTTCACCGGGCGCAGCCCCGAACGGGTCGCGCTGGTCGAGGCCTATGCCAAGGCGCAGGGCATGTGGCACGACCCCGACCACGAGCCCGAGTACTCGCAGGTCGTCGAGCTCGACCTGTCGTCGATCGAGCCCTCGATCGCCGGCCCCAAGCGTCCGCAGGATCGCATTCCGCTCAGCCTCGCCTCGCGCACCGTCGCGCGCCTGCTCGAAGACCCCACCGCCAACGTGAAGGTGCTCACGGCGCTCGACGATGCGGTCGATGACACCTTCCCGGCATCCGACCCCTTCTATGGGGACCGCGACCTGACGGACGTGAAGGCGCCGCGCGGGGGATACACCGGCTCGGAGGAGCCGCAGTGGCCCTCCAACCCGCAGGAGCTGACCGTCGGGGGCAACCAGACCAAGATCGACAACGGCGACGTCGTGATCGCCGCGATCACCTCGTGCACGAACACCTCGAACCCGTCGGTGATGATCGGCGCTGCGCTCCTGGCGCGCAACGCCGTGCAGAAGGGCCTGAAGTCCAAGCCGTGGGTCAAGACGTCGCTGGCCCCGGGCTCGCGCGTGGTGACCGACTACTTCGACCGGGCAGAGCTGACGCCCTACCTCGACCAGCTCGGCTTCAACCTGGTCGGCTACGGCTGCACGACCTGCATCGGCAACTCGGGCCCGCTGCCCGACGAGGTGGCCGCCGCCGTCGACGCCGGGGATCTGACTGTGGCCGCGGTGCTCTCGGGCAACCGCAACTTCGAGGGCCGCATCCACCCGCAGACGCGGATGAACTTCCTCGCCTCGCCGCCGCTGGTGGTCGCCTACGCGCTGGCAGGTTCGATGCACGTCGACCTGAACCACGATCCGCTCGGCACCGACACCGAGGGCGAGCCGGTGTATCTGCGCGACATCTGGCCGACGTCCTCCGAGATCAAGAAGGTCGTCGACAGCTGCATCGAGGCCCGCATGTACACCGAGGGCTACTCGGACGTGTACGCCGGCGACGATAACTGGAACAGCCTGCCCATCCCCGAGGGGGAGAAGTTCGACTGGCAGGATGACTCGACCTATGTGCGCCAGCCGCCGTACTTCGTCGGCATGGGCCCCGAGCCCGATGCCCTTGCCGATATCTCGGATGCGCGGGTGCTGGCCAAGCTCGGCGACTCGGTGACCACCGACCACATCTCGCCCGCCGGTTCGATCACGTTCAGCTCGCCGGCCGGCAAGTACCTGACCGAGCACGGCGTCGAGCACCATGACTTCAACTCGTACGGGTCGCGTCGCGGCAACCACGAGGTGATGATCCGCGGAACCTTCGCCAACATCCGGCTGCGCAACGAGCTGGTGCCGGGCACCGAGGGCGGATTCACCCGCGTTCTGCCCGGCGGCACCGAGACGGTCACGATCTACGACGCCGCGCAGGAGTATGCAGCCTCGGGGACGCCGCTGATCGTGATCGCCGGCAAGGAGTACGGATCGGGCTCGAGTCGCGACTGGGCCGCCAAGGGCACAGTGCTGCTGGGCGCGAAGGCCGTGCTGGCAGAGTCCTACGAGCGCATCCACCGTTCGAACCTGATCGGCATGGGTGTGCTGCCGCTGCAGTTCGCCGAGGGCGACACCGCCGCGACGCTGGGCCTGGACGGCACCGAGACCTACACGATCACGGGTCTGTCAGGTCAGGACGACGTGCCCGAGCAGGTGACCGTGCGCGTGCAGCCCGACGAGGGCGAGGCCCGTGAGTTCACCGCGGTCGTGCGCATCGACACCCCGACCGAGCGCGACTACTACCGACACGGAGGCATTCTGCAGTACGTGCTGCGCCAGCGCTTGCACGCGTGACTCCTGCCGGGGCCGCGGCGCGCGGGCAGGCAGGGATACATCGCAGGATGGATGCCGCGCGCAGGCCGCTCCCGTAGCGTGGGAGGGTGTTCCGTCGCCTGACCACCGCCCAGATCGTCATCGACGTGACGGTTGCGGTGCTGTTCGCGCTCGTGTCTCTGCCCCGGGAGATGTGGACGACGTTCGGCGGTCTGCCGAGCGAGGCGATCTCGGTGCTCGTGTGCGCGATCTTCGGCGCAGCCGTCGCTGTACGCCGCCTGTCGCCGCCGCTGGCGCTGGGGATCGCGTGGGCCGGTGCCATCGTGCAGATGTCGTTCGGCCGGGGGCCGGCGATCGTCGACTTCGCGGTGTTCGCAGTGCTGTACACCGCGGCGGCGTATGGATCGCGTCTGGTGTTCTGGTTCGGCTTCTCATCGGCGATCGCGGGTGCGGCGGTGGCCACGGCCTATCTGTTCCTGGTGCTCGGTGCGATTCCGCTGTCGATGAGCACGTTGACCACGGCGGTCGCGGTGCTGATCGCTGCAACCTTCGCACTGCTGCTGGCCTGGACGGCGGGGGCGCTCGTGCGCACGTCGCGCCGGGCCCGAACGACCCGTGTCGCGCAGCAGCGTGCCGAGGCCGAGACGGCCGCCGAGGCAGAGCGGGCGCGCATCGCGCGTGACATGCACGATGTCGTCGCGCACTCGCTCGCGGTCGTGATCGCGCAGGCCGACGGAGCGCGTTATGCCACGGCGGACCGCACGCGGCTCGACGCGCTGGAGACGATCTCGGTGACCGCCCGTGCGGCGCTGGCCGACGTGCGCGTGCTGCTGGCTCAACTGCGCCACCGGCAAGAAGACGGGCCGCAGCCGACCATCGCCGATCTCGACCTCATGTTCGCCCAGATGCGTGCCGCGGGCCTTGAGCTTCGCATCGACATCGACCCGACGCCGAAGACGGATCCGCCCGCGGCCACGCAGCTGGCGGTCTATCGCATTCTGCAAGAGGCGCTCACCAATGCTCTGCGACACGGAGCCGGCGCAGTCGAGGTCGGCCTGGCATGGCACGCCGACCGGGTCGACCTGTCGGTGCGCAACGCGCTGCGGCCCGGCCGCGCGACGGCCGCGTCGCCCCCGATAGGGGAGCGGACGGCGCGCGGGCACGGACTGATCGGCATGCGCGAACGCGCGCTGCTGGTCGGCGGCGAACTGGATGCCGCAGCCCACGGCGACGGGTTCATCGTGCAGGCGGCGCTGCCGATCGGAGGTGCCCTGTGATCCGGGTGGTGCTCGCGGACGACCAGGCGCTGTTCCGCGCGGGCATCCGCATGGTGATCGATTCGCAGGCCGACCTCGAGGTCGTGGGCGAGGTATCCAACGGACGTCAGGCCATCGACGTGGTGCGCGCGACGAGCCCGGACGTCGTGCTGATGGACATCCGCATGCCGGTCATGGACGGCCTGGTCGCGACGGCTGAGCTGCTGCAGGATGCCGATGCCCCCCGCATCGTGATGCTCACCACGTTCGACCTGGATGAGGCTGCGGCCCGGGCGATCCGGCAGGGTGCGAGCGGCTTCCTGCTCAAGGACGCCGACCCGGAGTTTCTGCTGGCGGCGATCCGCACCGTGCATGCCGGGTCGGCCGTGATCGCGGCATCCGCGACCCGCGACCTGTTCGCGCACACGATGGATGCCGCGTCCCACCCCGTGCCGGACTCGTACGGCGATCTCACCGAGCGCGAGCGCGAGATCTTCGCCCTGGCCGCGCGCGGGCTGTCGAACGCCGAGATCGCGGCGCGGGAGTTCCTGTCGGAGGCGACCGTGAAGACGCACATCAGCAGGATCCTCGCCAAGCTCGCCCTGCGTGACCGAGTGCAGCTGGTGGTCTTCGCCTTCGAGCACGGCCTGGCCTGACGGCCCCCTTCGCAACCTGCACTGCGCGCTCCGTGCGTCCTGCTCTCGCCCGCGAGAGCAGGACGCCGACCGCGGTGTCGGGTCAGCGGGAGGAGCGGCCCCACGGCTTGTCGTACACCGAGGCCAGACGCGACAGCGCGAGAGCCGCCACCAGCAGGCCGAAGTCGCGCAGCGCGACGTCGTAGAAGCCCGACCAGGTCAGGAGGTTGACGACGATGCCGGCCAGCCACAGCGCGACGACATAGCTCGCGTAGCGCGGCTTGATGAGCATGGCGATCGCGGCGACGATCTCCACGACGCCGACGATGTACATCGCCGTCTGCGCCGAGAACGGCAGGATGTCCACGATCCACGGAGCGAGATAGTGCGGCCAGTCTGTGAGGGCGTTGACGAACTTGTCGATGCCCATCCACAGGGGCAGCACGATGAATCCGACCCGAAGGATCCAGAATGCCGCGAACGCAGGTTCGTCCTGCAGACGCGTCCAGAATGACGCGTTCACCGACACGCTGTTGCGCGCGCGTAATGCCGACTCGGTCATGATGAGAGCCTCCTCTATAAACAACTCTGTATGTTCATAGAATCCACCCAGAACCCTCTTGTGTCAAGATCAGCTGCATTAGAAGTGCCGACGTCACCGCGCACACACGCAACAGCCCACTCTGTGCAGGGCCGCTGCGCGCTCAGACCGCCGCAGCCGTGGCTACGTCGATCTTCTCGCACCGCACGGTGCGCGCCTCGGCGCCGGTCACGGCGTGGGGCCGGCCCGTCAGCGCCACGGTGGCACGCGCGGTGGCAGCACCCGCCACCCGGAGCTCGGTCGCCCTGTGCCCGCCGTCGGCGCTGACGCCGAACCCGCCGTCGTCGCGCGCGTCGGCCGCGGTCTCGGCGTCGGCGGCCGTCGCCTCGGAGTGCGCGCCGATCCACACCTGCACATCGCCGGGCTCGACGATGCGCGTGAGGGACCGGTCGCTGAAGGCGAATCGCACGCTGGGCACCCGGAATCGGACGCGTACCGACTCACCCGCCTCGAGGTGCACGCGGGCATAGCCGAGCAGCTGGGCGACCGGACGTGCGATCTGGGCCTGCACGTCGTGGCCGTACAGCTGCACGACGTCGGTGCCGGCGACCGATCCGGTGTTGGTCACGGTCACTTCGGCGTCGAACTCGTCACCGGCCGGGCATTCGGCGTCGACGACCAGGTCGCGATAGGCGAAAGTCGTGTACGACAGACCGAAGCCGAACGGCCGCACCGGCCTGGAGTGCGCCGCCGTCACGTCGGAATCGCCTCCCAGGATGGGGTGCAGGTACGTGTAGGGCTGCGCGCCCGTCGACCGGGGGAGCGAGATCGGCAGGCGGCCCGACGGTGCCGCGTCGCCGCTGAGCACGTCGGCGATCGCCGTGCCGCCCTCCTCGCCTGGGAAGAACGACTGCAGCACCGCGTGCGGACGCGGGCCCTCGGCATCCAATGCCCAATCCAGCACGTAGGGACGCCCGGTCAACAGCACCACCACCACGGGGGTGCCTGTGGCAACGACCGCCTCGATGAGTGCACGCTGCACGCCGGGCAGCTCGAGCGACTCGGCGTCGTTGCCCTCGCCGACGGTGCCGCGGCCGAACAGGCCCGCCTGGTCGCCGGCGACGATCACGGCCACGTCTGCATCACGGGCGGCGACGACGGCGTCGGCGAAACCCGACGTGTCGGTGCCGTCGACAGCACAGCCGTGGGCGAACGTCGTCTCGAACCCGGCGGTGCGCAGCGCCTCGGAGACGGTGGGGATCTGCACCCCGACCGGCACCCCCGGGTGGTGGGCGAGCACGTGGTTCGCGAACGAATAGCAGCCCTGCAGGGCCTCGGATCGGTCGGCGTTGGGCCCGATCACCGCGATGCGGGTGGCCGGCTTCAGCGGCAGTGTGCCGTCGTTCGAGAGCAGCACGACCGATTCCTGCGCGAGCCGGCGCGCGATGTCGCGGTGGCGCGGGGAGTCCAGGTCGATGAGGGTGGGCGGCTCGTCCTCGTACGCGTCGGCGTCCAGCAGGCCGAGCTGCTCCTTCTGCCGGAGCACCCGCAGCACGGCACGGTCGATGTAGCGCTCATCGAACGCCCCGGAGCGCACGCGCTCGCGCAGCGGCTCGAGGTAGGCGTCGCCGGTGGGCAGCTCGACATCCACTCCCGCTTCCAGGGCGAGTGCGGCGGCGTGGCCGCGGTCGGATGCCACGGCCTGCATGACCTCGAGGAAGGCGACCGAGAAGTAGTCGGCCACCACGACGCCGTCGAACCCGAGCCGATCGTGCAGCAGCGTGGTGAGGTAGCCGGGGTCTGCCGCCATCGGCAGACCGTCCAGGGCCGTGTAGGCGTTCATCACCGAGGCGGGGCGCCCTTCGGCCACCGCCATCTCGAACGGAGGCACGAACACGTCGGCCATCTCGCGCGGGCCGACGTGCACCGGGGCGTGGTTGCGGCCCGACTGCGAGGCCGAGTATCCGGCGAAATGCTTGAGGGTGGCGTGGATGCCGGAAGCCTGCAGGCCCTGCACGTACGCGGTGCCGACGGTGCCGACCAGGTACGGGTCCTCGCCGATGCATTCGTCGACGCGTCCCCACCGCGGGTCCTGGATGACGTCCAGCACGGGTGCCAGTCCCTGGTGCACGCCGAGCTCGCGCATCGAATCGCCGATGGCCTGGGCCATCTCGCGCACCAGGTCGGGGTCGAACGCGGCGCCCCAGGCCAGGGGAGTGGGGAAGACGGCAGCCTTCCATGCGGCCAGACCCGTCAGACACTCCTCGTGCACGATGGCCGGGATGCCCAGTCGCGTCTCGCGCTTGAGGCGGCGCTGTTCGTGCCACAGCCACTGAGCGCGCTCGGCGGGTTCGACCGGCCGCGTGCCGTAGACGCGGGTGTAGTGGCCGATGCCGTCGCGGGTGACCTCGGCCAGCGCACCGGCCGCCTTCTGCCCGGCCGCCATCTCGCTCTGCATCGGCGCGACGGTGCCGTTCTGGTCGAGCCAGTAGCCCACGAGCTGGGCGAGCTTCTCATCGAGGGTCATCTGCGCATGCAGCGTCTGAACCCGTTCCGAGACATGGGGGAACGCGGGGACGTCGTCGTACATCTGTGGTCCTGTCGTGATGGTGTCGGACGTCTCGTCAGCCCTTGACCGCGCCGGTCAGGCCCCCGACGATGCGGCGCTGGAAGACGAGGAAGAACAGTAGTGCCGGGAGCATCGCCAGCGAGGTGAAGGCGAGCACGCGGGCGGTGTCGACCGAGTACTGGGACGAGAAGGCCTGCACGCCCAGCGGCAGTGTGTAGGTGGATGCGTCGTTCAGGATGAACAGCGGCAGCAGGTAGCTGTTCCAGCTGCCGATGAACGCGAGGATGCCCACCGTCACCACGCCGGGCACCGCCAAGCGCAGCACCATGCGGAAGAAGAAGCCGAGTCGGCCCGCGCCGTCGATCGCGGCGGCCTCTTCGATCTCGTCGGGGATCGCACGCAGGAACGGCACCAGGATGATCACGGTCGTCGGCAACGCGAAGGCGATCTGCGGCAGGATGACCCCGGCCAGGCTGTTCATCAGGCCCAGGTCTTTGACCAGGATGTACAGCGGAGTGATGGCCACGGTGATCGGGAACATCAGACCGGCGGCGAACAGGGCGTACATCGCCCCGCGTCCGCGGAAGTGGTAGCGCGCCAGCACATAGCTGACCATGAGCCCCAGCACGACGACTCCCGCGGTGGTGAAGGCGGCGGCGATCAGCGAGTTGCCGACCTGCAGCCAGAACACGTCGCTGGTGAGCACGTCGAGGTAGTTGCCGAACTCCCACGGGTTGGGCAGGCCGGCAGGGTTCGTCGTGATCTGCGCGTTGGTGCGGAACCCGCCGATCACGATGTACAGCACGGGTGCCAGGCAGACGGCCACCAGCACCAGAGCGATGAAGTAGACGGCGGGGCTGCCCCACTGCAGTCGTTCCTTCTCGCGGTGTCGACCGCGGGTGACGATCGAAGTCGTGGCCGACATCACTTGCGCCCTTCGGTGAGTGCGCCGGCGGTATCGCGGCGCAGGACGAAGCGCTGGTAGATCAGCGCGATGATCAGGGAGATGAAGAAGATCACGACGGCGACCGCGTTGCCGTAGCCGAAGTTTCCGGCGTCACGGCCGTTCGTGACCATGTAGGTGGCCATCGTCGATGTGCCGGCCACGCCGGCGACGTATTGACCCCAGATGATGTACACGAGGTCGAACAGCTGCAGCGATCCGATGATGGACAGGAACGCCCATATGCGCACCGTGGGACCCAGCAGCGGCAGCGTGATGCGCCGCTGGATCTGCCAGTACGACGCACCGTCGATCGCGGCGGCCTCGAACAGCTCGGTGGGGATGCCCTGCAGGCCCGCGAGGAACAGGATGACGGCGAAGCCGATGTATTTCCACGTCAGGATGAACATCAGCGTCCAGATGGCGATGGCCGGGTCTGCCAGCCAGTCGGCCTGGAGGAATCCGAGGCCGATGTTCTTCAGCAGCGCGTTCATCGCGCCGCTGGTCTGCAGCATGAGGCTGAACCCGGTGCCGACGATGACCTCGGCGATCACATACGGCACGAAGATCAGCACGCGGATGATGGTGCGACCGCGCATCTTCTGGTTCAGCAGGAGCGCGAGCAGGATCGCGAGCGGTCCCTGCATCACCAGCGACAGGACCAGGATCACGCCGTTGTGCGTGAGGGCTTCGAGGAATGTCGGATCCGTGAAGATGACGACGTAGTTCTTCAGTCCGACGAAGTCGGTGGCCGGCCCGTAGCCCTGCCAGTTGAAGAAGCCATAGTAGGCGGCCATCGCGACCGGGAAGATCACGAAGCCGAGGAACACGATGATCGCAGGGCCCGAGAGCACCGTGATCTCCATGCGGGTACGCCATGCGGCGGCACGCTTTCCGCGGCGCCGGTCGGCCGAGGGCATCGGGGTGCTCTCGGCCGACCGCGTGCGCTCCTGAGCAGGAAGCGTCCCGGCCTTCTCGCCCAGGGTTCTACTCATCGTTCGGTCAGCCCTTGGCTGCAGCCTGGTTGACCGCCGTGATGATGTCGGCGACCGAGCCCTTGCCTGCCATCAGGTTCACGACGGCGACGTTCAGAGCGTTGCCGACGTTCTGCCCGTACAGGGTGTCGAGGTACTGCGAGACGTACGGCGCCTTGTTGTAGGCGGCGATGAGGTCCTTCAGGTAGGGCTCGGTGACGATCTTCTGCGCTTCGAGGTTGACCGGCGGCGAGTTGAAGGCCTTGTAGTAGGCCTCCTGCTGGCTCTGGGTCACGAGGAAGTTCAGGAAGTCGGTGCAGGCCTTCTTGGGGGCCTTGGCCGAGCACGAGTACCCGTCGACGCCGCCCATGATGGCTGCGGGGTCACCCTGGCCACCGGCCACTGTCGGGAACGGGAACCAGGCGAGGTCAGGCAGGGGCTTCTGGTCGGGGGTGAGCGAGGCGATCACTCCCGGGTCCCAACCGCCCATGAGTTCCATCGCCGCCTTGTGGTTGGCCACCAGGCCTGCCGAGCTGCCGGCGCCCTGCTGTGCGGAAGTGGTCAGGAAGCCGGGCTGGAACGGCTTGGAGTCGTTGAACTTCTTCAGCTCGTTGCCTGCCGCGGTCCAGCAGGGGTCGCTGAAGTCGAGGGTCTTGGCCGTCTGGTCCAGGGTCTGCTCGCTGCACAGGCGCAGCGCGAAGTTGTAGTACCAGTGCGCTGCGGGCCACGCATCCTTGGCGCCGACGGCGACCGGGATCACTCCCTTGCCCTTCAGCGCGGTGATGGCGGAGTTCAACTCGTCCATCGTGGTGGGGGTGGAGGTGATGCCGGCCTGGTCGAACAGGTCCTTGCTGTAGAACAGGCCCTCAGGCAGCACGTCCAGCGGCATCGCGTAGACCTTGCCGTCGATCGACTCGGCCTTCAGGGCTCCTGCGCCGATCGCCTGCTTCGTGTCGGCCGAGACCGAGTCGGTGATGTCCATGACCTGGCCGGCCTTGACCATCGCGGCCATCTTGCCGCCGCCGCGCTGCAGGAACACGTCCGGCGGGTTGCCGGAGTTCAGTGCCGTCTGCAGCTTGCCGTCCAGCTGTTCGTTCTGGATCGACTGCACCTTGACAGTCACCTTGGGGTTGGCCTCGTGGAACGCCTTCGCCGCGTCGACCCAGTACTGCTGGCCCGGCCCGGTGGTGCTGTTCTGCCAGACCGTCAGCGTCGTCGTGCCGCCGTCGGCGCCGGTGTTGCCACCCGTGCTGCCGGAGCAGCCGGCAGCGGCCAGGGCGACGCCCGCGGCCAGCGCGACAAATGTCGCGCCGCGAACTTTGCTCTTCATCGTGGAGACTCCTTCATCTCTTGGGAACGGCGTACGGGTCTGCCGCAACAGCGAGGTTGCCACGCTCCAGCACCTCTTGTCAAACGTTTTCGATAACGTTTTCGACACCGTTTAACATGAAATGTCGTGACTACACGGTCGCCGCACCATCGTGAGGTAGCGTGACGCTCGTGACCTCCGGCTATATACGCCCCACTGTGCCTGCACGAGCGACGATCCACGACGTGGCCCGGGTCGCCGGGGTCTCTGTCGCGACGGTCTCGAAAGTTGCCAACGGACGCTACGGCGTGGCCCAGAGCACGATCGAGAAGGTCTCGGCCGTGATCGAACAGCTCGGCTATGAGACCTCGCTGGTGGCCAGCAGTCTGCGCAGCCATCGCACGAACGTCATCGGCATCTTGGTGGCCGGGTTCGAGCCGTTCTCCACCGAGCTTCTCAAAGGCATCTCGTCGGCCGCCGTCGGATCCGGGTATGAGCTGCTGGCGTATGCGGGCGCACTCACCGATGAGAACTGGGTCGGCTGGGAGCGCCGGTCGCTGTCGCGGCTGGCGGGGACGCTCGTAGACGCGGCGATCATCGTCACCCCGACCGTCCGGCTGCCGGGTGCGTCGATCCCCGTCGTCGCGATCGACCCGCACGCCGGCACCGGGGACGTGCCCGCCGTGGACACCGACAACATCGAGGGCGCGCGCATCGCGACGCGGCACCTGATCGAGCTCGGCCACCGGCGCATCGCGCACGTGGCAGGCCGCGGCGATCTGCTGTCGGCGGTGCTGCGCGAGCGTGGGTACCGCGAGTCGCTGGCCGAGGCGGGAATCCCCTTCGACCCCGAACTCGTGCGCGAGGGCGCGTACTGGAGCAAGCCCACCACCATCGCAGCCCGTGAGCTGCTGAGCCTGCCCGATCGTCCCACGGCGATCTTCGCGGCGAACGACCTGTCGGCCGTGCGCGTGCTCGAAGTCGCCCACGAGATGGGCATCCGGGTTCCCGAAGAGCTGTCGGTCGTCGGCTTCGACGACGTGCCCGAGGCTGCCGGCACGACCCCGCAGCTGACGACGGTCGCCCAGCCGTTGCACGACATGGGCGCGCAGGCGCTGCGGATGGTCGTCGAGATGCTGCGCCGCGGCGAACCGGAACAGCAGTACGTGCACCTGCCCGCTCATCTGGTGATACGTCAGAGCACGGGCCCCGCGCCGCGCGACTGAGCGCACGGTACGGATGTGTGCGAGACCCCGAGCCGCGCGGTCACAGACGCGCGGTGAGCCATTGCGTCTGACGGCGCCACTGCTCCAGCTGGCCGCCTTCGTGGCCGTTGAACGCGTACACCTCGATCGCCTTGTCGTCGGACCCGCAGTGGTTGTAGGCGGCGAAGACGCTGGACGGAAGCACAGTGCCGTCCATCAGGCCCACCGAGAACAGCGCCGGCGCGTGGATGCGACGCGCGAAATTGACGCCGTCGAAGTACGACAGGGTCTGGAACACGCGTTCGACCTGGTCGCGGCGCACGGCCAGGTACTGCTCGATCTCGCGGAAAGGGTGGCCGGGCGTCAGCTCGACCGATCGGCGGAAGTGGCAGAGGAAGGGCACATCGGGCATCGCCGCGGACACTGCCTCGTGCAGGCCGGCCGCGGCCAGAGTGATGCCGCCGCCCTGGCTTCCGCCGGTGACGCTGATGTGCGCCGGGTCGACGAACGGCAGGTCGGCGGCCACGTCCACGAGCCGCACGGCGTCGGTGAACAGACGCCGGTAGTAGTACGTGTCGGGCGCCCCGATGCCGCGGGTCATGAAACCGGGCACCGAACCCTCCGACCCGTGCGGGTCCGGAGTGTCGCCGCCGGTGCCCCAGCCGCTGCCTTGACCGCGCGTGTCCATCAGGATGTGCACGTAGCCTGCCGCCGCCCACTGCAGGCGTTCGCCCGGGATGCCGCGGCCGCCGTTGTATCCGATGTACTCGATGACGGTGGGCAGCCGGTCGGTCGTGCGGGGGCGGGTCACCCAGGCGCGGATCGGCTCGCCGCCGAACCCGCTGAAGGCGAGGTCTTCGATGACCAGCTGCGTGATGGGCGAGTCTGCGGCATCCAGCGTCGGCGGCGCCGCCTGCGCGCGCGCCTCGTCGAGCGTTCGACGCCAGAACGCGTCGAAGTCGTCGGGCTCGGCGACGTCGGGTCGGAAGGTGCGGAGTTCGTCGAGGGTGAGATCGGTCAGCGGCACGAGGTCACCGTACACGACCGGAACCGCTCTTCGCTCGGCGGGGGTTGCGGTGGCTGCACGGTTCGGCTTATTCTTGCGTACAGCGCATCGAAACGCTTCGATGATTCGATGATGCACTGCCCCGACCTGCCGACACGACGACCGTGCCGGCATCGACATCACGACGAGTGGAGAAACGTGAGCGACGAAGTCTCACCCCGCACCCGTAGCGCGGACTTCCGTGATTCAGGTCTGTCGTTTCCGTCCGGATTCACCTTCGGATCGGCGACGGCGGCCTACCAGGTCGAGGGCGCTGCAGACGAAGACGGCCGCAGCCCGTCGATCTGGGACACGTTCAGCCACACGCCCGGCAAGGTGTGGAACGGCGACACCGGTGACGTGGCGTGCGACCATTACCACCGCTGGGAGCAGGACCTCGATCTCATGGCGGACCTGGGTCTGAACGCCTATCGGTTCTCGATCGCCTGGCCGCGCATCATGCCTGCCGGCACCGGTGCGGTCAACCAGGCGGGCATCGACTTCTATTCGCGCCTCGTCGACGGTCTTCTGGCCCGCGGCATCCGCCCTGTCGCGACGCTGTACCACTGGGACCTGCCCCAGACGCTGGAGGATGCCGGGGGCTGGCCGGTGCGTGCGACCGCAGACGCGTTCGAGGCCTACGCGGGAGTGCTGGGGGCAGCCCTCGGCGACCGCGTGCACACCTGGACGACATTGAACGAACCGTGGTGCACGGCGTTCCTCGGGTACGGACAGGGCGGCCACGCGCCCGGTCGGAAGGAGCCGGCGGCCGCCCTGGCCGCCGCGCACCATCTGAACCTGGCGCACGGTCGTGCGATCCAGGCGCTGCGGACGGCCTCGACCGGGGCTCCCGAGTACTCGGTCACCCTCAACCTGCACGTCGCGCGCGGTGATGCCGAAGCCGTGCGCCGCATCGACGCCGTCGGCAACCGCGTGTTCACCGGTCCGATGCTACGCGGCGTCTACGACGATGACCTGATCTCCGACACCGCGGCGCTGACCGATTGGGGGTTCGTCCAGGACGGCGATCTGGCGCAGATCCACCAGCGGGTGGACGTGCTGGGCGTGAACTACTACTCCACCAACACGGTGCGGATGTGGGACGGGCTGACGCACCGTCAGGCCGGCGATGGTCACAAACCGGCTCAGGGCGGCACTGCCTGGCCGGGCAGCGACGAGGTGGTCGAGTTCGTCGAACAGCCCGGGCCGCACACGGCGATGGGCTGGAACATCGCCCCCGACGGGCTGCTGGAGCTTCTGCACGGGCTGCGCGACGCGTTCCCCGACCAGCCGCTGATGATCACCGAGAACGGCGCGGCGTTCGATGACGTCGTCGCAGCCGACGGCGCCGTGCACGACACCGAGCGCGTGGACTATCTGCGTCGACATCTGACCGCGGCCCATCGCGCGATCGAAGACGGCGTCGATCTGCGGGGCTACTTCGTGTGGTCGCTGCTGGACAACTTTGAGTGGGGCTACGGCTACGCCAAGCGGTTCGGCATCGTACGCGTGGACTTCGACGACCAGCGACGCATCGTCAAGGACTCCGGGGCCTGGTATCGCTCGCTCGCCACGACGAGTGTGCTGCCGGACTGACATGGGGGTGACAGCGATCGTTACGCTCGCGTTACCTCACCCGAATTGACGAAACGCCGAGGGCGTGGTTTCTTTAATCGAAGCGGTTCGACAGCGAGACGTCGGCAGTGAGAAGTCGACGGTGAGCTCGAGCACACAAGGGAGTGACATGTTGCGACATGAGGCGGACTGCCGGCGGCACGTGGCGGGTGCGCGATGACGGTCTCAGCCGTCCTGCCCGAGGTGGCCGCCACCGAGCTCGAGCAGACCGGTCAGAGCAAGCGGCACCAGCGTGAGAAGCGAGCCGGCGGCCGCAGGTCGTACGGCATGTTCTGGTGCATCGTGCCGTTCCTGGTGCTCGTGTTCCTGTTCTCGTACTTTCCGCTCTACGGGTGGATCTACGCGCTGTTCGACTACAAGCCCGCACTGGGTCTGTCCGGCAGCGAGTTCGTCGGGCTGCAATGGTTCGAGATGCTCGTCAGCTCTCCCACTCAGCTCGCCCAGATCGCCCAGGTGCTGGAGAACACGCTGGCCATCAGCTTCCTCGGGATCGCGACCTCCGTCCTCCCGTTGGCCTTCGCGGTGTTCCTCAACGAGGTGCGCACGCCCTGGTTCCGCAATGCCGTGCAGACCCTGACCACGTTGCCGAACTTCATCTCGTGGGTGCTCGTCTACATGATCGCCTTCTCGCTGTTCTCCAGCAGCGGCCTGGTCAACAGCATCCTCACCGACTCCGGCCTGATCACCGCGCCCATCAAGTTCCTCGACACCGATCAGCACGTGTGGCTGACCATGACGCTGTGGAGCATCTGGAAGGGGCTGGGATGGGGCGCCATCATCTACCTGGCCGCCATCGCCGGCATCGACCAGTCGCTGTACGAATCGGCGCGCATCGACGGGGCCGGACGCTTTCAGACCATGTGGTACATCACGGTGCCGCAGTTGATGCCGACCTATCTCGTGCTGCTGCTGCTGTCGGTGGCGAACCTGCTCAACAACGGCATGGAGCAGTACTTCGTGTTCCAGAACGCGTTCAACAAAGAGCACATCCAAGTGCTCGATCTGTACGTCTACAACATCGGCATGACCGGTAACAACCTGTCGATGGCCACCGCGATCGGCATGCTCAAGAGCATCATCTCGGTCGTCCTCCTGTTCACCGTCAACACGATCGCCAAGCGCGTTCGCGGCACCTCGATCGTCTGAGGAGGCGAAGATGACAAGCGTCTCGACAGGGGTGCGCCGCGGCCGCCCGGGTGACATGGTCTTCACGATCGTGAACTACGCGATGTTCCTGCTGCTGGTGTTCCTCTGCGCGTACCCGTTCTACTACCTGATCATCAACTCGGTCAGCGCGAACGACGTCTCGGCGCTGGGCGACGTGCGCTGGCTGCCGGTGGGCTTCCACCTGAACAACTACAAAGAAGTGTTCCAGCTGGACGGTCTGCCCATGGCGGCGGTCGTCAGCGTGGGCCGCACCGTCATCGGCACCGCGGCCACGGTGCTCGCCTCGGCGTTCCTGGGGTTCATGTTCACGCAGAGCAAGATGTGGGGGCGCCGGTTCTGGTACCGGTTCGTGATCGTCACGATGTACTTCAGCGCGGGCCTGATCCCGGTGTTCATCATCATGAAGAACCTCGGCCTGACCAACAACTTCTGGGTGTACGTGCTGCCGTTCATCGTGCAGCCGTTCTTCATCATCCTGGTCAAGACCTATGTCGAGTCGATGCCGGAGTCGCTGCAGGAGGCCGCCGAGGTCGACGGCGCGAACATCGTGCAGACCTTCTTCCGCATCTACCTGCCGAACATGACGCCGATCCTGGCGACGGTCGCCATCTTCTCGGCGGTCGCCCAGTGGAACAGCTTTCAGGACACGCTGATCTACGTCACCGATCAGAGTCTGTACACGCTGCAGTACCTCCTGTACATGTTCATCAACCAGGCCAACAGCCTGGCCCAGGCGGCTCAGAACGCCGGCGGCAACCTGTCGTCGATCGTCTCGGCGGCGACGTCGCAGACGCCCACGTCGATCCGCATGACCGTGTCGGTGATCGTGGTGCTGCCGATCATCTTCATCTACCCCCTGTTCCAGCGCTTCTTCGTGAAGGGCATCATGCTGGGCGCCGTCAAGGGTTGACGGCGACCGGTCCCACCAGAAAGGAATGCAATGAAGCTGAAGAGGAAGGTGGCGGTCCTCGCCGTCGGCCTGCTCGCGGCCGGACTCCTGTCGGCGTGCAGTGCCAGCACGACGACCTCCGACAAGGCTGCCGTCACCACGTTTCCCACGAAGTGGGACAAAGAGATCACGATCGACGTGTTCGACGGCCTGGCCAACTACATGGGCGTGCAGCAGGGCTGGTTCGCCAAGCTCGTCAAAGACAAGTTCAACATGAAGCTGAACATCATCGCCCCCAACGTCGCCGGTGGCGGTGACACGCTGTACAACACGCGGGTCGCAGCGGGCGACCTCGGCGACCTGATCGTCACCGACAAGGGCCAGAAGCTCGACGAACTGGTCAAGGGCGGCCTGGTCTCGGACATCACGCCGTACTACAAGGCGATGAAGAACGTGGCCGAGTTCGACAAGGCCACCCAGAACATCAACGAGGGCAAGAAGGGCATCTACGGTCTGCCGACGCAGGTCTCCTCGATCAAGCCCACCGAGCCGTCCGAGGGACTGGACCCCACCTTCGGCCCGTTCCTGCGCTGGGATCTGTACAAGCAGGCCGGCTACCCCCAGATCGACACGCTCGAAGATCTGCTGCCCGTGCTCAAGCAGATGCAGGAGGAGCAGCCCACCGCCCCCAACGGCAAGAAGACGTATGCCATCTCCCTGTTCAAGGACTGGGACGGCAACATGATGAACAACGCCAAGCAGCCCACGTGCTTCTACGGCTATGACGAGATGGGCTTCGTGCTGGCCAAGGCCGACGGCTCGGACTACCAGAGCATCCTCGACCCCGACGGCGAGTACATGCGCACCCTTGCGTTCTTCGACAAGGCCAACCAGATGGGCCTGATGGACCCCGAGTCGACGACGCAGAACTATGACACGCTGTTCTCGAAGTACCAGAACGGTCAGGTGCTGTTCTCGTTCTGGCCGTGGCTGGGGCAGTCGGCGTACAACACCGAGGCGAACATGAAGGCCGGCCGAGGCTTCGAGATCGCGCCGCTGAAGGACATGAAGGTGTTCTCGTACGGCGCGGCCGCCTACGGCGGTCAGCAGGTGCTCGCGATCGGCTCGAAGGCCAAGGACCCCGAGCGCATCGCGGCGTTCATCGACTGGCTCTACTCGACAGAGGGCACCTACACCAACAACAGCCAGACCATGGGGGCCGCCGGCCCGGAGGGACTGACCTGGGACATGGGCAGCGACGGCAAGCCTGAGCTGACCGATTTCGGCAAGAAGGTGTTCCTGAGCGGCACCGCCGATGTGCCGGCGCAGTGGGGCGGTGGTGACTACATCAAGGGCACCTCGGCTCTGAACGTCAGCGCCGTGCTGCCCAACGACATCGACCCGGCCACGAAGCTGCCGTTCAACTACAAGGCCTGGCCGAGCTACCAGAAGCTGACGCAGACCCCGCTGTCGACCGACTGGTCTGAGCACATGGGGGATGCCACTTCCACGATGGAGTATCTGCAGAAGAACAAGGAGCTGCTGGTCGGGGCGGGTGCGAGCTATACGGCGCCCACCGACAGCTCGGAGATCGAGACGCTGCGCAACCAGATCAAGTCGATCATCGTGCAGTACTCGTGGCAGATGTCCTTCGCCAAGGACGACGCGGAGTTCGCCCACCTGCAGAAGGAACTGATCTCGAAGGCGAACGGTCTCGGCTACGCGAAGGTGCTGAAGGTCGACATGGACAACGCCAAGCAGCAGAACGACCAGCGCATCGCCGTCGCGGCCGCGTTCAAGTGATCATCCGCTGACCGATCGAGACGACGGGCCCGGGGCATGTGCTCCGGGCCCGTCGTCGTGCTCTGGGGCGGTGGTGAGCGGTCGCGGCATCCCGATCAGGAGATGTGGCGCGCGAACACGCTGCGGAACAGGAACGCCGTGGCGTAGGCGCCGACCGAGAAGCCGACCGTGGCCAGGATGACCACGAAAGGCGGGAACAGCAGGGTGATGCACAGCAGCGCGACCGGGATGAGGATGATCCCGAACGTGCGGGCGGGCTCGGCGCCCGGCAGCAGCAGGGAGTTCTTCAGCGTCTGCCTCAGCCCGGCGTCGAACCACGAGACCAGGGCCATCGCGTACATCCAGGCCATGAACACGTAGACGGCTGCCAGCGCGGCGATCACCGCGCCGGCGGCCCCGAGCGCGTTCTGGTTGAACCACCAGAAGACGGCGCTGAAGGCGAGCAGCGCGAACGGCACGAGCAGGAACAGCGACAGCAGCGACGCGCGGGCCGCGTTGCGTCCGAAGGCCGGGAAGAAGTCCTTCAGCGGGTGGCCGCTCTCGTCGTCGCTGTAGCGGATCGTCACCTCGTACAGGGCACTGGTGGCCGCCCCGACCGTGACGATCGGAATGCAGCACACGAGGTACAGCAGGTTCAGCGCGACGAACGCCAGGAACGTCGTCACCCCCTGCAGGGTCTTGCCGTTCGGGTCGATCTGCACGACCGAACCCTATCCGACGCGCGAGGCGAGCGTCGGCGGCAGCAGCAGCACCTTGCCCGGGTTCTGGTGGGCCAGCAGGGCCCGCAGCGCGTCGGCGGCCGCCGCGCCGATCTGCTCGGCGGGGATCGCGATGCTGTCGGCGAGCCCGGCGACCGCCTGCGCCATCTCGGCGGGGCACAGTGCGATCACGGCCGGCTCGCGCGCGGCGGCCGGGCCGTCGGTGGCGTTCAGCCGTGCCGCGATGTGCGGCAGCGCGCCTTCGTTGTGGATCAGGATGCCGGTCAGCTCGGCGTCGGCGTTCAGCACCGCATCGACGACCGCGCCGGCTTCGGCGCCGCTCGGGCAGGCATGCACGCTGCCGACGAGGCCGTGCTCGTCGCAGCCGTCGAGGAACCCGCGCATGAGTCGGTCGGCATAAGAGGTATGCCGGTCCATGACCTCGGCGGGTGCGCCGAACAGCGCGATGCGGCGGTGGCCGAGTTCCGCCAGCCGCTCGGCGGCCAGCCGGCCGGCCGCTTCGAAGTCGAAGTCCACGCACACCAGGGAGTCCGCCCCGGCAGGCAGGCCGATGAGCACCGACGGGATCTCCAGACCCTCGAGGGTCTGGATGCGCGGGTCGTTCGACTCGATGTCCATCACGAGCAGTCCGTCGACCATCGATGCGCGCGCGGCGTGGCTGAGCCCTGCGGCATCGTCGCCGGTCAGCAGCAGGATGTCGTAGTGGTTCGCGCGCGCCTCGGTGACCACGCCCCCGACGATCTGCATCACGACGTGCACGTCGACGCCGGACCGCAGGGGAGCCTGCAGTCCGATCACGTTCGTCGAGCGTGACGCCAGTGACCGCGCGCTGGCGTGCGGGCTGTACTCCAGATCGGCGATGGCCTGCGTCACGCGGTCCTGCGTCTCCTGCGAGATGGTGCGCTTGCCGCTCATCACGTATGACACGGTCGAGATCGACACTCCGGCCGCGCGTGCGACGTCGGCGATGGTCACCATGCAGACTCCTTCGGTTGCAGAAGCATGTCCGCTCCCGGCCGCAGCGCCAGGTGGTGGGCGGGCAGGCCAGGTGCGTGCACCTCTATTGTGTGGGCTGTGTCGTCGGCGGCAGCGTTGGTGGCGATCGCGTCGCGTCGCAGCCGGATGCTGCGGATCCGCCCGCCGCTCCACTGCAGATCGACGCGCACCCCGCCTCGGGCTCGGAGACCGCGCACCTGTCCGTCGGGCCAGCCGGGCGGCAGCGCCGGCAGGACGCGGATCACTGCGTCGTGCGACTGCAGGAGTGCTTCGGCGATGGCCGCGGTCACGCCCAGATTGCCGTCGATCTGGAACGGCGGGTGCGCGCTGAACAGGTTGCGGTACACACCGCCGCGCTGCCCGTAGCCGCCGTCGCGTGCACCGGCGTCCACCGGGCGCAGCGACATCTCGATGTGCTGTGCGAAGCGTTCGCCGTCGCCCAGGCGCGCCCACATCGCCGCGCGCCAGGCCAGTGCCCATCCGGTCGATTCCAGGCCGCGCGCCGTGATCGAGGCGGCGGCGGCCTCGGCGAGCTCGGGTGTCCTGCAGGGTGTGATCTGCGCGAGAGGGAACAGCCCGACCAGGTGCGAGAGGTGCCGATGGTGCGGGTCCACCGCCCGGTGCGGCGGGATCCATTCTTCGATGAGGCCGGCCGCATCGATCGCCGGTTCGGGAAGCAGTGCCACCAGGCGTGTCAGCTCGCCGACCCACGGGTCGTCCCGGCCGAGCGCGTCGGCCGCATCCGCACAATCGCGTGCGAGTCCGCGCAGCAGCGCGGCGTCCATCGTCGCGGTGGTGGTCACTGCGCGCTCGGACCCTCCGGCACCGACGAACGGGTTCTCAGGCGACGTCGACGGGCTGGTCCACGCCCGCTGGCCGTCGGTCTGGATCCACGACAGCGCGAACTGCGCGGTGGCCGCCAGCACCGGCCATGCGCGTTCGCGCAGAAAGGCCCTGTCGCGCCCATAGGCGTAGCGCTCCCACAGGTGCAGTGCGAGCCACACGCCGCCCATCGGCCAGGCCGCCCACGCGGGGTCGCCGTGTCCGGCCCCGACCGGTCCGGCATGCCCCCATGCGTCGCTGTTGTGGTGCATGACCCAGCCGTCGGCGCCGTACCAGCGCCGTGCGACTTCGGCCCCGGGGCCGGTGGCCACCCGCTCCACGAAGCGCAGCAGCGGTTCGTGGCATTCGGGCAGCCCGGTGGATTCGGCGGGCCAGTACGCCATCTCGAGGTTGATGTTGGTCGTGTACGCACACGACCAGGGGCCGGGCAGCTCGGTGTTCCACAGGCCCTGCAGTGTGAGGGGCAGGGCCGTGCCGCGCGAGGATGCCGCCAGCAGGTACCGGCCGTAGTGGAAGACGAGCGCCGCGAGCCCCGGGTCCGGCCGCGTCTGTGCGCGTGCGACGCGGTCGTCGGTGTCGAGGTCGGCGGCGTCGGCGGGCCCGGGCAGCTCGAGCGCGCACCGGTCTATCAGCTCCGCATGCGCGGCGGCGTGGGCGCGGTGTGCGGAGGCGGGGTCGGCGAGGGCGGATGCGGCGGCCTCGAGCACGGCGCGCGCCCGGGAGGCGGCATCCATCCCCTCGTCGACGTGAGGGTTGGAGATGGCCTCGTCGCCGGGCAGTCCTGCCGAGGTGGCGGTGCCGATGATCAGCAGGTGCACGCGGGCAGGCTCCAGCCGCAGCCGGCCGTCCTGCGACAGCCGGCCTGTCGAGCGGATCGCGACCGCGCCCGTGCGCCCGTGGTCGGGGTCGTACCGGATCGGCTCGGGTGGATGCTCGTGCCCCGGCGCGACGTCGATCGGCAGCAGCCAGGTGGCCACCGCGTCGCCGTCGATCTCACGGGTGGGGGCGTCTGGCGGCAGCAGCGAGTCGACCGTCGCGCTCACCGCGACCGGCTCGTCTGCCGTGATGCGATGCACGAGAGCGCCGGTGGGGACGTCGGCCCAGGTCTGGTGGCAGACCTCGATCCCGTCGACGCGGTAGCGCAGCGACGCGATGCCGGTGCGCAGATCCAGGCGTCGACGGCACTCGGCGCCGGTGTCGGTGTCGGCGGCGGTGTCGGGCCGGGGCGCGGCATCAGGAGGGGTGTCGGCGTCGCGGCCGGGCACGGTGTGCACGGCGACGTCGAGGTGAGCGAGCGGCAGGTACGCCTGCACCCACGGGGTCTGCTGGTGCTGCAGCAGCCGCTCGGCTTCGGCCGGATCGTCGCGGGCGATCGCCGCTCGCACGGCTGCCAGGGCCTGCGGGCCGAGGGATGCGGGGTCCACGGTGGCTGGGCCTGCGGGGGCCGGCCCCGACCATGCGGTGATGTCGTTCAGCCACAGTCGCTCGCCGCCGACCCGCCCCGCGCACAGCGCGCCGCGGGTGCCATTGCCCACCGGCAGAGCATCGGTCCAGACCTCGGCGGCGCCCGAGTATCGCAGTGTGTGAAGAGCATCGCGGCTCGGCGTGGACGGCAGCACAAAAGCTAGTATATGGTCTGATTGTTGAAACGCTTCGACAGCCACCGGGCTGTCGGGCACCGACCCATCGAAGAGCGGGAGCACATGTCACCGACGACGCGCGACACCGGGCGGTTCGACGCGCTGACCGCGGATGCCGGCATCCTGTTCGGCGCCGACTACAACCCCGAGCAGTGGCCGCGCGAGGTGTGGGTCGACGACGTCGCGTTGATGCGCGAAGCCGGGGTGAACCTGGTCACCGTGGGGGTCTTCAGCTGGGCGATGATCGAGCCCGAGCCCGGTGCACGCGAGTTCGGCTGGCTCGATGACGTGCTGGGACTGCTGCACGAGGCGGGCATCGGCGTCGACCTCGCCACGCCCACCGCGTCGCCTCCGCCGTGGCTGGGAGTGCGCCACCCCGAGACGCTGCCGGTGGACCGCGACGGCGTGCGATTGATCGCGGGCTCCCGCAACCAGTTCACTCCCGCCTCGCGGGTGTACCGCGAGGCGGCGCTGGCCGTCACCGGCGACCTCGCCGCGCGCTACGCCGGTCATCCGGCCGTGCGCATGTGGCATGTGGGCAACGAGTTCGGCCAGCTGGACTATGGCGACGAGGCGGCACGCGAGTTCCGCGCGTGGCTGCGCGCCCGCTACGGCACGATCGAGGCGCTCGGCGAGGCCTGGGGCACGGCGTTCTGGTCGCAGCGCTACAGCGACTTCGATGAGATCCTGCCGCCGAGGCGCATGCCGTACCTGGTCAACCCGGCGCAGTCGGTGGACTTCCGCCGCTACAGCTCCGACCAGCTGCGGGCCGTGTTCCGCGAGCAGCGCGACGCGATCCGCGCCGCCGGGGCCGCGCAGCCGATCACCACGAACTTCATGGGCGTGTTCGCGCACGCCGACTATCGCTCGTGGGCAGACGACGTCGACGTCATCGCCGACGATCAGTACCCCGATCAGGCCTCGCCCACCGCGCCCGCCGACATCGCACTCGTGCAGGACCTGATGCGTTCGCTCGGCGGCGGGCGGCCCTGGCTGCTGATGGAACAGGCCGTCAGCGCCACATCCTGGCGACCGCACAACCTGCCGAAGTCTCCCGCGCGGGCGCGGCTGGATTCACTGCAGGCAGTGGCGCGCGGCGCGGACGGCATCTGCTTCTTCCAATGGCGTCAGTCCCGCTCGGGCGCCGAACGCTTCCACTCCGCACTCGTGCCGCACGCCGGTGCCGACACCGACGTGTTCCGCGGCGTCGTGCGCCAGGGAGCCGACCTGCAGCGCCTGCGCCCCGTCGTGGGCGCCCGCGTGCAGGCCGACGCGGCGATCGTGTTCGACTGGGCGTCGTGGTGGGCCTCGAGCGAGTCGGCCGCACCCACCGACCGGCTTGACACCGTGGCCGAGATCACCCGCTGGCATCGCGCGCTGTGGCGCCGGGGCATCGCCGTCGACGTGGTCGCCCCGACCGCCGACCTGACCGGGTACCGGCTCGTCCTGGCGCCGCACTCCTATGTGATCGAACAGGATGCCGCGGCGGCCCTGACCGCGGCCGTCACTGCGGGCGCCGACCTCGTGGTCGGCCCCTTCAGCGGTGTGGCCGATGCGAACGGCGCCGTGTACGCCGAGCGGTCGCCCGCACTGCTGCGCGAGGTCGTCGGCGTCAGCGGTGAGCAGTGGTGCGCCCTGCCCGACCCGTCGGTGCCGCTGGTCTGGACCGACGGTGCAGAGCCTGCGGCAGGAGTGTCCGTCGGGACCGCGTCGATCCTCGGCGAGCAGCTGCGCTCGGAGGGCGCACACGTGCTCGCCCGCTACGGCGCCGGCCCGCTGCAGGGGCGCCCGGCGATCACCCGTCACCCGTACGCGGCGGGCACCGCCTGGTATCTGGGCGCGGTGGTGGACGATGCGGTGCTCGACGACGTGATCGGGCGGGCCGCGGCATCCATCGACCGCCCCCTGGCCGGATACGACCTGCTGCCCGACGGGCTCGAGGTCGTTCGGCGCGGCGAGGCCCTTTTCCTTCTCAACCATGGGGACCCCCGACGCGGCGGCGAGGCGGTCGAGGTGACAGTGCCCGCCGGCCTTGTCGACCTGCTCACCGATGAGGTGAGCGGCGAGGTCGTGGCCATCGCCCCCGACGACGTGAAAGTGCTGATCGAAAGGCAGGACCGGTGAAGTTCACCGACGGATATTGGCTCACCAGGCCGACCCTCACCCCGCTGTACGCCGTCGAGGTCGATGACATCCGCATCGACGAGACGGCGGGAACGATGACGGTGTACGCGCCGACCGCGGTGATCCGCGACCGCGGCGACACACTGAACCGGCCGATGCTCACCGTCGTGTTCTCGTCGCCGGCCCCCGGGGTGGTCAAGGTGCGCGTCGTGCACCATGCCGGCGCCGTGCACCGCGGACCGGACTTCGATGTGCGCGGCCAGGACGGCTTCCGGCCGCAGCTGAGCGTCGACGGCCGCGAAGGCGTGTTGACGTCGGGGTCATTGCGGGTGCGCGTGGCCCGCAGCGGCGGATGGCACGTCGACTTCGAGAGCGACGGACGGGTGCTCACCAGTTCGCTGCCGCGGTCGGTCGGACACATGACCGGCATCGGTGCGTCCGGCGCAGGTGTTCAGAGCGCGGACCGGGAGCCGACGTGGGTGCACCAGCAGCTCTCGATCGAACCGGGCGAGCGCATCTACGGGCTGGGCGAGCGCTTCGGCGCGTTCGTGAAGAACGGGCAGACCGTCGATGCCTGGAACGCGGACGGCGGCACCTCGAGCGAGCAGGCCTACAAGAACGTGCCGTTCTACGTGTCCAGCCGCGGGTACGGAGTGTTCGTCGACCATCCCGAGAACGTCTCGTTCGAAGTCGGCAGCGAGGTCAACTCCCGCGTGCAGTTCTCGGTCGCGGGCGAATCGCTGGACTACTACGTCATCGACGGTCCCACACCCAAGGACGTGCTGCGCCGCTTCACCGGGCTGACCGGGCGCCCGGCGCGTGTGCCGGCATGGTCGTTCGGGCTGTGGCTGACCACCTCGTTCACCGCCAGCTACGACGAAGACACCGTCTCGGCGTTCGTGGACGGCATGGCCGAGCGCGACATCCCGCTGTCGGTGTTCCACTACGACTGCTTCTGGATGCGCGAGTACCAGTGGACGGACTTCGAGTGGGACTCCCGGGCCTTCCATGACCCGACCGGTCAGATCACCCGCATGCACGAGCGGGGAGTGCGCGTGTCGGTGTGGATCAACCCCTACATCGCGCAGCGCTCGGCGCTGTTCGACGAGGCCGCAGCGCGCGGCTACCTGCTGCGGCGCACCGACGGCAGCGTCTGGCAGTGGGACATGTGGCAGGCCGGCATGGGGCTGGTCGACTTCACGAATCCGGATGCCGCGGCCTGGTACGTCGACAAGCTGCAGCACCTGCTGGACCAGGGCGTCGACACGTTCAAGACCGACTTCGGCGAGCGGGTCCCGGTCGAAGGCATCGTCTGGCACGACGGATCCGACCCGCAGCGCATGCACAATTACTACGCGAAGCTCTACAACGAGGTCGTGTTCGGGGCCCTCGAGCGGCACCGCGGTGCCGGCGACGCGGTCGTGTTCGCGCGGTCGGCCACGGCCGGCTCGCAGCAGTTCCCCGTGCACTGGGGCGGCGACAGCGATTCGACGTTCCTGTCGATGGCCGAGTCGCTGCGCGGCGGGCTCTCGCTCGCGATGAGCGGGTTCGGCTACTGGAGCCACGACATCGGCGGCTTCGAGGGCACCCCCGACGCGGGCCTGTTCAAACGGTGGGTGGCGTTCGGTCTGCTCTCGTCGCACTCGCGGCTGCACGGCTCGTCGTCGGTGCGGGTGCCCTGGGCGTTCGACGGCGAAGCGGTCGAGATCACCCGGCGCTTCGCGAACCTCAAGATGCGGCTCATGCCGTACCTGACGGCCGTCGCCGAGCAGGCCCACACCGAGGGCATCCCGATGATGCGGCCGCTCGTGCTCGAGTTCCCCGACGACCGATCCGGCTTCGACGCCGACACGCAGTACATGCTCGGCGACGCTCTCATGGTCGCGCCGGTGTTCCGTGCCGACGGCAGCGTCGAGTACTACCTGCCCGAGGGGCAGTGGTCCTCGCTGCTGGACGGCACCGTCACCGACGGTCGCCGCTGGCGCACCGAGACGCACGGATACGACTCGCTGCCGCTGCGGGTTCGACCGGGCACCGTTCTGCCGTGGGGCGCCGTGGACACGCGCCCCGACTACGAGTGGGCCGACGGCGTCACGCTGCGCTGCTTCGCCCTGCCCGACGGGTACGACCGGGTCACCGTCGTCCCCGGCTTCGAGGGCGCGGACACCACCTTCCGCGTGCGCCGCACCGGTGACGTGATCACCGCCACCAGTGCCGATGCCCGGGCGCCGTGGGCGCTGCAGGTCGCCGACCGGCGGGCCGAGGCATCCGGCGCAGGCGAGCTCTCCCTATCGATCGAGGAGGCGACGCGATGAGCGCCGAACTGTTCCGTGACGTGCAGGCACCGCTTCACGAGCGCGCCCGCGACCTGCTGGACCGACTGACCCCCGACGAGCGGATCGCCATGCTGCACCAGGCGACACCGGCGATCGAGCGTCTCGGCATCGCCGCATTCCACACCGGCTGCGAAGCGCTGCACGGCGCGGCGTGGCTGGGGGAGGCGACGGTGTTCCCGCAGCCGGTGGGGATGGCGGCCACCTGGAACACCGACCTGGTGCGTCGCATCGGCGAGGTCGCCGGCACCGAGGTGCGCGCCAAGCACGCAGCCGACCCGCTGGTGAGCCTGAACGTCTGGGCACCCGTGGTCAACACGCTGCGCCACCCCGCGTGGGGACGCAACGAAGAGGGATACAGCGAAGATCCTCACCTGACCGGGCACCTGGGCGCGGCCTACGCACGGGGTCTGCGCGGCGACCACGAGCGCGTGTGGAAGACGGTTCCCACCCTCAAGCACTTCCTCGCCTACAGCAACGAGACCGACCGTTCGACGACGTCGTCCGAGATGTCGCCACGCACCCTGCACGAAGAGGAGCTGCCGGCCTTCCGCGAGCCGCTGGCCACCCATGCGGCCGGAGCGATCATGCTCTCGTACAACCGCGTGAACGGCATTCCGGCCCATACGCAGCCCGAGCTGGTGGCCGAAGCCCGTCGCTGGTCGGACGAGTCGATCGCGGTCGTCTCGGATGCCGGGGCCCCCACGTTCGTCGTCTCGCCGCAGCGCGCCCAACCCGACCATGCACACGCCGCCGCGGCGCTCGTGCGCAGCGGGCTGGATTCATTCACCGACAACGACGCCGACGCCGCACCCACGATCGCCCATGTGCGCGACGCCCTCGCACAGGGACTGCTGACCGCCGCCGACATCGACCAGGCGGTGCTGCGACTGCTCGAGCTGCGTCTGCGCACCGGCGAGTTCGACGGAGAGGCCGATCCGTACGGCGGCATCGGCGCCGATGCCATCGACGCACCGGGTGCGCGCGAGCTCGCCCGCGAGGCCGTCGCCCGGTCGGTGGTCGTGCTGCGCAACGACGCCGGCGTGCTGCCGCTGAACCAGCCCGCCCGGATCGCCGTGGTGGGGCCGATGGCAGATCTGGTGCTCACCGACTGGTATTCGGGCACCCCGCCGTACTCCGTGGGGATCGCTGCGGGGCTGCGTGAGCGCTACCCCGACGCCGAGGTCGTCACCGTCACCGGCGCCGACCAGGTCACCCTGGTCGCCCCCGACGGGGGCCTGCTGGTCGCCTCGCCCGACGGGCGTGAGGTCGACACCTCGGGGCGCGTGGCCGATGAGAACAGCCTGTGGGACCTCACGGACTGGGGCGACGGCATCCTGACACTGCGCTCCCACGCGAGCGGCCGGCTGCTGACCGGCGGCTCATGGCCCATGCGTGCCGACGCCGAGCGGGTGGGCGGCTGGGTCGTGCAGGAGAGCTTCCGCACGCACGTGCACCCCGACGGCACGCGGTCGCTGCTGCACCTCGGATCGGGCCGCTGGGTGCGCGTCGCCCGCGACTCGGGCCTGCTGCTGGCCGAGGCCCGCACCGTCGAGGAGGCGACCCGGTTCGGCGTGCGCGTCGTGAGATCGGGGCAGCAGGCGGTGGCCGAGGCCGCCGCGGCGGCCGAGGTCGTCGTGGTCGCGGTGGGCAATGATCCGCACCTGTCAGGGCGCGAGACCGAAGACCGGCCGCACCTGTTCTTGCCTGCGTCGGCGGTGGACCTCTGGCGCGCAGCGCGCGAGAGCAATGCTCGCAGCGTGCTGGCTGTCGTATCGAGCTACCCGTATGTGCTGGGCGCGGGGACGGCCGATGCCGAGACGGTGGTGTGGTCCAGCCACGGCGGGCAGGAACTCGGCCACGGCCTCGCCGACGTGCTCAGCGGCGACCGTGAGCCCGAAGGACGGCTGGCGCAGTCGTGGCCCGCCGATCCTGCGCAGGCCGGCGATCTGTTCGACTACGACACGCTGCGTCAGCAGGCGACCTACCGGCACCAGCCGGGGCGGTACGCCTTCGCTTTCGGCCACGGGCTGACGTACACGACCGTGGAGTACGAGGGCGTCGACCTGGCTGTGCCGGCGGTGGATGCGGTGCCGCCGACGCTGCGGCATCCGGCCCTCATGCCCGCCGACGACGAGCACGTGGTCGAGGCGACCGTCACCGTGCGCAACACCGGCGACCGCGCGGCCGAAGAGCTCGTGCAGCTGTACGCGCTGCCTGAGCCGGGGCTGGAGATCGCCACGCCGCGGCGGCTGCTGGTCGCGTTCGCGCGCGTGCGGCTCGAACCGGGCGAGACCCGCCGCGTGCCGCTGCGCTTCGCCCTGGAGCGGCTCGCCGTGTGGGACGAGTCGGCCCGCGTCGACGGGGCCGTGGACGACTGGCTGCATGCCGGAGCCCTGCGCGTGCAGCCCGGCGCCTACCGGATCGCCGCCGGCCCTTCGGCCGACGACCTGCCCGTGTCGGCGCCCCTGACGGTCGCCCCCTGACCCCCTGGGTCGGCCTCGCGCGCGGGGCGGGGCGCGCGGCGCGCGGCGGGGCGGGTCAGGGGAGCAGGGCGGAGGCCTGGTGGGCGGCGCCCAGGGCGACGTACTCGGCCGGAGACGGCACCTCGACAGGGACGCCCAGGACGTCCGGTGCGATGCGGCGAACCGCCTCCGACTGCGCGCCACCGCCGATCAGCAGTGCACGCCGCAGGGGCACGCCGGCCGATCGCAGCTGCTGCATTCCGAACGCGAGCCCGCCCAGCATCCCCTCGACCGCCGCGCGGGCGAGGTTCTCGCGAGTCGTCGAGGCCAGCGTCATGCCGCTGAGGGTCGCCGTCGCGTCGGGCAGGTTCGGCGTGCGCTCGCCCTCGAAGTAGGGCTGCAGCGACAGCCCGCCGGCACCGGCGGGTGCCGCCAGCGCGAGGTCGCTGAGACCGGCATGGTCGACGCCGAGCAGTCCGGCTATCGCGTCCAGCACCCGGGCCGCGTTCAAGGTCGCCACCAGGGGCAGCCAGGCGCCGTCGGCCGAGGCGAAGCCGGCGATCGTTCCCGTGGGGTCGGTGATGCGCTCGGCGCTCACGGCGAACACGGTGCCGCTCGTGCCGATCGACACGACCGCGTCACCGGGCCGTGCGCCCAGGCCCAGCCCGGCCGCGGCGTTGTCGCCGGCGCCGGCGCCGGCCAGCCTGCCGGCCGGGTCGGTCACCGACTGGGTCGGGCCGAGCACGCGCGGCAGCACGACGTCGTGGCCGAGGGCGGCCACCAGCAGTTCGCGGTCGTAGCCTGACGGGCCCCAATAGCCGGTGCCCGAGGCATCCGACCGATCGGTCACCAGCTCAGAGAGATCGGGGTTGTCGGGACCGAACCCGCGCAGCCGCCAAGTGAGCCAGTCGTGCGGCAGCGCGACGGCCGCCACGCGTGCGGCGTTCTCGGGCTCGTTGTCGCGCAGCCAGCGCAGCTTGGTGATCGTGAACGATGCGACCGGCACCAGTCCCGTGCGGGCGGCCAGCGTCTCGGCGCCGAATTCGGCGATGAGATCGGATGCCGTCCCCGCCGATCGGGTGTCGTTCCACAGCAGAGCCGGGCGGATGACGCGTCCCGCGTCGTCCAGCACCACCATGCCGTGCTGCTGCCCGCCGATCGCCCACGCCTCGACGCCGTCGAGGCCGCCGGCCGCACCGATCGCCGACTGCAGTGCCTGCCACCAGGCTTCGGGGTCGACCTCGGTGCCTTCCGGGTGGGATGCACGCCCTTCACGGACGATCGCCCGGGTGGCGGCATCCATCACGACGACCTTGCACGACTGGGTCGACGAGTCGACCCCCAACACCTGCGCCATGCTCTTCCTCTGTTCGTGCGACATCGACCGTGAGAGTGCATCTGCGCCGTGAGAGAGGGGGTGACACCCGCAGTCTCACCCGTCAGATGCACTCTCACGGATGGAGGGGTCGGGTCAGCGGGCGCCGAGCAGGTGCTCGGTGGCCAGCTGCTGCAGACGGACGAATCCGAAGCCGCGCGCGCCGAAGTACGCGTTGGCGTCGAAGTCCTCGAACGCCGACCGGTCGGCGAGCAGTTCGGCGTAGCTCTCGCCGTCGCCGAGGGTCGGCTGGGCGAGCTCTGCCACGCGCGAGGCCTCGAGCGCCTGCTGCACCTCGGGGTCGGCGCGGAAGGCCGCTGCCCGCTCCTTGAGCAGCAGGTACGTGCGCATGTTGGCTGCGGCCGAGTCCCAGACACCGGTCTCGTCCTCGGTGCGCGAGGGCTTGTAGTCGAAGTGGCGGGGGCCTTCGTAGGCCGGTCCGCCGTTCGGCCCGCCGTTTTCGAGCAGGTCGACCAGCGCGAACGCGTTGTGCAGGTCGCCATGGCCGAACACCAGGTCCTGGTCGTACTTGATGCCGCGCTGACCGTTCAGGTCGATGTGGAACAGCTTGCCGTGGTAGAGCGCCTGCGCGATGCCGGCGGCAAAGTTCAGCCCCGCCATCTGCTCGTGCCCGACCTCGGGGTTCAGACCGACCATGTCGGGGTGGGCCAGCGAGCCGATGAACGCGAGGGCGTGCCCGACGGTGGGGAGCAGGATGTCACCGCGGGGCTCGTTCGGCTTCGGCTCGATCGCGAACCGCAGGTCGTACCCCTTGTCGATCACGTACTCCGACAGCAGGTTCACCGCCTCGCGGTAACGCTCCAGCGCCGAGCGGATGTCTTTCGCCGCGTCGTATTCGGCGCCCTCGCGGCCGCCCCACATCACGAGCGTGGTGGCGCCCAGTTCGGCGGCCAGGTCGACCTGACGCAGCACCTTGCGCAGGGCGTAGCGGCGCACGCTGCGGTCGTTCGAGGTGAACCCGCCGTCCTTGAACACGGGCGGGCTGAACAGGTTCGTGGTGACCATCGGCACCTTCAGGCCTGTGGAGGCCAGCACGCCCTTGAGGCGGTCGATCTGACTCTGACGCTCGGCCTCGGTGGAGCCGAACGCGAACAGGTCGTCGTCGTGGAACGTCAGGCCGTATGCGCCGAGCTCGGCGAGCTTCTCGACGACATGCACGACGTCCATCGGCGGGCGGGTCGGCCCGCCGAACGGATCGGTGCCGTTGTAGCCGATCGTCCACAGTCCGAAGGTGAACTTGTCTGCGGGGGTGGGGGTGACCATGGGAGGCTCCTTCATAAATGTTGCTGACGACAACGTATAGCAGAATGGATGCCGTGTCCAGTGGTTCGTGGTGATGCACAACAAATCCCGTACAGTGGTCGCGTGGGCGATGCACAGACATCGCCGAGGGAGGGCGCATGGCGACCAAACAGGGAGTGCGCAGAGCGAACCTGGCCGCCGTGCTGCGGCTCGTCCATCGCGAGGGTCCGCTCTCTCGCGCGGCGCTCACGCAGGCGACGGGGCTGAACCGCTCCACGGTCGGAGACCTGGTCGCCGCCCTCGCCGATGCGGGCCTGGTCGTCGAGCACGAGCCCGATGCGCTGCGCAAAGTGGGGCGGCCGTCGCCGGTGGTCGCCGCGGTGCCCGAGATCGTCGCGATCGCCGCCAACCCCGAGGTGGACGCGCTCACGATCGCCGCCGTGGGCCTGGACCGCGGCATCCGCGCGCGTGTGCGCCTGGAGCGAGACACCCTGCTCACACCCGAAGAGACGGCACAGCTGATCGGCGAGCAGCTCGCGCAGTGGCGTCGCGGCCCGCTGCGCAGGTCGCGGCCGGTCGCGGTCGGCGTCGCCGTACCGGGGCCGGTGCGCGCCTCGGACGGATTCGTGCGGGCCGCACCGCACCTGAAGTGGACCGGTGCCGCCCTCGCGCCGATGGTCACGCAGGCCACACGACTGCCCGCCGTGATCGGCAACGACGCCAACATGGGTGCCGTCGCCGAGCATCTGTTCGGAGCCGCGCACCGCCAGGACGACGTCGTCTACCTCAACGGCGGCGCCAGCGGCATCGGCGGCGGGATCATCCTCGGCGGCAGGCTCGTGACCGGCGTCGGCGGGTACACCGGGGAGTTCGGCCAGAACCGCCCCGCCGTCGCGTGCGAGGACGACCGCCGCAGTCCCGACGGCGTGCTCGAAGACGAGGTGAGCCGTGCGCGTCTGCTCGAGGCGGTCGGACTGCGCGGTGTCGACGACGCCCAACTGGCCGCGGCGCTGGCCGCGGGGGCTTCCGGCGGCGCGGCAGAGGGCGGCGCGGGGGCGAGCGCCGCCGCCGAAGTCGCCCGGCAGCGGCGCATCCTCGCCACGGCGCTGGCCAACGCGGTCAATGCGTTGAACCCGTCGGTCGTCGTGCTCGGCGGGTTTCTCGCGATCCTCGCGGCCGCCGATGTGCCGGGCCTGCTCGCCGACGTCCAGGCGCAGACGATGGATGCCACCTCCGAGCACCTCGAGATCCGCCCGGCCACGCTCGCCGACGACCGCCTGCTGATCGGGGCCGCCGAAGCCGCGTTCGCGGCGCTCCTGCACGATCCCCTCGGCTGACCAGGCGAGGCTGACGAGCCGGGCTGACCAGGCCCGGCCGGCGGAGCGTCAACGGCCGAGTGCCGCCAGGGTCAGGCCGACCGGGATGCTCACGGCGAGCAGGATCACGATGATCCGGAACGTCCAGAGGGCACCGGGGTGGGCCGGTGCCCGGTCGCGGTGGGTGGCGACCACGACCAGGATGAGCGCGATCATCAGCATCGCGCCCGAGACGAAGGTGAGGGCGATCACGCCGGAGAACTGACCGACGAGCACTCCGACGTTGCCGAGCGTGAACAGCACGAACGAGGTCCAGGTGATCGGCTGGCGGGCGTTGGGGGCGAGCCATCCCATGGCGGCGCCCAGCACAGCCTGTGCCACGCCGGACACGAGCACGATGTAGGCCGTGGCCCATGCCGTCTTCTGGGTCGTCGAGTAGGCGGTGGCCGCGGCCAGCATGCCGCCGGCGATCACGCTGACCAGCGCGCAGACGAAGAACGGGAGTGCCCGCCGCAGCACGGCGGACACTCCCATCGTGGCAGTGCTCACACCAGGATCCGCAGCGGCTCGGCGAGCAGTTGCGTGAGATCGCGCAGGAACGCCGCGGCGGACGCGCCGTCGAGCACGCGGTGGTCGACGGTCAGCGTCAGCCGGGTGCGCGGGCGCACCTGCACTTCGCCGTCGATCACGACGGGCTCGTCGACCGTCGACCCGACCGCCAGGATCGCCGCCTCAGGCGGGTTGATCACGGCGGTGAACGAGTCGATGCCGAACATGCCGAGGTTCGAGACCGAGAACGTGCCGCCGGTCATCTCGTCGACTTTCAGACGGCCGGCGCGCGCACGGGCGGCGAGGTCCTTGACCTCGGCGCCGATCGCCGAGACCGACTTGCGGTCGGCATCCTTGACCACGGGCACCACCAGGCCGTCTTCGAGCGCGACGGCGACACCCACGTTCACGTGCTTGTGCCGCAGGATCGCGTCACCGCCGAACGAGGCGTTCACCTCGGGGTGTGCGGCCAGGGCCACGGCCACGGCGCGCACGACCAGGTCGTTGACGCTGATCTTCACGCCCGATTCGGCCAACCGCGTGTTGATGTCACGGCGCACCTCGGTCAGGCGCGAGGCATCCAGCACCGTCGTCAGCTGGAACACCGGGACGAGCGCCGCCTCGGTCAGCCGACGCGCGGTCACCTTGCGGATCTGCGACATCGGCACGCGCTCATCGTCGTCCAGCGCGGTCGCGACGGGTGCGGCCGACGGGGCGGGCGCGGCAGCGGCCGGGGCGGTGGGGGCGGATGCCGCAGCCGGCGCGGCCTGCTTCTGCCCGGCGCCGTCGGAGCCGAGCAGCTGCTCGACGTCGGCACGGACGATCCGGCCACCCGGGCCGGTGCCGGTGATCGTGGCGAGGTCGATGCCGTGGCTGCGTGCGAGCGAGCGCACGAGCGGGGTCGCCTTGATCCGCGACCCCGACGATGCGGGGGGCTCGGCCTCTTCGGCGTCGGTCTCGTCCGCAGGCGACGGGGCCGGCTGCGCTTGTGCAGCGGGCGCGGCGGGAGCCGCGGTCTCGGCAGGCGTCTGGGCAGGCGCTTCGGCCTGCTGCTCGGCGGCGTCTTCGGCGGCGGGGGCGGCGGCCTCGGCGGGAGCGGCCGCGGGGGCCGCGGCATCCGACCCTCCACCGGAGCCAGAGCCGGAGCCGTCGCCGATCACGGCGATGGGCGCCCCGATCGCGACGTTCTCACCCGGCTGCACCAGGATCTTCTCGAGCACGCCTGCTTCATAGGCCTCGAGATCCATCACCGCCTTGTCGGTCTCGATCTCGGCGAGCACGTCGCCGCGCTCGATCTTGTCGCCCTCGGCTTTGAGCCACTGGGCGATGGCACCTTCGGTCATCGTGTCCGAAAGGCGGGGCATGAACACATCAGGCATCGCTTACGGTCCTCCTCTTAGCGCGCGAACCGCGTCGCATCCAGCTGTTCGTTGATGACCCGGATCAGCGCATCGGCGTCCGGGAGGGCGATCTTCTCCAGCGACTTCGCGTACGGCAGCGGAATCTCGGCCGCCGCGACCCGCCGCACCGGGGCATCGAGGTAGTCGAACGCCCCCTCTTGGATCGTCGCGGCGATCTCGGCGCCGATCCCGTAGGTCAGCCAGTCGTCTTCGAGCACGACCGCCTTGCCGGTCTTCATGACCGAACGGCACACCGTCTCGCGGTCCAGCGGCCGCAGGCTGCAAAGGTCCACGACCTCGACCGACACGCCCTGCGGCGCGAGCCGCCTGGCGACGTCTGCGGCGATGACGGCCGAGCGCGAGTAGCCCACGACGGTGATGTCGGTGCCGGGCACCGTCACCTTGGCGCGGCCGAACTCGGCGACCCGCGTCTCGGCGGGCACGGGGCCCTTCGTGTTGTACAGCGAGAGGTTCTCCAGCAGCAGCACGGGGTCGTTGTCGCGGATCGCGGCGGTCAGCATCGCCTTGGCATCGGCCGGAGTCGACGGCGCGAGCACCTTCAGCCCCGGGACGTGCGCGTACCAGACCTCGAGGTTCTGCGAGTGCGTGGCCGCCAGCTGCTGGCCGCCGCCGCCCGGGGTGCGGATCACCATCGGCACGGCGGTCTGCCCGCCGAACATACCGTAGATCTTCGCCGCGTGGTTCACGATCTGGTCGATCGCGATCAGCGAGAAGTTGATCGTCATGATCTCCACGACGGGGCGCATGCCCAGCATCGCGGCGCCGATCGCGGCCCCGGTGAAGCCCTCTTCGGCGATCGGAGTGTCACGCACCCGCTCGGGCCCGAACTCGTCGAGCAGGCCCGCGGTGATCTTGTACGACCCCTCGAACTTGCCGATCTCCTCACCGAGCAGGATGACGCTCTCGTCGCGCAGCATCTCGTCGCGCAGCGCGTCGTGCAGAGCCTGACGGTAGGTGATCTCGGGCGTGGTCTTGTCGTTGTCGGCCATCGCCGTCATGCCTCCTGCTTCTGTGCGACATCCCAGCCGGGCGCGAGCACCGGGTCGCCGGGCATGAGCCGCGGAGCGTTGGGGACGTCCGACGCGTACGTGAAGTCGAACAGCGTCGACGGCGCAGGCTCGGGGCTGGCATCGGCGAACGCGATCGCATCGGCGACCTCGGTGACCGCGTCGGCCTGCAGCTCGTCTGCGCGCGCGTCGTCGATGATGCCGTCGGCGATCAGCCGCGCACGGTAGGCCGGCAGCGGGTCGAGCTTCTTCAACTCGTCGGTCTCTTCTTTGCTGCGGTAGCGGGCCGGGTCGACGACCGAGTGGCCGCGCAGGCGGTGCGACATGATCTCGAGCAGGCCGGGCCGGCGCTTCTCGCGCGCCGCGGTCAGCATCTCTTCGGCCGCCTGGCGCACGACCTCGGGGTCGTCGCCGTTCACTCGGCGGCCGGGGATGCGATACGACGCGCCGCGCTTGTACAGCTCGGGCTCACCCGACGCGGCCTCGACCGTGGTCGCCATTCCCATGCCGTTGTTGATCACGACGTAGACGATCGGCAGGTTCCAGATCGCGGCGAGGTTCAGCGACTCGTGGAACGCGCCGATGTTGGTGGTGCCGTCGCCCATCTGGCACATCACGGCCTCGGCGTCGGGACCCGGCTCGCCGCGATAGGTCAGTGCGAGGGCGGCACCTGTGGCCAGCGGCAGCTGACCGCCGACGATGCCGTACCCGCCGAGCATGCGCTTCTCGGTGTCGTACATGTGCATCGAGCCGCCCAGGCCCCGCGAGACGCCGTCCTGGCGTCCGAACAGCTCGGCCATCACGCGCCCTGTGCCCATGTCACGCGCGAGCGCATAGCCGTGGTCACGGTAGTTCGTGAACAGGTAGTCGGTCTCGCGCAGCGCCGACATCAGCCCCACGACCGTCGGCTCCTCGCCGAGGTTCAGGTGGCAGTAGCCGCCGATCTTGGCGCGCGTGTACATCTCGCCTGCGCGCTGCTCGAACTCGCGGATCAGCAGCATCTCGCGCAGATAGTCGATCTGTGTGTCGGCGTCGGGCTGGGTGACATCCGGTGCCGCAGCAACGGCCTCCTTCTTCGCGCGAGCGCCCGCCGCACGGGCGGGCGTCTTCTTCGATCGTGTCGACGTTGTCGCACCATCCGGGCGCGTGGAACCGCCGACGGCGGCCTCCTTGCGCTGTGGATTCTGCGTTCGTCCGGCCATTGTGAATCCCTCTCACCGAACATCGCGGCTTGTGACCGCGTGCCTCGTCACGGTCCGGGTGGCTGCTCTTGCAGCGTGAACCGGTCCTCGCTTCCGCCGCATTTCGGGCACACCAGCGGCGGGTGCGCGCCACGGACAGTTTCTCCGCAGACGCTGCACGCCCATTCCACCATTCGGCCGACCAGGTCGTGCCGACTGAGGATCCCGACCAGGCGGCCGGAAGACAACACGGGAACACGCCGGATCTGCGAACCCACCAGAATGCGCCGCACCTGTTCGAGGTCGGTGTCGCTGGTGACGCTGATCACGGCGGTGGTCATGACATCCTTGGCCGTCCGGCCTTCGCGCGCGAGCAGATCCAGCTCGCTGACCAGGCCCAGGACCGTGCCTGAGCCGTCGACGACGGGCACGGCGCTGATCCGGGATGCCGTCAGGGTTTCGGCGATGTGCGCGACGGTCGCCTCGGGGCCCACCGTGATCACCGGTGCCGTCATCACCTGGCCGGCTGTGATACCCGCAGTTGCGCGCGCTTGAGTTGCCATCGTCCCACCTCTGTCCCTGCATCGCAGATTATCAGGCCTGCACCGAATGCGGCGAGTGCGTGACCGCCGGAGCCTGCCTCGCCGCGCGGGTGTAGACCGGAAGAGGTGGCGGATACCGCCGACGATATGGAGGAGTGATCAGGGTGACTGCGCAGAGGATGCGTTTTGATCAGGCCTTTCCCCAGGGCCTGCAGGCGATGCTGGGACTGGAGAAGGCGATCGGTGCGAGCGGGCTGGAACAGTCGCTCGTGAACCTGGTGAAACTGCGGTCGTCGCAGATCAACGGCTGCGCATACTGCTTGAACATGCACGCGCGCGAGGCCCGCGCGGCGGGCGAGACCACCGCCCGCATGGATGTGCTCAGCGCCTGGCGCGAGGTCGATGACCGGTTCACCGCACGCGAGCGCGCGGCTCTGGCGCTGACCGAGCAGGTCACGCTGATCTCACAGGGCGGGGTGTCGGACGAGGTGTGGGATGCCGCGCACTCCGCATTCACCGAGCCCGAGCTCGGTGCGCTGCTGGCGGCCATTGCGGCCATCAACGTGTGGAACCGCATCGCCGTGTCCACCCACCAGCGCCCCGAGGACTGAGCGCGCGGCCCCGCTCCGGATGACGTGCCCGGTCCGGGTGACGTGCCCCGCTCCGGGTGACGTGCCCGGTCCGGCGAATCATCCTCGCGATGTACGCACGAGCCCTCTGCAGACCGATGCGGGCGAGGATGCCGCATCCCTAACGTCGATGGCATGCAGATCACATCCACCGAAATGGGGCTCGCCGCCCGCGTGCAGGGACTGACCAAGACGTACGGCAGCGGTGCGGGGCGCATACAGGCACTGGACGGGGTGACCGTCGGAATCCGGCGCGGCGAATTCACCGCGATCATGGGCCCGTCCGGTTCGGGCAAGTCGACGCTGATGCACATCATGGCGGGGCTGGATGCCGCCACCGACGGGCGCGCGTGGGTCGGCGACACCGAGATCACCGGTCTGGGCGACGTCGAGCTGACCGTGCTGCGCCGTCGTCGCATCGGGTTCGTGTTCCAGGCGTTCAACCTCGTACCGACCCTGGACGTGATCGGCAACATCCGGCTGCCGATCGATCTGGACGGGCGTGCCCCGTCGGCCTTGGAGCGGTCGCGCATCGACGGCCTGATCGACTCGCTGGGGCTTGCCGACAGACTCACGCACCGTCCGCACGAACTCAGCGGCGGCCAGCAGCAGCGGGTCGCGATCGCCCGGGCGCTGGCCACGGCACCCGACCTGGTCTTCGCCGATGAGCCCACGGGCAACCTCGACTCGCGCTCGAGCCGCGAGGTGCTCGGGCTGCTGCGCGCGGCCAGCACCGAGCACGGGCAGTCGATCGCGATGGTCACCCACGACCCGGTGGCCGCCGCCCACGCCGACCGGGTGCTGTTCCTCGGCGATGGGCGCATCGTGGCTGACAAGCCCCGCCAGAGCGCCGAAGAGATCTCGAGCTACATGCTGTCGGCCGAGCTGGGCCAGCAGTCGCACCCCCACACCCCAGACACCCGGAATGCTGCAGCATCGCCCCTCGCTTCAGCCGAGGAGGTGCCGGCGTGAGCGCCCGCGGCGTGACCGGGGGCCAGGACCGGCACTGGCTGCGCGAACGGGGGATGGGTGCCAGCATCCTGGTCTCGGCGATCTCAACCGCGTTCTCCGTGATCCTGGTGGCCGCCACCGGCTACATCGCCGCCATGCTGCGGGCCGATCCGTACATCGGCGGCAGCGGGACGCTGGCCTTCGTGCTGAGCTTCCTGACCCTCATCCTGGTCGGGGTGGCCGTGTATGTGGCCTCGATCGTGACGGCGAACACCTTCTCCACAGTGGTGGCCGGGCGCACCCGGCAGATCGCCCTGCTGCGGCTGATCGGCGCGTCCGCGCGCTCGCAGCGCGGAGAGGTGGCCCGGCAGGGACTGATCCTCGGGGCGATCGGTGCGGCGGCGGGGCTGGTCGTGGGGGTGGCGGCATCCGGCGTCGGCGTCGCCGTGGCCGGTCGCGCGCTGTCGCTGACCGACCTCGACTACGCGCTCGTGCAGCCGATGCTCGTGGCGCCCGCGGTGGTCGTCACCCTGACCACGTGGGCTTCCGCGTGGGCAGGCTCACGTCGCGTGCTCACGGTCACACCGCTGCAGGCGCTGGGCTCGTCGGCCGAGGCCGGCGCCGATGAGGTGGCGCGCAGGTCGGTGCGCAACGGGTTCGCGATCGCGCTGTTCTCCGTCGGCGCGCTGCTGCTGGCGGCAGGCGTCGTGCTCGGGCTGGTCTCACCCGCCGGAGTCATCGTCGCCTTCGGCGGCGGCATCCTGTCGTTCACCGGCATCGTGATGGGAGCGACGCTCGTGATGCCGCCGGTGCTGCGGCTGGTCGGAGGCCTGTTCGGCCGTTCGGCGGTGGCGCGGCTGGCCGCAGAGAACGCGATGCGCCACCCGGAGCGTTCGAGCCGCATGGCCATCGGGGTGGTGGTCGGGGTGACGCTGGTGACGATGTTCGCGGTTGCGATGCAGTCGGCCAAGGCCGTGATGACGAAGGCGGCGGGGGGCACTCTGCCGCCGGAGATGGACGCGCTGCTCACGACGTTCGCGGGCATCATGATGGGGCTGGTCGCCGTCTCGGCGGTGATCGCCGCGGTGGGTCTTGTCAACCTGCTCACCCTCGGGGTCGTGCAGCGTCGGCGCGAGCTCGGACTTCTGCGGGCGCTCGGATTGACGCAGCGGCAGGTACGAGGCGTCGTGCTGCTCGAAGCCGCGCACATCGCGATCACCGCGGTGGTCAGCGGCGTCGTGCTCGGCATCGCATACGGCTGGGTGGGAGCGCAGTCGCTGCTGGGCGCGGTGCCCGCCGATCCGGGTGGAGCGAAGGCAGGGCTGGTCGCGCCCGCCGTGCCGGCCACGCTCGTGGTCGCCGTCGTGCTGGCCACCGCGGCGCTCACGCTCGCGGCCGCCGTGACGCCCACGCGGCTGGCCACACGGGTCACCCCGGTCGAGGCGCTCGCCGTCTAGGACCCGGACGCCGCGCCCTGGCTTCGGGCGCGGCGTCCGGTTCGCCCGCAGTCAGCCGGGTCTCGGCATCCCTCGGTGGTCCCGCCTCGCTGAGGAGTGCGCGGCCCCGGCGTCCGCTGCCCGTGTCGAAATCATGTGTGTTCAGCGGCGACACACGCCCTTGACGTCAAATGCATGTGCTGCCGCTGAAATCACATGATTTCGACCGGGAGAGGACGGGCGGGCGGGTCGTGCGCCCAGGACGGCGCGAGCGCACGGATGCGCGCGCCGCGCCACTGCCACGTCGCCCACAGCGCCGGCCACAGCGCGGGCGCGGCGGCGCCGCCGATCACGAGCCGGTCGCGCCAGAGAGTGCGGGCGGGGTCCCCGTCGGCGGGGCTCACGGCCATCTGGTGGTCCCAGACGTCCAAGGCCGCCAGCGGTCCCGACAGCGGGATGCCGGTGTCGCGCAGAATGCGCACGCGCTGCCCGTGATGCTCGCGCTCGAGATCGCTGACATCGATCAGCTGGCGCCCGAGCGGGACCACGCCGCCCAGCGACAGGGCGACGGCGCCGTCGTCGCCGGTGCGCCACGAGGTCGGCAGCTGCGCGAGCGGATTCAGGGTGACCAGCGGCCCGTAGAGCTCGGCCACCGCTCGCGGCGAGTGCAGCGCGCGCCAGGCGGCATCGGCATCGCAGTCGATGACGAACTTGAGCAGAATGCGCATGCTCCGAGTCTCGCACCGTAGGCTTTCGGCGTGTCCGACCCCGCCGCTTCACCGTTCGATCAGTCCTTCTTCCAGGTCGCGCTCGATTGGGGCGTCGATGGCCTGGCCCGTCTCGCGCCGGTCGACATCGTGGTCGTGGTCGATGTGCTGCGCTTGAGCACACAGGCGGTGGATGCCGCAGCCGCAGGCCGCGCGCTGCCCCTGGCCGGCAGCGCCTCGGTCAACGGCGCGCCGCTGGCGGCTGCGGCATCCGGTGCCCTCGTCGCCGACGGCGGCGGCTCCCGTGACCGCTCCTCCGCTGCCGGTGCGGTGGTCGTGGCGGGATGCCTGCGCAACGCCCGTGCGGTCGCGCAGTGGATCCTCGCCGAGCAGCACCGCCGCGGCGGTCGCGTGCGCGTGGCGGTGCTTCCGGCGGGCGAGGGGGCGGATGCCGCATCCGCGCGCTTCGCGATCGAAGATCAGCTCGGGGCCGGGGCGGTCGTCGCGGCACTCGTCGACCTCGGCATCGACCACTCTTCGCCCGAAGCGGCGGTGGCCTGCGAGGCGTTCCGGGCCCTTCGCGGCGCCGTCCGGCATCTGCTGCTGGCCGGCGGATCGGGCCAGGAGCTGGTCGAGCGCGGCCTGCGCGACGACGTGCTGCATGCCGCTGAGATCGACGCCGACGACGTCGTGCCCGTGCTGCGCGCCGGGGAATTCGTGCGGTTCGCGGGCTGACCTCGATCCCGCCCGCCTCGATCCCGCCCGCCCCGCCCGCGCCCCGCCCCCGCCCCGCGCGCCCTCGCCCCCGTCACGCTCGCTGAGACAGGGGATTCGCGGTGAAACCGGTCAGCGCGGGGTCAGCGCGGCCAGGCGCGTGGCCGGGGTGATGTCGCGGTGGGTCCACGTGAACAGGTGACGCTGATCGAAGTGCGGTGCGCACTTCACGCACGAGGTCTGGCGAGTGGGCTTCCGGTGGCGGTACGCGGTGTGCCCGGCCGGGCACACTCCCACCCACGGGGCAAGTTCGGTCGCTGTCTCTCCGTCGTGCGTCGTGCCGCCGACGTAGCCGAGCTCGCGGGCCACCCGCTTCCACGACGAGCCGTGCCCGGCGGCGGGTCCGGCCAGCGCGTGCGCGATCTCGTGCAGCAGCGTCTGATGATTGGTGTCGTCGTCATAGCGGGCGGCGAGGTAGCGCGAGACGCTGATGCGCTTCTGCGTGTAGTTGCACAGCCCGGCGCGTCGTTTGGCGTTGTCGAACGCGAACGACCACGAGTCGTCCAGATGGAGGGTGATCAGTGCGTCCGCCCAGGTGCGCACCCTCTGCAGATCAGACATGGCCCGACACAAGCACACACCTACGACACGAAGACGTGCACGGGCTCAGACGGCGATCGAGGATTCGACGCGGCGCCGGTCTGCGGCATCCACCGCATGCAAGGTCGACTGCAGCTGCTGCTCGGTGGCGCCGGCGTCTTGGCGCAGGAACAGCTCGCGCTTGAAATCGGCGCGCGCCGCCTCGTAGTCGCCGACGTCGAAGTAGGTCTTGCCGCGGTGCTGATGGGCGAACGCGGCGATGCCGGGCCAGCCCTGGCCTTCGGCCTCGGCGGCGCACGTGGTGATCTCAGCGATGGCCGCCGCATACGATCCGCGGTACTGCAGCACCGTGGCATGCAGGATGCGCGCGCGCAGCAGGTCTTTGCGGGTGCCGGCCATGCGCGCTTCGCGCACGGCGTGCTCGGCGACATCCAGCGCCTCGTCGAGTCGGTCGAGCACCTTCAACAGCCACACCCGTTCGAGCAGGTCGGGCAGGCTGCGCAGCCCCTCGATCTCGCCCAGTCGTTCCTGGCAACGGACGGGGTCGACGATCTCGCGCAATGTCTCGGGGTCATACCCCTGGATAAAGCTCATCGTCCACTCCCTTCGCACCCGACCCTTCTCCAGTGTGCCCGACATGTCGCCGGGGCAGCGCCGGACTCGCCGGACATCGCGACGCATGCCGACACACCTCCGTCGCCGTGGTCCGAACCCGGTCGCTAGGCTCGCTCTGTGATGCACGAGGCGGCCTCTGTGACGCACGATGCCCGGCGCGGGCGCGGCCGCGTGCGCGTGGCCGTGCTGGGGCCGATCGTCGCGCAGGCCGCCGATGGTCGTGCCATCGAGGTCACCGGCGCGACCGCCCGGGCGCTGCTGGCCTCGCTTGCGCTGGGTGGAGGCTCCGGTCGCGGGGTGGATGCCTTGACCGACGCGATCTGGGGCGACGAGCCGCCGAAGAACCCGCGCGCGGCGCTGCAGACGATCGTCTCGCGCGTGCGCTCGGTGCTCGGCGCCGACGTCGTTCGCAGCACGCCCGGCGGCTATGCGCTGGGCGACGTCGACACCGATCTCGCCGAGGCGGAGCGTCTGATCGCCTCTGCGGGGGACGTCCTCGCGCGCGGCGATGACCCGCTGCCCCTGCTGGACGAGGCGACGGCCGTGTGGAGCGGTGAACCGGGTGCAGACGTGCAGCCCGCGCCGGTGGCAGAAGAGCTGCGGGATGCCGCCGCCTCGCTGCGAGCGCGCCTCGACGACCGTCGGGTGCAGGGTCTGCGCGCGACCGGCCGGCATGGCGAGGCGGCGCGTCTGCTCGGTGCGCTGGCCGACGCGCACCCCTATGACGAGAGTGTGCACGAGCAGCTCATGCGGGCTCTGGCCGATGCCGGACGCACGGGCGAAGCGCTCGAGGCGTTCGCCCGGCTGCGAGCCCGGCTGCGCGAGGACCTGGGATCCGACCCGGGACAGGCGCTCACCGGTCTGAACGCGGCACTGCTGAAGGCCCAGTCCACCGCGCTGCGTCCTCGCGTGCGCATCGGCGTGCGCGCCGCCCCCAATGAGCTGTACGGTCGCGCCGGCGATCTGGCGGCGGTGGGCTCCCTGCTGCAGCGTGCGCGGGTGACGACCCTGCTGGGCACCGGCGGGCTGGGCAAGACGCGGCTCGCGCAGGCGGTGGCGGCCGCCTCCGACGTGCCCGCTGTGGTTGTCGTCCCTCTTGCCGGCGTGCGCGCCGACGACGATGTGGCTCCGGCCGTCGCGACGGCGCTGGGCATCAGCGAAGCGTCGCCGGGAGGGCCCCTGGCCGACATGCGGATGCGGCCGGACCTGCGTGCGCGTCTGGCGGGCCTGCTGGGCGAGCAGGCCACGCTGCTCGTGCTCGACAACTGCGAGCAGGTGATCGACGGCGTCGCGGCATGGGTGGCCGACATGCTGGCGGCCGTCCCATCGCTGCGCGTGCTCACGACCAGCCGTGCCCCGCTGGCGATCGCGGGCGAGGCCGTGTATCCACTGGCGCCGCTGGCCGCGCAGGGCGCCGATTCTCCGGCCGTGCTGCTGTTCCTCGAGCGTGCGCGGGCGGTGCGTCCCGCGGCATCCCTGCGCCCGGAGGTCGTCACGCGACTGTGCAGTCATCTCGACGGGCTGCCGCTGGCGATCGAACTGGCCGCTGCACGCGTGCGCACGATGACTCCCGAGCAGATCGAGCAGCGGCTGCAGGATCGTTTCGCACTGCTGACCAGCGGAGACCGCGCCGCGCCCGAGCGGCACCGCACGCTCGAAGCGGTGATCGGCTGGAGCTGGGATCTGCTCGATGCCGCGGCCCAGCGCGCCATGGCCACACTCTCGGTGCTGCCGGCCGGGTTCAGTGCCGAGACCGCGTCGGCTGTGCTCGGCGCGGACGTCGACGACGTCCTGGACCGGCTCGTGTCGCAGTCGCTGCTGCTCGTGGTCGAAGAGCCCTCGACCGTGCGGTTCCGCATGCTCGAGACGATCCGCGAGTACGCTCTGGTGCGACTGGCCGACGAGCCGGACGGCGTCGACGACGCGTGGGATGCCGTGACCGTCTGGGCGCGCGGATTCGCCGACAGCCACCTCGGCCATGCGTTCGAGCGCGCGTCGCACGCCGACGTGCGCGCCGAACACGACAACCTGATCGCGGCGCTGCGACGTGCGATCGATCGCGGCGACCACCCCACGGCGGTGGAGGTGTTCGCGCTGCTCGGGCTGTCGTGGATGGTGCGGGGTGCCCTGACCGAGATGACGTCGTTCGTCGGCACAGCGCTGGACGCGGCCGGGCAGGTCCGCGAAGGCGATGTGACCGCCGATGCGCTCGCCGTGGTGCTGCTGGTCGGGGCCTTCATGGCGCAGTTCGGCGCGCAGTTCGGCGCCGATCTGCGCGCGGCGCGATTCATCGCCCGGCTGCGACTGCTGCGCCGACACCGCCCGCAGATGACCCCTGTGGTCGGCGCCCTCGCCGAGGCCCTCACAGCGACGGTTTCGACCTGGACGAACGGCGACGTCGAGCCCGTCCTCGACGTGCTGGACACCCTGCGGGAGGCTCCGGAACCGGCTACGCGTCTGGTCGGAGAGTCGCTCCTGTCGCAACTGGCCGAGAACGACGGCCGCATCGACCGCGCCCTCGAGGCGGCCCTGCGCATCGAAGGCCTCGCGGCGCAGACGGGCGCGGAGTGGTTCGCAGCCATGGCCGCCGCGACCGTCGCGCAGCTGGCCAGCCAGTCCGGACAGGCGCACCTCGCGCTGGAGTGGATCGATCGTGCGGACGCGGGCTACGGCTCGTTCGGCGCCGTCGATCAGCAGCGGCAGCTGACCTGGCTGCGTGCGATGAACGTCATGACGGTGGGCGAGCCCGCGCTCGCGCGCACGATATTCGCCGAGATGGCCGGCACGAGCGAGAGGGACGAAGACGGTCAGGAGTCCGCCGCGATCGGCGTGTACGGTCTGGCCGAGATCGCCCGCGGCCAAGGAGACCGTCAGACCGCCGCCGCGCAGTTCGAGCGCGCTCTCGCGAAGTTCGGGTCTGCCCGCCTGCGCGGCTCGCCATGGTTTCTCATTGCGATGGGCGGTGCCCTCTCGGCGATGGTGTTCGACGGGCTGACCACGGCAGAGAACCGTGCGCAGTGGGCGCGCCGGCTGCGCGGCAGGACGCTCGCCATGGTGCGCATGCGCCGGGGCGCGACCGACCGTCCCGTGCTCGGAACCGTCCTGGCGGCGTGGTCGTCCTGGGCGATGCACGATGCAGGTCTGGTCGAGCGCGGTGTCGAGGCGCTCGTGCTGGGGGAGCTGCTCGGGGCCCGGCAGGATCTGCCGAGCATGCGGCACGGCGAGCACGACGCTCGGGCCACCGCCCTCGTCGGTGTGCAGCGGATCGCCGCGGCCCGGGCTGCGGCATCCACCCTCGACCGCCGTGCGCTGCTGACGCAGGCGCTCGTCGTGCTCGGCGATCCGGTGACGCGCTGAGGGGTGGATGCTGCAGCATCCACCCCTCAGCCTCACCCGGCAGCGCGCGGTCAGGCCTTGCGCATGTAGGCGCGCACCGTCAGCGGCGCGAACACCGCGACGATCACGGCGGCACCGAGCAGCGACACCCACACGTCCCCGGTGATCGCCGTGCCGTTGGCGATCTCGCGCACGGCGGTGACCAGGTGCGAGACCGGGTTGACGTTGACGAACCACTGCAGCCACTGCGGCATCGTGGACGGGTCGACGAACGCGTTCGAGAAGAACGTCAGCGGGAACAGCACGATCATCGAGATGCCCTGCACGCTCGAAGCGGTGCGGGCGATGACCCCGAAGAACGCGAAGATCCAGCTGATCGCCCACGAGCAGGCGATGACCAGGATGCCGGCCAGCACCAGGCTGCCGAGGCCGCCGGCCGGGCGGTAGCCCATGATGATGCCCATCGTGAACGTGAGCGTCGTGGCGATCGCATAGCGGACGGTGTCGGCCAGCAGTGCCCCCGACAGCGGCGCGATGCGTGCGATCGGCAGCGACCGGAAGCGGTCGAACACTCCCTTGTCCATGTCTTCACGCAGCTGCGTGCCGGTCACGACCGAGGTCGTGATGACGGTCTGCACGAGGATTCCCGGGATCAGCACCGGAAGGTAGCTCTGCACGTTGCCGGCGATCGCGCCGCCGAACAGGTACGCGAACATCAGGGTGAAGATGATGGGCTGCACCGTGACGTCGATCAGCTGCTCGGGCGTGCGCCGGATCTTCACGAGGCCCCGATAGGCCATCGTGAACGTGTTCTGGATGCCTTGGCTCAGGCTCGTGCGGTTGGACAGCCGCCGCTCGGCGGCCGGCACGATGCGGGATGCGGCGATGGTGCTCATGCCGGCACCTCCTCTTTCTGCAGGGCGGCGTCGTCTTGGTCGGCGGCGTCGTGTCCGGTGATGGTCAGGAACACCTCGTCGAGCGTCGGCTTCTGCACGCTCATCTCGTCGAGGTGGATGCCGGCGTCACGCAGTGTGATCAGCAGCTCGGCGACGCGATCGGCGTCGGCCATCGGCGCCGTGATGCGCGTTGCCTCGGGGGAGAGGGTGGGCTGCACGCCGAGCACCCGCTCGATGGCGCGCATCGCGTCGGCGTTGTCGGCGGGGTCGGTCAGGCGCAGCAGCAGGCTCGAGGTGCCCACCGACGCCTTCAGCTCATCGGCGGTGCCTTCGGCCACGACCCGTCCGTGGTCGATCACGGCGATCCGGTCGGCCAGCTGATCGGCCTCATCGAGGTACTGCGTGGTCAGCATCACGGTCGAGCCGGTCGCGACCAGCTCGCGGATCGTGTCCCACATCTGGCCGCGCGTGCGCGGGTCGAGGCCCGTCGTGGGCTCGTCGAGGAAGATCAGCGGCGGCTGTGCGAGCAGGGATGCGGCCAGGTCGAGCCTTCGGCGCATGCCGCCTGAGAAGTTCTTCAGGGGGCGCTTGGCCGCCTCGGCCAGGCCGAACCTGTCGAGCAGATCACCCGACTTCACCCGTGCTTCGGCGCGGGAGAGCCCCAGCAGCCGGCCGAAGATCATGAGGTTCTCGGTGGCCGAGAGCGTCTCATCGACCGAGGCGAACTGCCCGGTCACCCCGATCAGCTGCCGCACGATCTGCGGGGAGCGGACGACATCGTGGCCGAAGATCCGGGCCGTGCCGGCATCCGGGCGCATGAGCGTCGCGAGCATGTTGATGGTGGTCGTCTTGCCGGCGCCGTTGGGACCGAGCACTCCGTAGACGGTGCCGGTGGCCACGCGCAGGTCGACGCCGTCGACCGCGCGGTTCTGCCCGAACACCTTCACGAGCCCGTCGGCCTCAACGGCCCAGTCGGTGTGGAGAGTTGTCATGCGTTCAGCATTCGCACGTGCGCTTTCACGCCGCTGTCGCGGCGCTGTCGTCGGCTTTCCGCTCCTCTCGGCTGCGGTCGGCGCGGTGCGGTCAGCGCTCGAACAGCGACGTGCTCGGTTTGGGAGACGGGCGGGCCGTGGCATCCGTCACCGGTGCCGCAGCGCCGGCGAACTCGTCGATCTCGCGGCCCTGCGCGACCTTCGCGGGGTGGGGGCCGGCCGCCATCAGCCGGGGCAGCCACTGCGTGGGCAGCGGGGTCGCCGACGCGGCGATCACCAGATTGCCGAAGCGTCGACCCTTGAGCACCTGCACCTCGGCCAGCACGATCACATGCTCGAGCACGGCGCGCACGGTGGCGACCTGGCTGCGTGCGTGCGCGAGGCCCGCGCCGTCGGCGACGTTCACCAGCAGCACTCCCTCGGGGGACAGCAGGCGGGATGCCGCGGTGTAGAACTCCACGGTCGTCAGGTGTGCCGGGGTCTGCGCGCCGGCGTAGACATCCGAGACGACGAGGTCGACGGCGCCGGTCAGGCTCGCGGGTAGGCGGCCCAGCCCCTCGCGCGCATCGCCGATGCGGACGCGGACCGTCGCGGTGCGCGGCAGCGGCAGCTCTTCGCGCACCAGGTCCCAGAGCGCCGGCTCGAGCTCGATCACCTGCTGGCGCGAACCGGGCCGGGTGACGGCGATGTAGCGGGGGATCGTGAGCGCCCCCGCGCCGAGGTGGACCGCTGTCAGCGGCTGGCCGGGCAGGCGCAGTTCATCGATCACGGCACCCATGCGCGCCACGTACTCGAAGTGCAGGTGGGTCGGGTCGTCGAGGTCGACGTGCGACTGCGGGGTCTCGCCGACCATGAGCTCGAACCCGGTGGTGAAGGGGCTCGGGATCACGCGGGCGATCGTCCCGTCGCTCAGTCGTGCGTGCGGCGCGTCGTCCGCGCGCTGTCTGGTCCTGCCCACGGGGCAACCGTACCGGCCTCGCCGGTCGGCGCCGACGTCGCGGGTGCACAACTCCGGTGATCCGGGGCATCCAGGGCCGGATCGGGCGATCTGCATGCGATTCGGAGCGATTCTGCCGGAGTTGTGCACACCCCGCCGCCAGGGCCCCGCGTTACCGTGGGTATGTGGACGTGATCGACCTGAACGCCGACCTCGGCGAGACCGTCGAGGGTGTGCCCACCGCCGACGACGAGGCGATGTTCGCCCTGGTCTCCAGTGCCAGCATCGCGTGCGGCGGACATGCGGGCGACGCCGCCTCGATGCACGACGCAGCCCTGCGCGCGGGGCGCACCGGCGTTGTCGTGGGTGCGCACCCGTCCTACCCGGATCGGGCGGGTTTCGGCCGGGCGGTCATGCCGATGGGGCTGGTGGCGCTGCGTTCGGTGGTGGCCGAACAGCTCGACGCGCTCGCCGGCGCGGGCGCCGACATCCGGTACGTCAAACCGCACGGCGCGCTCTATCACCGCGCCGGGGCCGACGCGAGTACGGCCGAAGCCGTCGCACAGGCGGTGGCCGAGCTCAGCGATGGACTCGGCCGTGCGGTGCCGATCCTCGCGCAGGGTTCGGCGCTGGCCGAAGCCGCTGCCGCCGCCGGCCTGCCGTTCTTCGCCGAGGCGTTCCTGGATCGCGGCTACCGTGCCGACGGCCTGCTCGTGCCGCGGGGCGAGCCCGGGGACCTGCTGCACGATCCGGACGAAGTGGCCGCGCGAGCCGTGCAGCTGGTGCTCGGCGGCGAGGTCGAGGCGGTCGACGGCACGCCCGTTCGGGTGGATGCTGCATCCCTGTGCCTGCACGGAGACACTCCCGAATCCATCATGATGGCGCGCGCGGTGCGCACCGCGCTGGACGCTGCCGGCATCGTCGTGCGCGCACCCTGGTGATCGCGATGCGCGTCCTTCCGTTCGGAGATCGAGGCCTGCTGCTCGAGGTCGAGCAGGGGGCCGCCGATGCGGGCGTGGGTGCCGATGCTGCCCGTTTTGCCGGTGACGACTCTGCCGGTGCCGCCGCTTCGGCCGGTGCCGCCGCTTCGGCCGATGCCGCCGCTTCTGCCGCGCCGGCGGCCCATGCCCGTGAGATCAACGCTGTGCTGGCGTTGCGCGCGCGGGTCGCGGCATCCCGCATCTCCGGCATCGTCGACATCGTTCCGGCCGCCCGCACGGTGCTGGTGCACACCGCGCGCGGCGCGCTGGCCGACGTGCGCGCGCGGCTCGAGCTGCTCGATGCATCGCCCGCGCAGGATGCCGCGCCCCCCGCAGCCACCGAGATCGAGTTGCCGATCGTCTATGACGGACCGGACCTTGCCGCGACCGCCGAGCTGCTGGGTCTGAGCGTCGCTGCGCTCGTGCAGCAGCACTCCGCGGCGGTGTGGACCGTGGCGTTCACGGGATTCGCTCCCGGCTTCGGCTACCTCGTCAGCGACGACTGGCCGTTCGACGTTCCGCGGCTCGAGACCCCGCGCACACGAGTGCCACCGGGTGCGGTGGGTCTTGCGGCCGGGTTCTGCGGAGCGTATCCGCGCTCGACGCCCGGCGGGTGGCGCCTGATCGGGTCGACCGATGCTGTGCTGTTCGACCCCGACGCCGCCGACCCGGTGCTGCTGCCGCCTGGCGCGCGGGTGCGGTTCTCCGAGCGCCGCGCGGCACACTCGGCCCCGTCCGCCCTGTCCGCCCCCGGCGGCCCCGGCGGCGACGACCAGCCCGCAACTGTGAGGGTACGACTGGCCGACGAAGGTGCGGGCGATACCCATACCCTCGACGCTGAGTTGTACCCTCACGGCCGAGGCGGCCGCGGGGAGGCAGGGGGCGCGCATGCCGCGACGGACGCGGAGGGGGAGCCGGCGTTCCGCATCATCGAGCCCGGTCTGCTCACCACGGTGCAGGATCTGGGGCGGCCCGGGCGGGCCGGCCAGGGCGTCGCCGTTTCGGGGGCTCTCGACCGGAGCGCACTGCGCGCGGCGAATCGTCTGGTCGGCAACCGAGAGGATGCCGCAGCCCTCGAGATCACGATGGGCGGCCTGCGCGCGCTCGCGCGCCGTGACGCGTGGATCGCCGTCACCGGGGGGTGGGGGCCGATCCGCGTCGGCGGGCACGAGGCCGACCCGTACGAGGCCGTGCACTGGCCGGCGGGAACCGAACTGCACGTGGACTGGCTCGCGCACGGCGCGCGTGCCTACCTCGCCGTACGCGGCGGGATCGAGGCGCGCCCGGTCGCCGGCTCCCGTGCGACCGACACGATGGCAGGCGTGGGTCCCGAGGCGCTGCGTGCAGGGGATGACGTGCACACGGGGGATGCGGCATCCACGCCCATCCCGCCGGCCGAGCCCGTGATGGCGGTCCCTCCCGCCGACGACCTCGAGGTCGTCGTGGCCCCCGGCCCGCGCGCCGACTGGTTCACGGCGGCGGCGCGGGCGGCGCTGTTCGACGCGGTGTGGACGGTCACTGATCATGCCGACCGCGTCGGCATCCGGCTCGACGGGCCCGTGCTCGCCCGCGAGCGGCCGGGCGCCGAACTGCCCAGCGAAGGGATGGTCCCGGGAGCGATCCAGGTGCCGCCGGGCGCGGGCCCGGTGATCTTGATGGCCGACGGGCCGGTCACCGGCGGCTACCCGGTGATCGGCGTCGTGACCGATGCGGGCCTCGACCTGCTCGCGCAGGCGCGGCCGGGCACCGGCATCCGATTCCGGCATGCGCGCCCGATCTGACACGCCCGACGGCGAACGGACCGGTCGCTACCAGCGCGCGAGCGCAACGGCCGCTTCGGCCCGCGCGGATTCGGGCAGTGCCAGGGCGACGGCCTCGGCCAGAGTGAGCTCGGCGCCGCGCTGCGCGGCGCTCTCGAACGCCGCCGGGTGCGCGGCGCGCTGTTCGTCCAGCAGCGCCAGGTGCACCGTGAACGCATCGACGTCGAAGATGCCGATGCGATGCCGGATCGCGGCGGCCGCGGCCGAGAGCAGTCCCGCCCGCTCGGGGTCGTCGCGCAGCGCGGCCACTCCACTCATCCCCTCGAGCCCATAGGCGACGCCCTCGTCGAAATGCAGGTGCACCGAATCGAGCAGCGTGCCGTCGAACACCTGCTCGGCGGCATCCGCGTCGCGCTGCGCGAGCAGCAGGCGCCCCGTCTGGTTGCCGGCGACCGACAGCGTGAACAGGTCGCCGCAGGCCTTTGCGAGGTCGATCGCGCGATTGAAGTGAGACAGCGCGTCATCCAGCGACCCGCGCACCCACGCCAGGCGTCCGAGCGAGACCTGCGTGATGCCCTGCGCCCACGTGTTGTCCAGGCCCTCCAGCCGCTCGAACGCCGCGAGCAGCTCCGTCTCGGCGGTCTCGAGATCGGGATCGGGCAGCTGCACCCGTGCGGTCGCGCGTGCCGCCTCGGCCATGGCGGCGGCATCCTCGTCGCCGCTCTCGGTGAACAGCCGTGCGCATTCGGCGAGTCCTGCGACCGCCTCCTGCGACGGGTTCTGCCACATCTGCCCCCACAGGGCGAAGAACCAGGCGACTGCTCGGCTGTGCGCGGTGATCGGCTTGTCCTTGCCGAGCAGTTCCAGCATCCATACCCGCACTTCGGCGAGAAAACCGGCGATCCACCAATAGATCAGCAGGCTCCACGCGAAGTCGGCGGCGTCGTCGAGCCGGTCGGTGAAGACCAGGTGGCGGATCGCGCCGCGAAGGTTGGGCAGCTCGAGGCCGAGCTCTGCGACGGCGTCGGCCTGCGCCGATCCGCGAAGCCCCGGCGCCAGCCGACGCACGAGCGCCGCATAGTGGTCGGCGTACGCCAGGCGCATCGCGGCGATCTCGCCGCGATCTTTCAAGCGGCCGATCGCGTATTCGCGCATGATCGTCAGCAGCGAATAGACCGACCGGCCGCCCAGGTCGGTCTGCCTCACGAGCGATCCGTCCACGAGCACGGCCAGGCCCTCGATGACGCGTCCCTCCCAGGGCCGCCCGACCGACAGCGCCTCGACGGCGTCGAGGGTGAACCGGCGGCCGAACACCCCGAGAGACTCGAGCAGCTCGCGGTCGTCGGGTGCGAGCAGGCTCACGCTCCACTCGATCGTCGCGCGCATCGTGCGATGCCGCTCGGGCAGGTCGCGCACCGCGGCCGTCAGCAGCGGCAGGCTCTGGTCGAGGCGTTCGGCGATGCCGTGCGGAGTGAGCAGCCGCGCTTTGGCGGCGGCCAGCTCGATCGCCAGCGGCAGTCCCTCGAGTGCACGGCAGATCGCGACCACGTCGGCCGCATTCTCTTCGGTGAGTGCGAACGTCGCATCGGCCGCTCGCGCGCGGTCGACGAACAGTGCGCAGGCCGCCGAATCGCGGGCCCGCTCGAGGGTCCCGGATGCCTCGGGCACGGGCAGCGCGCGCACTTCGTGGACCTGTTCGCCCCGGATGCGCAGCACGATGCGGCTCGTGACCAGAAACTGGGCACTGGCTGCGACCGAGTACAGCTGCACCAGGACGGGTGCGGCATCCACGATCTGCTCGAAATTGTCGAGCACGACCAGCACGCGGCGATCGGCCAGGGCCCGCGAGATTCGTTCCTCGAGCGCCGCCTCTCCGTTGTCGCGCACGCCCAGCGCATGCGCGATGGTGGGCAGCAGCAGTTCGGCCTCGAACACGCCCTCGAGCGGAACGAAATAGACGCCGTCGGGAAACAGGTCCTGCGCCGACCGCGCGACCTCGATCGCGAGCCGGCTCTTGCCGACGCCGCCCGGGCCGATGAGGCTCACGGTGCGGTTCCGGGTGCTCGTCAACATCTCCCGCACCGCAGCGATGTCGTCCTCCCGGCCGATCGTGGTCGTGTAGGGCACGGGCACCCGCGACAGCAGCGGGTCGGTCGACGCCGGCTCGGGCTCGTCGGTGGTGCGACGGGACTGCTCGAACCGCTCGGCGAGCAGCGACGAGAGATCGGCGGCGATCTGCTCTTCGAGCTGTGAGGCATCGTCGAACGGCAGATACGCGACGGTGTCGTCGCGCTGGATCCGCTCGATCAGCTGCGCGAGCCGGTCTTCGCGCTGCTGGCTGCGACGCACGTAGATAAGCTTCGGCATCGCGGGCGGTGCCAGGACGTACTCGTCTTCGAGGCCCGAGATCTCCTCCCCGGGGGCGACCCAGCCGTAGCTGTCGGCGTAGATCCCCACGAACACGTCGCTCTGGTCGAGGTAGGCGCGGTACAGGGAGCGGGGCGGATGCGGCCGCGCTCCCAACTCGAACATCACCGGCGCCAGGCGCATCCTCTCGATGGCCGCGCGCGCGGCCACGCGCTCATTCGCCAGCTCATGCAGTGTGGAGCTGACGAACACGCGGATCCGCTGATCGGGCGTGCGGATGACAGACGTTTCCCCGGTCATGATTCCCCAGTCACGAGTCCCCAGTCGTTCAGCACATTATGGACCGGAGCGGGCTCCAGCGCTACGGTGCTGGCACGCAGGATCCGAGCGCGGACCCGCAGGGTGCAACGGGCTGAGAGGGAATCCCGAGATCGCCGCGCACCTCTATATCGGTGTCGCGACTGTCAAGACGCACGTCAACGCGATCTTCGCGAAGCTCGGCGTGCGCACGCGGCCGCAGGCGATCGCGCTCGTCCGCTCGTGATCGTCCGCCCCGCTTGGTCGAAATCATGTGTGTTCGACGCGTGCACATCCAATTGACGCAAAACTCGTGTGTCCGCGTCGAGATCATATGATTTTGACGGGATGCCGAGGCGCGACGGAATGCCGAGGGCGGGCGCCGGGTTATACCGCAGTATCGGGAACTCGTCAAGAATCCGGCTGGACATGGCGCGTCGTTCGTCGTATAGTTGGTAGTTGCGCTCTGGTTCCCCCTGCCTTCATATGGTGGTCGGCTGTGCCTGTGTGCCCCCGCTGTGTCCCGAGGGATGCGTTTCCGGCGAAACGTGATCCGATGGGCGGCGACGTGTGGCGCGCAGGGTTCGGGTACGAGAGCACGCCACCTGTCGACAAGGAACCGAAGCCTGAACAGGGCTCATGGAGGTTATCCCCTTGGCTGCTGCGCCCAACGCATCCACCACCACCCCGAAGAACGGACGCGGAGCATCCCGCCTCTCGTTCGCCAAGATCTCCGACACGCTGACCGTCCCGGATCTGCTCGCACTGCAGACCGAGTCGTTCGACTGGCTCATCGGCAATGACGCGTGGAAGGCGCGCGTCGCCGATGCCAAGGCGACCGGTCGCAGCGGCGTGCCCGAGCTCAGCGGCCTCGAGGAGATCTTCGAGGAGATCTCCCCGATCGAAGACCTCAGCGAGACGATGCAGCTGAGCTTCACCAACCCGTATCTCGAGCCCGAGAAGTACTCGATCGAAGAGTGCAAGGAGCGCGGCAAGACCTACGCCGCCCCGCTGTACGTCGAGGCCGAGTTCATGAACCACCAGACCGGTGAGATCAAGACCCAGACGGTCTTCATGGGCGACTTCCCGCTGCAGACGGGCAAGGGCACGTTCATCATCAACGGCACCGAGCGCGTCGTCGTCTCGCAGCTCGTGCGCTCGCCCGGCGTGTACTTCGACAAGACGCCCGACAAGACCAGTGACAAGGACATCGTCTCCTCGCGCATCATCCCGAGCCGCGGTGCGTGGCTCGAGTTCGAGGTCGACAAGCGCGACCAGGTGGGTGTGCGCATCGACCGCAAGCGCAAGCAGTCGGTGACGGTGTTCCTGAAGGCGCTGGGTCTGACCAGCGAAGACATCCTGAACGAGTTCGCCGGCTTCGAGTCGATCGAGGACACGCTCAGCAAGGACACGATCCTCACCAAGGAAGACGCGCTGCGCGACATCTACCGCAAGCTGCGCCCGGGCGAGCAGGTGGCCGCTGAGGCCGCCCGCGCGCTGCTGGACAACTTCTACTTCAACCCGAAGCGCTACGACCTCGCCAAGGTCGGCCGGTTCAAGATCAACCAGAAGCTGGGTCTCGAGAAGCCGCTGAGCGATTCGGTGCTCACGGTCGAGGACATCGTCGCCACGATCAAGTACCTCGTCCGCCTGCACCGCGGTGACGTGACCTTCGAGGGTCGCCGCAACGGCAAGGATGTCGAGATCCGCCTCGACATCGACGACATCGACAACTTCGGCAACCGTCGCATCCGCGCGGTGGGCGAACTGATCCAGAACCAGGTGCGCACGGGACTGTCGCGCATGGAGCGGGTCGTGCGCGAGCGCATGACCACGCAGGACATCGAGGCGATCACGCCGCAGACCCTGATCAACGTGCGCCCCGTGGTCGCGGCGATCAAGGAGTTCTTCGGCACTTCGCAGCTGTCGCAGTTCATGGACCAGAACAACCCGCTGGCGGGTCTGACCCACAAGCGCCGTCTCTCGGCGCTGGGCCCCGGCGGCCTGTCGCGTGAGCGCGCCGGCGTCGAGGTCCGTGACGTGCACCCCTCTCACTACGGTCGCATGTGCCCGATCGAGACGCCGGAAGGCCCGAACATCGGCCTGATCGGTTCGCTCGCGTCGTTCGCGCGCATCAACGCGTTCGGCTTCATCGAGACGCCGTACCGCCGCGTGGTCGAGGGCAAGGTCACCGAGCAGATCGACTACCTGACCGCCAGCGAAGAGAACGACTACATCGTCGCCCAGGCCGGCGCCCCGCTGACCAAGGACGGCTCGTTCGCCGAGGAGCGCGTGCTGGCACGTCGCGGCCAGGGCGGCGAGGTCGACCTGTTCCACGCCGGTGACATCGGGTACATGGATGTCTCGCCCCGCCAGATGGTGTCGGTGGCCACCTCGCTCATTCCGTTCCTCGAGCACGACGATGCGAACCGCGCGCTCATGGGCGCCAACATGCAGCGTCAGGCGGTGCCGCTGCTGCGCAGCGAGTCGCCCGTGGTCGGCACCGGTATGGAGGGCTACACCGCGATCGATGCCGGTGACGTGATCACCGCGCGCGGCGCCGGTGTCGTCTCCGAGGTCTCGGCCGACAAGGTCGCCGTGCAGCTGGACGAAGGCGGCATCGACGAGTACTACCTGCGCAAGTTCGACCGTTCCAACCAGGGCACCTGCTACAACCAGCGCGTCGTGGTCTCGGCCGGCGAGCGCATCGAGGTCGGCGAAGTCATCGCCGACGGCCCCGCCACCGAGAACGGCGAGCTGGCCCTGGGCAAGAACCTGCTCGTGGCGTTCATGCCGTGGGAGGGCTACAACTACGAGGACGCGATCATCCTCAGCCAGAACATCGTGAAGGACGACACCCTCACCTCGATCCACATCGAGGAGTACGAGGTCGACGCCCGCGACACGAAGCTCGGCAAGGAGGAGATCACCCGCGACCTGCCCAACGTCAGCCCGGACCTGCTCAAGGACCTCGACGACCGCGGAATCGTCCGCATCGGCGCCGAGGTGCGCCCCGGCGACATCCTGGTCGGCAAGGTCACTCCGAAGGGTGAGACCGAGCTGTCGGCCGAGGAGCGCCTGCTGCGCGCGATCTTCAACGAGAAGAGCCGCGAGGTGCGCGACACGTCGCTGAAGGTGCCGCACGGTGAAGAGGGCACGGTCATCGCGGTCAAGGAGTTCAACGCCGAGGACGGCGACGACGAGCTCGGCAGCGGCGTGAACCGCCGCGTCGTGGTCTACATCGCCCAGAAGCGCAAGATCACCGCCGGTGACAAGCTCTCGGGCCGTCACGGCAACAAGGGTGTCATCTCGCGCATCCTGCCGGTCGAGGACATGCCGTTCCTCGCCGACGGCACGCCGGTGGACATCATCCTGAACCCGCTGGGTGTTCCCGGTCGCATGAACTTCGGCCAGGTGCTCGAGATCCACCTCGGGTGGATCGCCCAGACGGGCTGGAAGATCGAGGGCAACCCCGAGTGGGCCATGGAGCTGCCCGAGGTCGCCCGTCAGGCGCCCGCCGGCACGAAGGTGGCCACCCCGGTGTTCGACGGTGCGCACGAACAGGAGATCGCCGGTCTGCTGGACTCGACGCTGGTCACCCGCGACGGCGACCGACTGATCGACGCCACCGGCAAGACCACGCTGTACGACGGCCGCTCCGGCGAGCCGTTCCCGGCACCGATCTCGGTCGGCTACATGTACATCCTGAAGCTGCACCACCTCGTGGATGACAAGATCCACGCACGCTCGACCGGTCCGTACTCGATGATCACGCAGCAGCCGCTGGGTGGCAAGGCGCAGTTCGGCGGCCAGCGCTTCGGTGAGATGGAGGTGTGGGCCCTCGAGGCCTACGGCGCCGCATACGCGCTGCAGGAGCTGCTGACGATCAAGTCCGACGACATCCTCGGCCGCGTGAAGGTGTACGAGGCGATCGTGAAGGGCGAGAACATCTCCGAGCCCGGCATCCCCGAGTCGTTCAAGGTGCTCATGAAAGAGATGCAGTCGCTCTGCCTGAACGTCGAGGTGCTCGGCGCGGACGGCACAGCGGTCAATCTCCGTGACACGGATGACGAGGCCTTCCGCGCAGCGGAAGAGCTCGGCATCAACATCTCGAGCCGGTTCGAGTCCTCATCGATCGACGAGATCTGAACCCGGTCCAGGCGATTTCGACTCTGCGGCCGCGCCGCATCGCTCAGTCACCAGATTTACAAGGCACACAGGAGAATTCAGTGCTCGACGCAACAACTTTCGATGAGCTTCGCATCGGCCTGGCCACTGCCGACGACATCCGTCGTTGGTCCTATGGCGAGGTCAAGAAGCCCGAGACCATCAACTACCGCACCCTGAAGCCCGAGAAGGACGGTCTGTTCGGTGAGCAGATCTTCGGGCCCAGCCGCGACTGGGAGTGCGCGTGCGGCAAGTACAAGCGCGTCCGCTTCAAGGGCATCGTCTGCGAGCGCTGCGGCGTGGAGGTCACCAAGTCCTCCGTCCGTCGCGAGCGGATGGGCCACATCGAGCTGGCCGCCCCGGTCACCCACATCTGGTACTTCAAGGGCGTCCCGTCGCGCCTGGGCTACCTGCTGGACATGGCGCCGAAGGACCTTGAGAAGGTCATCTACTTCGCCGCCTACATGGTCATCTCGGTCGACGAGGAGGGTCGCCACCGCGACCTGGCCACGCACGAGAACAATCTCCGCCTGGAGATGAAGACCATCGCCGACCGCCGGGACGCCCGTGTGGCCGAGCGTCTGCAGAAGCTGGAAGAGGACCTCGCGGCCCTCGAGGCCGAGGGGGCCAAGGCCGACCAGAAGAAGAAGACGAAGGACGCCGCCGAGAAGGAGATGGCATCGGTCCGCAAGAACGCGGACGAGCAGATCGCCAAGCTCGAGCGCGTGTGGGAGGACTTCCGCACGCTCGAGGTAGGCGCCCTCAAGCCCGAGGATGACGTCTTCCACGAGCTGCAGGACCGCTTCGGTCAGTACTTCGAGGCCTACATGGGCGCGGAGTCGATCCAGCGCCGCCTGCAGGCGTTCGACCTGGCCGCCGAGGCGGAGAACCTGCACCTGCAGATCGCCGAGGGCAAGGGTCAGCGCAAGATCCGCGCGATCAAGCGCCTGAAGGTCGTCAACTCGTTCCTGTCGACGGGCATGAGCCCCGCGGCCATGGTGCTGGACGTCGTTCCGGTGATCCCGCCCGAGCTGCGCCCGATGGTGCAGCTGGACGGCGGCCGGTTCGCCACCAGCGACCTGAACGACCTGTACCGTCGCGTGATCAACCGCAACAACCGTCTGCGTCGCCTGATCGACCTCGGTGCGCCCGAGATCATCGTCAACAACGAGAAGCGCATGCTGCAGGAGGCCGTCGACGCGCTGTTCGACAACGGCCGCCGTGGCCGGCCCGTGACCGGAACCGGCAACCGTGCGCTGAAGTCGCTGTCCGACATGCTCAAGGGCAAGCAGGGCCGGTTCCGTCAGAACCTGCTCGGCAAGCGCGTGGACTACTCGGGTCGTTCGGTGATCATCGTCGGTCCGACGCTGAAGCTGCACCAGTGCGGTCTGCCCAAACAGATGGCGCTCGAACTGTTCAAGCCGTTCGTGATCAAGCGCCTGATCGACCTCGGTCACTCGCAGAACATCAAGGCCGCCAAGCGCGCCGTCGAGCGCACGCGCCCCGAGGTGTGGGACGTGCTCGAGGAGATCATCCGCGAGCGCCCCGTGCTGCTGAACCGTGCGCCCACGCTGCACCGTCTGGGCATCCAGGCGTTCGAACCGCAACTCGTGGAGGGCAAGGCCATCCAGCTGCACCCGCTCGTGTGCACGGCGTTCAACGCCGACTTCGACGGTGACCAGATGGCCGTGCACCTGCCGCTGTCGGTCGAGGCGCAGGCCGAGGCCCGCATCCTCATGCTGGCCTCGAACAACATCCTGAAGCCGTCGGACGGCCGCCCGGTGACCCTGCCCTCGCAGGACATGATCATCGGTCTGCACTTCCTGACGACGCTCAAGGCGGGCGCTGCCGGAGAGGGCCGTGTGTTCGGGTCGGTCGGCGAGGCCATCCTCGCCCGCGACGAGGGCACGCTGGACCTGCAGGCCAAGGCGCGCATCCGCATCCCGGGTCTGACGTTCCTCGAGGGCGAAGCGCCCGAGGGCTACGAGCGGCACGGTCTGGTGGACGCGTCGCTGGGTCAGGCGATCTTCAACGACACGCTGCCCAAGGGCTACCCGTTCGTGCGCGAGCAGGCCGACAAGGGCAAGCTCGGTCAGATCGTGAACAAGCTGGCCGAGGAGTACCCGAAGGTCGAGGTCGCACGTGCGCTGGACTCGATCAAGGACGCCGGCTTCTACTGGGCCACGCGTTCGGGTGTCACGGTGGCGCTCAGCGACATCCTCACTCCGCCCAACAAGGGTGAGATCGTCGCGCGCTACGAGAAGCAGGCCGCCAAGGTGCAGGGCCAGTACGAAAAGGGTCTGACCACCGACGCCGAGCGTCGCCAGGAGCTGGTGCGCATCTGGACCGAAGCCACCGACGAGGTGCAGAAGGCCATGCGCGACAACTTCCCGCCCGAGAACACGATCAACCGCATGGTGTCGTCGGGTGCGCGAGGCAACTGGCTGCAGATCCGCAACATCGCCGGTATGCGCGGCCTGGTGAACAACCCGAAGGGCGAGATCATCCCGCGCCCGATCATCTCCTCGTACCGCGAGGGGCTGAGCGTGGCGGAGTACTTCATCGCCACGCACGGTGCCCGCAAGGGTCTGGCCGACACCGCTCTGCGCACGGCCGACTCGGGTTACCTGACCCGTCGTCTGGTCGATGTCTCGCAGGACGTCATCATCCGTGAAGAGGACTGCGGCACCACCAAGGGCCTGGAGTACCCCATCGCGAGCGTCGGCTCGGACGGTGTGCTCGTGCGCAACCCCAACGTCGAGAACTCGGTGTTCGCACGGACCCTGGCCACCGACGTGGTGGCCGAGAACGGCGACGTGCTGGCCGCGGCCGGCGATGACGTCGGGGACGTGCTGATCAACAAGCTGGTGGATGCCGGTGTGCAGGACATCAAGGTGCGCTCGGTGCTCACCTGTGACTCTGCCGTCGGCGTCTGCGCGAAGTGCTACGGCCGCTCGCTTGCCACCGGCAAGATCGTCGACATCGGCGAGGCCGTGGGCATCATCGCGGCCCAGTCGATCGGTGAGCCCGGCACGCAGCTGACGATGCGTACGTTCCACACCGGTGGTTCGGCTTCGGCAGACGACATCACGCAGGGTCTTCCCCGCGTGCAGGAGCTGTTCGAGGCGCGCACCCCGAAGGGCGCATCGCCGATCGCCGAGAGCGACGGGCGCATCACCATCGACGAGACGGAGAAGACCCGCAAGGTCATCCTCACGCCCGACAACGGTGACGAGCCGCACGTCTACCCGGTGCTCAAGCGCGCGACCCTGCTGGTCGAGGACGGCCAGCACGTCGCGGTGGGCCAGCCGCTGCAGGTCGGCACGCTGGACCCCAAGGAGATCATGCGCGTGCAGGGTGCGCGCGAGGTGCAGAAGTACCTCGTGGGCGGCGTGCAGGGTGTCTACCGGTCGCAGGGTGTGCCGATCCACGACAAGCACATCGAGGTCATCGTTCGCCAGATGCTGCGCAAGGTCACCGTCGTCGACCACGGCGAGACCACGCTGCTGCCTGGCGAGCTGGTGGACTCGCGCCGCTTCATCGACATCAACCGCTCGTCGGTCGCCGAGGGCAAGCGCCCCGCGTCGGGCCGTCCCGAGCTGATGGGTATCACGAAGGCGTCGCTTGCGACCGAGTCGTGGCTGTCGGCCGCGTCGTTCCAGGAGACGACGCGTGTGCTGACGCAGGCTGCGATGGAGGGCAAGAGCGACCCGCTCGTGGGCCTGAAGGAGAACGTGATCATCGGAAAGCTGATCCCCGCCGGCACGGGTCTGACCCGGTACCGGAACGTCACGGTGGAAGCGACCGAAGAGGCCAAGAGCGAGCGGTACCCCAACCGCATCTTCGCCTCGGACGGCGCGTACAGCGACGCCGACCTGAGCTACGTCGACTTCGACAGCTTCTCGACGGACGACTTCACGCCCGGCCAGTACAACTGACAGACCTGACCGGATGCCTCGACCCGAGGCATCCGGTCGGTCCCAGGCCCTCGGCTTCGTGCCGGGGGCCTTCGTCGTCTGCGACCCCCGGGGTTGCTCCGCTGCTTTCGCGCCGCGCGACGTACCGTGTATCGAAGGGGGTGAACGGGGATGATCGGGGGACGCTCGGGCTGGATCGCCTGGCCGGTGGGTGTGCTGTGCGTCGGCGTGGTGGCAGGGCTCGTGTGGCTCGCCCAGCCCGGCGTGCCCGGGGCCGTGCAGCTGGCCGGGGATCTGCTGCGCGAGGGGTCGCAGTCGCGCGAGGCGGCGGCATCCACCCCTCGTCCGATCGAGAGCATCGGCACGGCGCTGACCGATGACTGCCGGTCGCTGTACCCCGACGGGCTGTGGTCTCAGCTGACCTGGCAGCCGCACATCGTCCTGACCCAGACACAGGACGCGCCGGACACCTCGGCGGTCAGCGTGCGCGATGCGCTGCAGGCCGACGTGCTCATGACCTGTCGGTGGCGCGAGCCCGGTGGAGGCACGGTGTCCTCGACGCTGGCGCGGGTGGATGCCGAGGCCACGCTGCTGGCTCAGCCGGGCTTCGGGAGCCAGGGCTTCGACTGCGCCGCGTCCGGCGACGGAGTGCGGTGCACCAAGACCGCAGGCGAGACCACCGAGATCGACATCGTGCGCGGGGGGATGTGGCTGTCGACGATCGAGCGGTCATGGCATCCCGAGCGTTACTCCGCCCAGCTCGTGCAGCGCCTGTGGCCCTGACCGCCCCGGCCGTGCCGGCGGTCGCCGCCCGGCTCAGGGCACGGGCCAGGTGTGCACCGGAGCGTTGGAGTGCATGCCTTCCGTGTACAGCCGCAGCATCTCGCCCAACGCCGCTGCGCGGTTCAGGCCACGGTCCTCGAACGACTGAACGGCGGCGACCTGCCACGACGCACCGTTGACCCGGTGCTTCGCGCGTTCCTCGATGATCGTGAGGTACCGGTCGCGCACCGCCCGCGACACGTTCCACTTCGACAGGCCTTCGTCGGCCAGCGGCAGCAGGCGCCGCAGCAGCAGCTCATCCCACGGGACCGCCCCGATCCCGGGCCAGTAGAACACGGCGTCCACTCCACGGCGCGCGCCCTCGGTGAAGTTCGAGTGCGCGGCATCGAAGCTCATCTTGGTCCAGATCGGACGGTCCTCGGCGGCCAGCATCCGCACCACGCCGTAGTAGAAGGCCGCGTTGGCCAAGACATCCACCACCGTCGGCCCCGCCGGCAGCACGCGGTTCTCGACCCGCAGGTGAGGCCGTCCGTCCACGACGTCGTAGACGGGCCGGTTCCAGCGGTACACGGTGCCGTTGTGCAGCCGCAGCTCGCGCAGCAGCGGCGCACGACCGGCCGCCAGCTCCGCCTCGGGGTCCTCATCGCTGGTCTCGGGCAGCAGCGCGGGAAAGTAGCGCACGTTCTCTTCGAACAGGTCGAAGATGCTCGTCACCCACCGCTCGCCGAAGAACACCGGCGGGCGCACCCCCTGATTGCGCAGCTCGGGCGAGCGGGTGTCGGTGGCCTGCAGGAACAGCTCGGTGCGGGTCTCGGCCCACAGCCGCTTGCCGAACAGGAAGGGCGAGTTCGCGCCCAGCGCGAGCTGCGGGCCGGCGATGACCTGTGCGGCGTTCCAGTGCGCGGCGAACTCGGCCGGGGTGACCTGCAGGTGCAGCTGCACCGACGTGCACGCGGACTCCGGTGCGATCGTCGGTGAGTACATCCGCAGCGACTCGGTGCCCACGATGTCCAGTTCGAGGTCCTCGCGGCGGGCGGCGAAGACGGCGTCGTCGAGGGCCGCATAGCGCGGATTCGCGCTCATCCATTCGCCTTCGAGGTGCTCGGGCCGAAGGGTGGGCAGGATGCCGATCATGACGATTCCGGCGTCGGCCTCGCGGGCGCGCTTCTCGGCCTGGTTCATCGAAGCGCGCAGCACGTCTTCGAGGTCCAGCGCCGAGTCGCCGGGCAGGGGACGCGGCGGCACGTTCAATTCGATGTTGTAGCGGCCCAGTTCGGTCTGAAACGCCGGATCGGCGATCGCGTCGAGCACCGCGGCGTTCGCCATCGCCGGCTGCCCGTCGCGGCGCACCAGATTCAGCTCGATCTCCAGGCCCGTCAGCGGCCGTTCGTACTCGAACGCGTCCTCGCGCAGCATCAGCTCGAACACGTCCAGGCAGCGTTGCACCTTCGCGCGGTAGAGCTTGCGCTGCTCGCGCGTGAAGACCGGGGAGGAGATGTCATCACCCACGGCGACTCCCTTGCTTCGGTACTGGCATCACCGGTGTGCGGGTCGCACGGCCCACGGCGGTGTGGCGCGTCGGTGGCACCGAGTCAAGCACACGATCCCGTCGGGCGACAGAGTGCGGCAGCACCCGTCTACGCTGGACGCGGGCGCGCCCGCCGGCAGCGTCTTCGGCGTAGGCCTCGGAGCGGCCTTCTCGGCAAAGGAGCGCATCACCATTTCCGCAGCGAACAGACCGTCTGATCGGGATGCCGCAGCCCTCGCGGACGCGCCGGCGAGCGTGGTCGATCCCGGCGCAGGCCGGGGACCCGTCTGGCTCGACGGTGTGCTCGACCAGCGCCTGCCGGAGATCGTGGCGCTGCGTCGCCGCATCCACTCCCACCCGGAGCTGTCGCGGCACGAGGTCGCCACGACCGCCCTGATCCACGACGTGCTCACCGCTGCGGGCGTCGCGTCACAGGTGCTGCCCGGGGGGACCGGAGTGGTCGCCGACATCGTGGGGGATTCGGCCGGCCCGACCATCGGGCTGCGGGCCGACATCGACGCGCTGCCGGTCACCGAGGCCAGCGGCCTGCCGTTCGCCTCGACCGTCGAGGCCGTCGCGCACGCGTGCGGGCATGACGTGCACACCGCGGTGCTGCTGGGCGCGGCCCTCGCGCTGCGGGCGGCGCCGCACCTTGCCGGCACGGTGCGATTGCTGTTCCAGCCCGCCGAAGAGGTCATGCCCGGCGGTGCGCACGACCTCGTCGCCAGCGGCGCGATGCGCGGGGTGGACCGTGTGTTCGCGCTGCACTGCGATCCGCGGGTGCCGGTGGGCGAGGTCGGCCTGCGAGCGGGCCCGATCACCTCGGCGTGCGACATGATCGAGCTCGAGGTGCAGGGACCCGGCGGTCACACGTCGCGCCCGCACCTGACGGTGGATGTCGTCGGCGCGCTGTCGTCGGTGGCAGCGCGTCTGCCGATGCTCGTGGCCCGGCGGCTCGACCCGCGGTCGGGCACGCTGCTGGTGTGGGGCGCTGTGCAGGCCGGTGAGGCGGCCAACGTGATCCCGCAGCGCGGAGTGCTGCGGGGGACGCTGCGGGTGATGGAGCGTGCGGCATGGGACCTGGCCGAGCCGATCGTCACCGAGCTGGTCGGTCAGCTGCTGGCCCCCAGCGGTGCGCAGTATCGGCTGACCTACGTGCGCGGAGTGCCGCCCGTGGTCAACGATGCGGCCGCTGTCGAGCTGCTGCGGCGGGGGATCGACGCGGCGATCGGGGCGGATGCCGCGGTCGGCACCGAGCAGTCCACCGGGGGAGAGGATTTCGCGGTGCTTCTGGACCTCGCGCCCGGTGCGCTCGCGCGACTGGGTGTGTGGGACGGGCTCGAGCCGCGCGTGGACCTGCATTCTGCGCAGTTCCGCGCGGATGAGCGCGCGATCCCGGTCGGGGTGCGCACTTTCGTGCACACTGCGCTGGCAGCCCTCGCCGCCGTCTGAGGCCGCGCGCCGTGTGCGGTCGCGCGCCGTATGCGGCCGCGACCGGATCAGCCGAACAGGTGCGTCACGATGCTGGCGGTGTAGCCGTCGGGGGCGAGGTTCGAATAGTGCGTATCGATGATGATGTCATCGCGCCAGAACCAGGTGCGCCCGTCGGTGACCGGGTACGTCTTGTTCTGCCACGTGCGCTCGCAGCGGGTGCCGTCCTGGGATGCATAGCAGCCGTAGCCGTTCGTGCGCAGCCCGTCCAGGATCGTCTGGGCGGCGGTCGCGTCCGTGCGCACCACCTGGGTCCACAGGCTGGTCGTGTCGGAGCGGGGATCGGCCCAGACGCACGTGAGCGACCCGTCGGGCTGCACACCGACGCCGCTGCCGAACGCGGGGTCGTTCAATGGCACATCCGCCAGCTGCAGCAGCACGTCGGGTGAGAGCATCGCGCGGCAGTCGGTGGGCAGCGCGACAGGCTGGACCGTCGGCGTGGGCTCCGCCGTAGTCGTGGACGGTGATGCGGTGCGTGCCTGCGTGTGCTGCGGGACCGGGTCGGGGGCGCATGCCGTCAGCGGCATGATCCCGAGAAGAAGGGATGCCGCGGCCGCACCGACGATCGCCAACCTGCGCATGCAGACACTCTATGTGCGGCGGTTCACGGGTGATGGCCGCCCGGTCGGCGATCCGGCGGCGATCGGGCGGCGATCCGGTGACGATCCGGTGACGATCCGGCGGCGATCCGGTGACGATCCGACGGCGTGCGGCAAACGCGGCATGGCGGCGCCCGCGGCACAGGGCGCGGAGGTAGCCTCGCTCGTGGGGGAACCGTCCCCGCGTGACGTGAGGAGTGCTGCAATGAGTGATCCCCAGGGTCCAGTCGGCGAACCCGTCGAAGAGCCCGCGCCCGCCGGCGACGTGGTGAGCCAGGCGCACGAGGGCCTTGCAGAAGCCGAAGCCGCCCGCAGCGGTGCGGCCGATGACGCGGCGGCCGACGGCACGTCCGCGGATGGCACGTCTGCCGATGGCACGTCTGCCGATGGCGCGTCTGCCGATGGCACGTCTGCCGATGCCGTTGAAGCCGGCCCGGCCACCGAAACGGTGTACGCCGCCTCGGGCAGCGGGGCGGTCGAACCCGTTCCCGCGACCGAGGCCACGACACCGGTCGCCGCAGAGACAGCCGCTGCAGGCGCAGAGACAGCCGCTGCAGACACCGACGAAGAGCCGACATTCGCGACCCCGGGGCTCAACGACGCCTATGCGGCGGACGCGGCCGCCGCAGATTCGACGCCGACCGTTGCAGCCGAGCCCGTGCCCGACCGCCACAGTGAAGCCGCCGCCGTGGCGGCGGCCTCAGGGGCATCGGCATCCACCGCCTTCGCCGCGCCGGGACAGGGGCAGGGGCAGCCGATCTTCGTCCAAGCACCCGAAGAGCCACGACCTCGCGGCAACCGCGCTGCGGCCGGGGGCATCGGACTGATCGCCGCCGTGTGCTTCGCCGCGCTGTACCTGGCATCCGATCTGGTGATCCACCTGGTCGACGGCGCGGTCACCGGCGCCGACGCCGGCACGTGGCTCGTCAACCAGCTCGGCAGCTGGGGTCTGTGGGTTCCCACGGTCGTGTTCTTCCTCGCCTTCTGGCTGCTGGGTGCCATCATCAACCGCGGCCGCTGGGGCGTCTGGGTGATCCTCGGCCTGCTCGTCGGGCTCGCCGCCTACGGCGGGCACATCGTGGGCCAGCTGTTCGAGGCACCGTTCTGGAATCTCACCGTGGACGAGGGTGCCAAGGTCGCCGCCGATCAGCTGTTCGCGCCGCTGGCGATCGCCGCATTGGTGATCGGACGCGAGCTGACCATCTGGTTCAGCGCGTGGGTGTCCGCCCGCGGCAAGCGGATGACCGAGCTGAACATCGAGGCCCAGCGTGAGTACGAGCGGACGATCGAGGCGGGTCCGCAGCTGGCGCGCTGATCGATGACGGGCGCAGCGGGCAGACCGGGCGGTGACGCCGGCGGTGGCCGGGTGCGCCCGGTCGTGGCGCTCGTTTTCGCGACGATCCTGTTCGTCGCGCTCGTCATCGGCGGCATCGGCATCCTGAGCCTGTACCGCAACGAGGACCCGATCGCCGCGCCGGAGTTCGGCATCCTTCCCGGTGTCATCGGGGTGCTGATCGCGGCTGCGGTGTTCGCCGGCGTGCTGTGGACATCGGTGCGCCGCGAACACCCGTCGTTCTGGGGTGCGGTCTGGACGGCGGCGGCCAGTTTTCTCGCCTACGTCGTGGGGATCGCCGTGGTCGGCGCGGTCAGCACCGGCGACCCGGTGCTGGCGCTGGGAGTCTCGGGCCGACTCGTCACGCAGGGCTTCGCGGTGATCGTCGCGGCGTCGGCGCTGGTGTCGGGATGGGGCGGGATCGCGCTCGTGCGCACGCGCGGGGGTCGTCCACGCTGGCCGTGGGAAGACAGGGACGGCATCTGACCGGCGATTCTGCGGGCATTCGAAGCCTCGCGCGCGCTCGTGCACAGTACGGTGGTGTGCGTGGAGCGGTCGCTGGAAACCCAGGTCAGCCAGGCAGTCGACGCCTGGCTGCGGTGGCTCCCACGGTGGGAGCCGGCAACGCACCGGGGGCGTGTCGCCGTCTGCCGGCGCTGTCTCGGCTCGCCCGTGCTCTCGGCGGCGGGATTGGGAGCGGACGTTCCGCACGCCGTGCAGCACGGACTGTCCACCCGGATCAAGACGATCGTGGACCATGCGGTCGCCGATTACACGGCGCGCAACCTCCCCATGCTGCAAGACGAGCTCGATCAGCAGGCCGAGCGCAACCGTGCGCGCAGCTATCGCCCCGGCGAGGGGCTCGAGCCCGAGTACGAGGGCCTGCCACTGGATCCCGACCCGCTGCCGGGCGCCCCGTTCCTGTTCACCCTGTCGGGCATGGCCGATGCCGCCGACGCCGAAGTGCCGGCGCTGCCGCCCCTGAGCGATGAGGCCAAAGCCGCCCTGCGTCAGGAGGTGGGACTGGCCGACGAGTACGCGAACATGGTGGGCCGCGAGGTGTGCGCGGTGCTGCTGCACCATCGCCTGCGCATCCAGACCGCGGTCGCCGAGCATGTCGAGCCGCAGATCGCGGCGCTGCTGGAGGACCTGACCCGCTCGCTGGACTCACCTTTCGACTCGTCCGAGTGATGGCGGATGCCGCAGCCGCGGCATCCTCGCTGCGCGTCGAAATCATATGACTTCGACGACCACACATCTATTTGACGCAAAACTCATGTGCCGGTGTCAAGATCACATGATTTCGACAGGTGGCCGGGAATTTCAGAGCGGTTTGCTAGCATGGCGGAGCCAGGCCGACGGACGCGCGCACCGCGGTGACGGTGTGGTGACGGCGTGCGCATGCGGACCAGGGGGTGACGATGCCCAAACGCCTGCCCGCCGACCCTCCCGTGCTGGCGGGACTGACGTATGTCCGCCCGCTCGGATCCGGCGGGTTCGCCGATGTCTTCCTCTATGCGCAGGACATGCCCCGCCGCCAGGTCGCCGTGAAGGTCCTGCCTACCGGCGTGCACGACGCCGAGGTGCTGCGCATGTTCAACGCCGAGGCCGACGTGCTCGCGCACCTGTCGGCCCACCCGTCGATCGTCACGGTGTACCAGGCCGGGCTGTCGGCCGACGGGCGCCCCTACATCGTCATGGAGTACTGCCCCGGCTCGCTCGCCCAGCGCTACCGGCGCGAGCGCATCCCGGTGGACGAGGCCCTCACGATCGGCGTGAAGATGGCCAGCGCGCTCGAGTCCGCGCACCGGGCAGGGCTGGTGCATCGCGACATCAAGCCCAGCAACATCCTCATCACGACGTTCGGCTCGCCGGTGCTGGCCGATTTCGGCATCTCGTCGTCGCTGGCTCCCCACTCCGGCGAAGAAGTGCTCGCGATGAGCGTGCCGTGGAGCGCCCCGGAGGTGATCAGCGAGCAGAGCTCGGGCACGATCGCCAGCGAGGTGTGGAGCCTGGGTGCGACGGTGTATTCGCTGCTGGCCGGGCACAGTCCGTTCGAACGGCATGAGCCGGGGCAGAACACGCGCGAGCAGCTGCGGCGCCGCATCCAGCGCGCGGCGTATCCGCGGATGAGTCGCGTGGATGTGCCCTCCGGCGTCGAACAGGTGCTGTCCACCGCGATGGCGCGCAACCCCGCCGACCGCTATCCGAACGCACTCGCGTTCGCGCAGGCGCTGCGCGACGCCCAGCATGCGATGGGGTTCTCTCCGACACCGCTGGAAGTGGCCGTCGAGGAATGGGTGCCCGGCGACCAGTCGGTGGATTTCTCGGATGCCTCGTCCCGCGGCGCCCAGGTCACCTCGGTCGCCCATCAATCACGACGGCGCGAGAGCGAGCACGCGTCGTTGACTTCGCGCGCGCGTGAAGAAGACACCGGCATCACACAGGCCTCCGCTGCGCCCGCACGCCGGATCTGGCCGTGGGTCGTGGTGGCCGCCGTCGCCGTGGTCGCCGCGGCCCTGGTGGTCGCCGCCGTCCTGTCCGGAGGCTGGGTCTGACGTGGAACGCCGGTCTCTGATCGTCACGATCCTCGCTGTCACGGCGGTCGTGGCATCCATCGTCGCGGTCAGCATCGTGTGGCCGGGACTGGATGCGCGTCAGACACCGCCCGAGCAGACCTCCGCGTGGGCGCTGCAGACCGGCGAGGGACGTCGCTACGCGCGCGTGAACACGGCCGTCGGCGAGCTGGACACCGTGCGCAGCGTGGCCAACCCGTCCGCCGTGGCCGAGACCGCCGACGGCGCCTATCTGTTCGCCGAGAGCTACGGCAAGCTCACCCGCATCGACGAGGCCATGCCCGCGGACCTCGACGACACGGCCCTGCGCGAGGCGCCCTCCACGCCGCCGGGCACCGTCGAGGTGAGTGTGAACGGCGACCATGTCGCATATCGCACCGATGCGGGCACGGTGTTCGCCGGTGCGTTGGGCTCGCAGCCGGTGCAGATCAACCCCGACGGCGCCAAGCCCGACGCGCCGCAGTTCACGGCGCTGGCGATCACGGTCGATGACGCCGGAGTCGTCTACGCGTATTCGAAGGATGCCGGAACCGTCGTGCGCTACCGCATCTCGGACGGCTCGGTGCTCAGCCGGGACCGGGTGTCCGACCCGCCCGTCGACGGCACGATCGGCATCACGGCGGTGGGCAGCAGGTGGTTCCTCGTCGACTCCGAGAGCGGCCGCATCTGGACCAAGGGCGCTCCGGTGCGCACCGTGCCGCTGGTCGGAGACGTCGCCTACGGTCTGGCGCGCTCGAGCGGAGCCGCGGCATGGGTGGCCGACGACAGCGGTCTGGTGCGCCTGCCGGCCGACGGCTCGGCACCGGCGCGCACCGTCGGCGGATCGGCGCGAGACCTCGGAACCCCGGCGAGCCCGGTCGTGGACGGCGGCGTCGTGTACGCCGCGTGGCTCGGCACCCGCAGCGGCACGCTGTGGCGCAGCGACAGCGCCGAGCAGACGCTCGACTACGGGGCGGGCACGAAGGGCCGGGACACCTCGACGCTCAGCGACGAGCGCCGGCCGGTGTTCACCGGCAGCGGGTCGAGCCTGATCCTGAACGAGACCCGCAGCGGCTGGGTGTGGAATGCGCACACCGGTGCGCTGCTGCCCTCGAGCCAGGACTGGTCGCTGGATGAGAACGCCTCGCCGCAGACCGCGCAGAGCGACGAGCAGGCCCAGGTCGTGATCGACCCCAAGCCGCCGGTGGCCGAGAACGACGCGTTCGGCGTGCGCGCCGGGAGCCTGGTGAGCCTGCCCGTGCTGCTGAACGACCACGATCCCAACGAGGACGTGCTGAGCATCGACCCGTCCAGCCTCTCCGGTCTGGACGACGCGTTCGGCAGCCTGTCGGTCACCGACAACGGACAGCGCCTGGCCGTGCACGTGACCGCCGACGCGCACGGCACCGCGACGTTCCGCTACCGCGTCACCGACGGCACCGCGGCCGACGGCCTGTACTCCAAAGCGGCGACGGTCACCCTCACCGTGAACCCGACCGCCGACAACAGCGCTCCGAAATGGTGCGGAGTGTCCGGCTGCCTCGCTCGCTGGCCGTCACCCCAGGTCGCCCCCGGCGGCACCCTGACGATTCCGGTGCTCGACGGCTGGGTCGACCCGGACGGCGACCCGCTCATGCTGCTGTCGGCTGTGGACACCACCGGCGTCGGGTCCGTGGCATCCACCCCCAACGGCGACGTCGTCTACCAGCACTCCGACGCGTCGGTGTCCGAGCCGCAGATCGTGCAGCTGCAGGTGACGGTGGGCGACGTCCGCGGCGCGACGGCGACCAAGGCGCTGACCGTGCGCATCACCCCGTCGCCGAAGCTGACCGCCGAATCGTTCACCGAGATCGCCGCCCTCGGGTCGGGCCTGACGGTGGATGTCGCGCCCCACGTCTCGGGCACCCAGGGCCACCTGTCGCTGAGGACCGTGCGTGTGCTCGACGAGGCCGGCGCCGACGCGGTGGCCACCTCGGGTGGCACGGCCTTCGATTTCATCGCGCAGGCACCCGGCGTGTACCGCGTGGCGTACACGGTCACCGACGGCAAGAGCGATGCCTCGGCGACCGCGCGCATCACGATCCTTCCGAAGGATGCCCCGGCGCAGCTGGCGACCTCGCCGGTGGTCGCGTTCGTGCATCCGCAGCGGGATGTGACCCTGGACGTGTTCACGGCCGTCAGCAACCCCACCCGGCGTGTGCTGCTGCTCAGCGACGTGCAGCCCCAGGCGGCCTCGGGTGCCACGTTGTCGGTGGACGTCGTCGGGCAGAACTACCTGCGCGTCTCGGGCAGCACCGCCGACGGACAGCCCGGACGCCTGGGCACCGTGCGCTACGTCGTCTCGGACGGCACGAACGACGCCGGAGCCCGCATCACCGGCGAAGCCACGGTGTATCTGCTGCCGGCCAGCGCCGACCTCGCCCCCATCGCGGTCGACGACGCCGTCGTCGCGCGGGTGGGCGCGCAGCTGGACATCCCGGTGCTCGACAACGACGTGGCCACGTCGGGCGGGGCCATCACGCTGGACCCGGCCACCGTCCGCTCGTCGAGCAAGAACGCTCTCGCGTTCGCGTCGGGCAGGATGCTGCGCTACCTCGCGCCGGGCAAGCCCGGCGACTACCGGGTCGAGTACTCGGTCTACACCGCGGGCGCGCCGTCGCTCGTGGACACCGCCGTGGTGCGCATCAAGGTGATCTCGGACGAGGCGAACCGCCCGCCGCGCCCGCGGACGCTGGCCGGGCGCGTGCTGACCGGGCAGACCACGACGATCCCGTTCCACTCGTTCGGCGTCGACCCCGACGGCGACGACGTCTCGCTGGACCGGGTGCTCACCCAGCCCTCGAGCGGCTCGGCGACCATCTCGGCCGACGGCGAGTCGATCACCTACACGAGTGTTCCCGGCTTCCACGGGCAGGTCTCGTTCCGCTACCGCGTCGTCGACGCGTTCGGCGCCGTGGGCACCGGCACCGCGCGGGTCGGCGTGCTCGACGAGCAGGCCAATCCGAGCCCGGTCACCTTCACCGACTACGTGCAGCTGCAGGCGGGTGTCGACAACGCGGCGCAGGTGCGCCCCCTGGCAAACGACGTCGACCCGACCGGGGGCACGCTGTCGCTTGCGGACGTGCGCCCCGACGCCGTCGACAAGCTCGCCGACGGCACGGCCAATCCCGAATACGCGCGGCTGAAGGGTCTCATCTCGGACGTGAAGGACGGCGAGGTAAAGATCCGCGCCGGCGCCGACCCGGGCACGATGTCATTCCTGTACGACGTGGCCAGCAGCACCGGCAACACGGCGCGCGGCCTCATCGTGGTCAAGGTCGTCCGCGAGGCGGTGCCCGACTATCCGGTGATCACCGACACAGTGCTCACCGCGCAGACGCGTGAGCACTTCCCCGACGGGATCGACGTCGTCTCCGGTCACGTCACCTGGAGCGGCGGCGACATCTCCGACCTGAAGCTGAGCCTGTGGGGGGACCACCCCGGCATCAGCGCGGACGGTGCACGCGTGCGCGGGCCGCTGCCGGCGCACACGCGCATCATTCCGTTCGCCCTGACCGGCACCTCCACGGCCGGCGGGAAGGTCACCTCGTACGGGTTCGTCCGGGTCCCGGGCCACGACGACCTGACACTGGCCTTGAAGCCCGACCTTCCGCCCCAGCAGGTGGAGGAGAAGAAGTCGGTCACCTTCGACATGACGAACCTGGTCTCGCTGCCCAGCAACGCGGTGCTCGAGGTCGGCGACCAGGTCAGCGCCACGAACGCTCGCAAGCAGGCCGCCTGCACGCGGGGGACGGGCACCAAGATCACCTACACGGCAGGCGAAGGCGCACCCTGGACCGATGCGTGCGTCGTGACGGTGCGCCTGGCCGGTCAGCACGAATGGACGACTCTGTCGGTGCCGATCGCGGTCACCGCGCTCGCGCCGGTCCCGGTGCTCGCGCCGGCCTCGATCACAGTCAGCCCGGGCGATACGACCACGTACGACCTGAAGACGCTGACCACGTGGCAGGGCCGACCGGACTGGAGCAAGATCGCGTACTCCGAGCAGTACGCGGGCCGCGATTTCACGGTGCACCGCAGCGGGGCCGAGGTCACCGTGACGGCGCAGGATGCCGCGGTCCCCGGATCCGAGGAGGTCGCCGTGATCGGAGTCACCTCTCATCCCGGTGTCGCCCCGGCCCGCCTCATCCTGCGGGTCGGTCCGGCCCCCAGCGCACTGCCGAAGGCCGGTACCGTCGCCCAGACCTGCTCGCAGGCCGACGGGTCCTCGTGCACGATCGAGGTGATCGGCGCGGCCGGTGAGTCCAACCCGCTGCCGAAGACCCCGATGACCCTCGCGGGCGTGCAGCGGACCCCGGCGTGCACGGGCGTGACGTTCGCGGTGGCCGACAGGGCGCGTGTGCGCGCGTCGTGGGACAAGGATGCCCCCGGCCAGACCTGCACCGCGTCGTTCTCGGTGCGCGACGCCCAGGGGCGGGTCACCGCCGGCGACCGCGACGGTCGCGTGATGGTCGATCTGCAGGGCTACCCCAAGGCCCCCGTCGCACTCGTCCAGTCCGACTACGGCGACGGATCGGTCACGCTGCGGGTCGACCCGGGTGATGCCCGCCTGGCCTACCCGGCGCTGAAGGGCTTCCGCATCCGCTACAACGGCTCGGTGGTGGCCACCTGCGACGCGAACGGATCCTGCCCCACGATGAAGGCCCCCAACGGCGAGGCGCGCACCTACGAGGCGAAGGCGTTCAACGCCGTCGGCGAGTCGTCGGGATCGGCCTCGACGACTGCCTGGGCCTACGACGGACCGCCGACCCCGGAGTCGGTCACGGCAAGCCCGATCGTCACCAGCGGCGACGGCGGCTACGTCTCGATCCGCGTGGAGGGCATCGACATCTCCAAGACCGCGCAGCTGCGCGTGACCAGCGACACCGGCGACACGATCGACGTGCGGGTCCGGCGCAGTTCGGTCACGATTCCCAGCTACCGCATCGGCAGCAACGATCCGACGCCGCTCACGGTCACTCCGATGTCGCGGTTCACGCTGCCGCCGGGCTTCGACGGGTCCACGAGCGGCCAGGGCAAGACCATCCTGGCCAACGGCATCGGAGCCCCGAAGAACCTCGATCTGACGCTGACGTCGAAGGCCAACGACGACAGCACGGCGACCATCACCGCGAACGGGTCGGCCGGCCCCAACGGCGCGGGATCCACGCTGCGTTACGGCATCGTCCAGGACGGTGCGCGCTGCGCGGCGGCCAGCAGTGACGCCTCGGCGACGTTCGACGTCAACATCGGTCAGACCTACACCTACCGGCTGTGCGCCGAATCGTGGGTCGACGGCCAGTCGTACGGGCGCTCCGAGACGACCGCGCAGGTCACGGCCCGCCCCAACGACCGCGGCCCGCAGGGCTACACGTTCGTCGTCAACCGCACGCCTGATCTCAACGGTCAGCGTGCCGAATGGCGCATCGACAGGCAGCCGACCAGCGATGTCAGGCCCCCGCGGTGGGCGACGGTCGACTTCAGCGGCTATCCGTCGGACGTGTTCGACCGGGATCCCGGCATCGAGGTCTGGTACGACTACGGCCTGATCAACGGCGCGCACAGCACCGTGACGCCGGCGGCAGGGAGTGCGCCGTACCAGATGCAGGCGCAGTGGCAGCTCAGCGTCTGCCGCGGCGGTGAGAAGCTCGCCGCCTCGGGGTCATCGACAGGAAACCTGGCCGACATCACGTTCGACTACTCTGGCGCGAAGTACCAGGACCAGAAGGGCCGCACGATCTCTACCGCCGACCCCACGACCGTGCCGGATTTCGCGGTGTCGGTCACCGGGATCACGGTGAAGGTCTCGTTCGGCGGCAGGTACGGCCTCAACGATGCCACCGCGACATTCGGCGGATCATGCGATCCGCTGCCGCCCCTGCCTGCGCCCACCGACGTGCAGGTGAACAAGACGACGGGCACCACGCTCACCGTGAGCTGGACGGGCGTCGCGCGTGCGAAGAAGTACGTCGTCCAGCGCGCGAGCGCCAATGGCGACTTCTCCGACGTGGGCACCGTCACCGGCACCTCCTTCACCGACGAGTCGCTGGACCTCTCGGTCGCCTGGTCATATCGCGTCCGGGCGACCAACGGCGCAGGCGACTCGGATTATTCGAGCGTGGTGACCTACCAGCCGCCGTCATCGACCGGTTGACCGTCGCGGCATCCGCCCTGCCCCCGCCCCATCGATCCCCGACAGATCCCCGACAGGAAGACCCCATGACGATCCCTCAGGAACAGGCCACGTGGTTCGCCGACACGTTCAGGCTGCTCGCCGACAACGTCGAGCAGGCGGTGCTGGGCAAGCGCCATGTGATCGAGCTGGTGCTGACAGCCATGCTCAGCGAGGGTCACGTGCTCCTCGAGGATGTTCCCGGCACCGGCAAGACGTCGCTGGCGCGCGCGCTGGCCCAGTCCGTGCAGGGCACGAACACCCGCATCCAGTTCACACCCGACCTGCTGCCCGGCGACATCACCGGCATCACCGTGTACGACCAGAAGACGGGCGCGTTCGAGTTCCACGCGGGTCCCGTCTTCGCCAATGTGGTGCTGGCCGACGAGATCAACCGGGCGAGCCCCAAGACCCAGTCGGCGCTGCTGGAGGTCATGGAAGAGGGCCGGGTCACCATCGACGGCGTCACCCGCGCGGTGGGTGTGCCGTTCCTGGTGATCGCGACGCAGAACCCCGTCGAGCAAGCCGGTACCTACCGCCTTCCCGAGGCGCAGTTGGACCGATTCCTGCTGAAGACGTCGTTGGGCTACCCCGACCACGCGGCGACGGTCCGCATCCTCGACGGGGCGGCCGTGTCCACCGACAGGATCGAGCCGGTCATCACCCCGCAGGCTCTCGTGCACATGGCCGACCTCGCCCGCGACGTGTACACCAACGCCCTCGTGCTCGATTATGTCGCGCGGGTGGTGGATGCCACACGCTCGGCGGAACAGGTGCGCCTGGGCGTCAGCATCCGCGGCGCTCTGGCGCTGACGCGTGCCACCCGTACGCGCGCGGTCTCGCAGGGACGCACCTACGCCACGCCCGACGACGTCAAGGCGCTGGCGGTTCCGGTGCTCGCGCACCGCATCATCCTGCACCCCGAAGCCGAGTTCGACGGGGTGACCGCCGAAGCCGTCGTCGGCCAGGTGCTGCTGGATGTCGCACCGCCCACACAGCGCGAGGCCGTATGAGCAGAGCCTCGAGCCCGTTGACCCGCGCCCCGGCGCGCGAGGCGACCGAGGGCATCACCTTCAGCGCGGGGATGACCGCGGCCGAAGGGTCGACCACCTTCATGACCCGCGTCGCCGAGGAGCGCCGCGGGTGGCTCGTGCGCGCCGTCGTGGCAGTGCTGCGCGCGGCACGTCACGTGCGTGCGGGAGTGGTCGCGGCCACGCACTGGCTCGCCGAGACCGTGAACCCGGCCGGCTGGCTCGTGCTGGCGCTGGCCACGGCAGGGCTGGCCCTGGGCTGGACCCTCGGCTGGGTCGAGGCGCTGGTGGCGGGCTTCGCCTCGCTGGTCCTCGCCCTGATGAGCGTGCCGTTCCTGTTCGGCGCACGCGGCTATGACGTCTCGGTGCGTCTCGAGCACGAGCGCGTGGTCGCCGGCGACCCGCTGCGCGGCGAGATCCTGATCCGCAACGTCGGGGCCCGCACCGCTCTTCCGGGCCGCCTGGACCTGCCCGTCGGGCCGGGGCTGGTCGAACTCGGAGTGCCGCTGCTGCGCCCCGGGCACGAGGTGGCCCGCCCGCTGCAGATTCCGGCGCTGCGCCGGGGAGTGGTGACAGTCGGCCCGCCCACCGCGGTGCGCAGCGATCCGGTGGGAATCCTCCGTCGCGAGCACGAGTGGGACGAACGGCACGAGATCTTCGTGCACCCGCGCACCACGGCGGTGCCCGCCACCAGTGCGGGTCTGATCCGCGACCTCGAAGGCAGCCCGAGCCGGCGCGTCGTGGACTCCGACATGTCGTTCCACGCGATCCGCGAATACGTGCCCGGCGATGCCCGCCGGCAGATCCACTGGAAGTCGACGGCCAAGACCGGTCGGCTGATGGTGCGCCAGTTCGAAGAGACCCGCCGCTCGCGACTGGCGGTGGTGCTCAGCGTCGCCGATGACGACTATGCCACCGACGACGAGTTCGAACTCGGCGTGAGCGCTGCGGCATCCCTCGCCGTCCAGGCGCTGCACGACGGTCGCGACCTCGACGTGGTCACCGGGGCCGAGATCCCGCGCGTGGTGCAGAACCGCATGCGGTCGATCGAAGTGCTGCGCGCCGGCACTCCGCGCGGTATGCTCGACGGCTTCTCGCGCCTGAACGCGCTGGAGCACACGATGCCCCTGGCCGACGTGTGCCGATTGGCCGTCGAGGCATCCGACGTGCTGTCGCTCGCGTTCGTGGTGTGCGGTTCGCAGACCACACCTCTGCGGCTGCGGCAGGCGGCGCTCGGCTTCGAGACGGCGACCGCGGTCGTCGCCGTCGTATGCGACCAGAAAGCGCACCCGCGCATACAGCCGCTGGGGGAGCTGACGGTGCTCACGATCGGTCTGCTCGACGACCTGACCTCGCTCCTGCTGCGCAGTTCGCAGTCCGGCGTTCAGACGGGCGCACGCGCCGGGGCCGAGGCGATGGCATGAGCACCGCGACCGGCAGCGTCCGCCGTCAGTCGAAGGATGCCGTGACCCTGCGCTCACGCGAAGTGGCCATCGGCACCGGCTATGTGCTGGCGATGGCGGTGGTGGCCGCGGTTGCCGCGTGGCCGATCTATGCCGACACGCGCATGCTCGTCGTCGCGGGACTCGGGGCGGCCGCCGCGCTGATGATCTGCGTCGTGGCCACCGCCGTCCGCTGGCCGGGGTGGGTCACCGCCCTGTCGGGCCTGGTGGCATTCGCCGTCATCGGTGTGATCGTCGCCGTCCCGCCGAACGGGATCGGCGGGATCCTGGCATCCCTGCGTGACGTGGGTCTGGGTGCTGTCACCGGCTGGAAGGACCTCGTCACCGTCGAGCTGCCCGTCGGCGCGTACCGCAACCTGCTGGTGCCCGCGCTGGTCGTGTTCCTGTTCGGCACGCTCGCCGCCCTGCGGCTGGCCTGGCGCCACGAGCGCGCGGGCAGCTGGGCGGCGGCGGTGACGATCGCGATGACGGCGTTCGGGCTGCTGTTCGGCCGCACCGTCACCAGCGCCGCCGTGGCCCTGGGACCGATCGTGATCCCCGCTCCCCGGGAGCTGGCGTGCGGTGCGGCGGCCCTCGTGCTGTCGCTGGCCTGGCTCGGCTGGCGCAATGCCGCGCAGCGCCACCGCGCCCTGCAGCGCGCGGCCGACCTCAGCGGCGTGCAGCTCTCGCGCCGCCGGACGGGATCGGATCGTCGTCGCGGTGCCCTGGCGGCCGCGATGGTGGTGACGGCCGTGGTCGCCGCCGCCGTGGTGACCCCCGCTGTCGCCGCGGGGCGCACGCGCGACGTGCTGCGCAGCGCCACCGGGCCCGAGCAGGCGATCAGCCGGGCGGTCACTCCGCTCAGCGACTACCGCAGCAATTTCGCCGACGGTGTGGCCACCGCGCCGCTGTTCACCGTCGCCGCCGTCGAGGGTGCGCTGCCTGACCGCATCCGCATCGCGACACTTTCGGACTACGACGGAACGGCCTACCGTGTCGCGCCCGAGGCGGCAGGTGCCGGGTTCGTGCGCGTGCCGGCGCGGCTGCCGGGCGGTTCGGGGTCCTCGTCGACCGTGCGGATCGCAATCGACGGCCTGCGGGGCATCTGGATGCCGACGTTCGGGTCGCTGCAGCAGGTGCGCTTCGGCGGGGCGGATGCCGCATCCGCCGCCGGTGCGTTCTATTACGATGCCGACGCCCAGGCAGGCGTGCTGACCGCGGGGCTGCGGGCAGGCGACGCGTACGAGGTGACGGCGACCACGGCGACCCCCGCGGATGTCGCCACATTGCGGGCGCCGGGTGCGAGCCCGTCGGTGGTGGTGCCCGACAGCGTCAAGACCTGGATGAACAAGCAGGATGCCGGAGCCGGGGGAGCGGCACTGGCCACCCTCGCGCAGCGCCTGCGCGAGCGCGGCTACCTCAGCCATGCCCTGTCGGTGCCCTCCGGCGGGGCGGACTGGATGCGGGCACTGGGCGGGTCGTACACGTTCCAGCCCAGTGCGTCGGGGCATTCGCTGGCGCGCATCGACGCGATGTTCCGCAGCCTGGTGGCGCGGCAGGCCGAGTCCGGCTCGGGTTCGCTGGTGGCCGCGCCCGGCGACGACGAGCAGTTCGCGGTGGCCGTGGCGCTGGTCGCCCAGCAGCTGGGCTTTCCTTCCCGGGTCGTCGTGGGTGCGCGCCTGAGAGCCGACGAGGGCGACGGGCCGAACGCGGCCCCCGTGTGCCGCGACGGTGCGTGCACCGGTGACGACATCATCGTGTGGACCGAGGTGCAGGACGCATCGGGTTCGTGGGTGCCGGTGGATGCCACGCCCCAGCACACCGAGGGCGCCGAGAACGTCGTGACCAAGCAGCGCGATCCTGAGAATCCGACGCCGGTGCGTGCGCAGAACGCGCAGGAGGTCGACCCGCCCGATCCCACCCGTCAGGACTCCGGCGACGCGGCCCCGCGGGGCAGCGACGACGAGCAGGCGAGCCAGATCTGGGGCATTCTGCGCATCGTCGGCATCTCCGGGCTCGGTCTGCTGGCGGTGGGTTCGCCGTTCATCGCGATCCTGGCGGCCAAGGGCGTGCGGCGGCGCGGACGGCGCGGCGATGCGACGCCGGGGGCGCGCGTGGTCGGCGGCTGGGAGGAATACGTCGATGCCGCAGTCGATCACGGTCTGGTCGCTCCCGGCGTGCACACCCGCGTCGAGCTCGCCGCAGCCCACGATTCCGTGGCCGCCCGACAGCTGGCAGGCCAGGCAGATCGCGCCGTCTTCTCGGACCGCGCTCTGACCGCGGACGACGCCGACCAGTGCTGGAACATCGTCGACGACGAGCGACGCCGGCTCTCGGCATCCCTTCCACTATGGCGACGAGTGGGTGCGGCCCTATCGTTGAGATCATTCGCCCGGGGCTTGGGACCCCGGACCGTGCGCCGCCGCACCCGCGGCGACGCACGCACCGCTCCCGGTATCGAGAGGAGAGGGCCCGCATCGCATGCGGCGCCCGCTGAGACATGAACGACAGCGTCATCGCAGCAGCCATCACCGCACTGTCGGTGTCGCTGGTGCTCACCGTCGTGTTCTACATCTGGGTCGCGCTCGCCCTGCAGGCGGTCTTCCGCAAGACCGGCGAAGAGGGCTGGAAGGCCTGGGTCCCGGTGTACAACGGAGTGATCCTGCTGCAGCTCGGGGGCATCAGCGGCTGGTGGATGCTGCTGGTCATCGTGCCCGGTGTCTCGATCGTGCTCTACGTGATGATGATCATCGCGTGCCACCGCATCAACGCGGGATTCGGCTACGGGGCCGGAATGACCGTGCTGGCCGCGCTGCTGTTCCCGGTGTGGGCGAGTGTGGTCGGCTGGTCCAGCAACCGCTGGGTGGGTGCGGTGCGCCCGTCCGGCCACGGACCGGTGCGCTCGGGCTCTCCTGCGCCCTCGGCCTCCGAGGCGGCATCGCTGGGTTGGCTGACCAACTCGGCCGCCGTGCCCGGCAGCCCTGCCCGAAGCGCCCAGCCGGCCCCGCCGACGGCGACCACCGCCACGGGGGGAGGGCCGATCGACGTTCCGCCGCTGCCGCGCCCGGCCGTCGCCGATGCGCCGGTGTCGGCAGGGTCGATTCCGCCTGCTTCCCCTGCGCCCGTCTGGGCGGCGCCGGTTTCCCCTGCGCCCGTCTGGGCTGCGCCGGTTCCCCCCGCGCACGTGTCGACTGCGCCGGACGCCGCCGGGTACATGCTGGAGGCCCCGGACTCCTCGGCGTCCGCGCCGTTCGTCCCTGCTGCGGCATCCTCGCGAGACGCTCCGCTGGCGCGCCTGCCCATCGAGATCTCGCCGACCGGGTACGTGCCGTTCGACGAGGAAGACGACGACGACATGTCGTCCGGCGTCGTGTTCGGCGAACCCCCGCTCACGCCTGCACCGCCCGTCGACTTCGAGCCACCGGCACCGCGCCGTACCGGCTCGTTCATCCCGATGCCGGCGGCCGAAGACGACGGCGAAGGTCCGAACCCGTGGGCGCCGCCGTCGGCGACGCGCGCGCCGCTGCGCTCGCCCGAGCCGCATGGCATGTTCTCCGACACGTCCGGCGAAGTGTCGGCCGTGGCAGGTGCACCGGCGCTGGGCGGACCGATGTCGGCGCGGTCGTCGGTCTCGGCGCAGCGTTCGGCGCCGGAGATCCCGGAGTCCGAGGACCTGTTCGACGAAACCATCGTGGCACCGCGCAAGCGCACCGCGTGGGTCTTGATCCCGCCCATCGGAGCCCCCATCGCGATCGCGCGGGACGTGCTCATTCTCGGGCGTCGCCCGAACGCCGACCCCGAGCATCCCGAAGCCCAGCTGGTGCCGATCGCCGACGAGACCCGCACGGTGTCCAAGACCCACGCCCGGCTGGAACTGAGCGACGACACGTGGGTCATCACCGACCTCGGTTCGACGAACGGCATCACCCTGATCGGCGACGACGGCGGCGAGATGGAAGCCGCCGCCGGACGTCCGCTGCCGGTGATCGAGCGGTTCCTGCTCGGTGACGCCGAACTGCGGCTGCAGCGCGACGGAGCCTGATGACGCGGGACGACGCCTCATGACGCAGGACGACGCCTGATGGCGCGCGACGATGACGATCTCGACGAGACGCAGCCCTCGCCCCGCCGGGCCGTGACGCCGGCGGAGGACGATCTCGACGAGACGGTGGTCTCTGCGCGGCCGGGCGCCGGCTCCGCCGACTCCGCGCTCGACGACGATGACGACCAGACGGTGGTCTCGCCGCGCCATCCCGGGGCGGAGGCACCGAGTGCGTTCGATGAGACGGTGGTCTCGCAACGCCGGAGCGGCAGAGACCCACAGGACGCACTCGATCAGACGGTGGCTTCGCCGCGGCATCCCGGTTCTTCGAAGCCCGCCGCCGGCAGTGGGCCCTCGCGCTACGCGGCACCGCGTTCCGTCGCGCCTCGCTCGCCGTCCGAACGGGGGGCGTCGCGCACGACGGTGGTCGGGTCGTCGCCGTCGCGGGAGGGGCGCCGCGCCACCGACGGCACCGCCGAGCGGGCGATCTACAAGCCGCGCCCGCCCGAGCCGGCCCGCATCGTGCGCCGTCCTTCTGCCGATGCCGCCGCGCCTGCGCCCGCGCCCGACCCGGCCCCGGTGCGCCGTCGTCGGGTCGCGCCGCTGATCATCCTGATCGTGTCGTCGGCGGTGGCCGTCGGCGCTGCCACGGTGCTCATCCTGCTGCTGAGCTGACCTGACCTGACCTGACCTGAGCCGAGCTGAGCTGAGCTGAGCCGAGCCGAGCCGCGAAGCGCGCTTCGCGCCGTGACCCGGACATCCTGCCCCATCTGAGGCCGTGCGTTTGACCCAGCACCGCTACGGCGCGTATCATTGGTTGGGTGTGCGCTCATGCGCGCTCTGTGTTGCGCCTCGGTGCAGGACGAGCGAGCGGGAGCGGCACAGCTCAGGGACCGACCTGCGAACAGGTCACCCCCACGGCATATCCACCACACAACAGTACGTCGCACTCGTGGCGTGCCGGTGGGTCCATGTCTGTCTGCAGCAAGCGCATCGCAAGATCCGGGATGCCGCGGACGGAACACGATCGCTGTCACCGTGCAGCACAACACAGAAGGAAGAACGTGCCAACCATTCAGCAGTTGGTTCGCAAGGGGCGCTCGCCGAAGGTCAACAAGACCAAGGCTCCCGCACTGAAGTCGAACCCGCAGCAGGCCGGCGTCTGCACCCGCGTCTACACGACGACCCCGAAGAAGCCGAACTCGGCGATGCGCAAGGTCGCTCGTGTCAAGCTCCGCAACGGCACCGAGGTCACCGCCTACATCCCCGGCGAGGGCCACAACCTGCAGGAGCACTCGCTCGTGCTCGTCCGCGGCGGTCGTGTGAAGGACCTCCCCGGTGTGCGCTACAAGATCGTCCGCGGTGCCCTGGACACCCAGGCCGTCAAGAACCGTAAGCAGGCTCGTTCCCGCTACGGCGCGAAGAAGGGTTGAGTTAGATGCCTCGTAAGGGTCCCGCCCCCAAGCGCCCTGTCGTCAATGACCCGGTCTACGGTGCGCCCGTCGTGTCGCAGCTGGTCAACAAGATCCTCGTCGACGGCAAGAAGTCGCTGGCCGAGTCGATCGTCTACGGCGCCCTGCAGGGCGTCGAGGCCAAGAACGGCCAGGATGCCGTCGCCACGCTGAAGAAGGCGCTCGACAACGTCCGCCCCACCCTCGAGGTCAAGAGCCGCCGCGTCGGCGGTTCGACCTACCAGGTGCCGGTCGAGGTCAAGCCGCACCGTGCGAACACGCTGGCGTTGCGCTGGCTCGTGAGCTACGCCAAGGGTCGTCGCGAGAAGACCATGACCGAGCGCCTGCAGAACGAGATTCTGGATGCCTCGAACGGCCTGGGTGCCGCGGTCAAGCGCCGCGAAGACACTCACAAGATGGCCGAGTCGAACCGCGCGTTCGCTCACTACCGCTGGTAAATACCCCCGGTCGTTGAGCGAGGGCCGACAGCCCGAGTCGAAACGTGTTTCGACTCGCGGCTGCGCCGCTCGCTCAACGACCGAGACAGATAAGGAAGACACCCCGTGGCACAAGACGTGCTCACCGACCTCAAGAAGGTCCGCAACATCGGCATCATGGCGCACATCGATGCCGGCAAGACGACGACGACCGAGCGCATCCTGTTCTACACGGGCGTCAACCACAAGATCGGTGAGACGCACGACGGTGCGGCCACGACCGACTGGATGGAGCAGGAGCAGGAGCGCGGCATCACCATCACCTCCGCCGCGGTGACCTGCTTCTGGAACGGCACCCAGATCAACATCATCGACACGCCCGGCCACGTCGACTTCACGGTCGAGGTCGAGCGGTCGCTGCGCGTGCTCGACGGCGCGGTCGCCGTGTTCGACGGCAAGGAGGGCGTGGAGCCCCAGTCCGAGACCGTGTGGCGTCAGGCCGACAAGTACGACGTGCCCCGCATCTGCTTCGTCAACAAGATGGACAAGCTGGGCGCCGACTTCTACTTCACGGTCTCCACGATCGTGAACCGTCTGAAGGCCAAGCCCCTCGTGCTGCAGCTGCCCATCGGAGCCGAGAGCGACTTCGTCGGCGTCGTCGATCTGGTCGAGATGCGTGCGCTGGTGTGGCCGGGTGATTCCAAGGGTGACGTGACCATGGGCGCCCACTACGAGGTGGAAGAGATTCCCGCCGACCTTCAGGCCAAGGCCGAGGAGTACCGCCAGCAGCTGCTGGAGACGGTCGCCGAGTCCGACGAGCACCTGCTCGAGAAGTACTTCGGCGGCGAGGAGCTCACGGTCGCCGAGATCAAGGGCGCGATCCGCAAGCTCACCGTCGCAGGCGACCTGTACCCGGTGCTGTGCGGTTCGGCATTCAAGAACCGCGGCGTGCAGCCCATGCTCGACGCGGTCGTGGACTACCTGCCCTCGCCCGAGGACGTGCCCGCCATCGAGGCGCACGACCCCAAGGACGAAGAGAAGGTCATCGAGCGCCACCCCAGCAGTGATGAGCCGTTCGCGGCGCTGGCGTTCAAGATCGCGGTGCACCCGTTCTTCGGGCGTCTCACGTACGTGCGCGTGTACTCGGGTCATCTCGACTCGGGCGCGCAGGTGCTCAACGCGACCAAGGGCAAGAAGGAGCGCATCGGAAAGATCTTCCAGATGCACGCCAACAAGGAGAATCCGGTCGACCACGTCACCGCCGGCCACATCTACGCCGTCATCGGCCTGAAGGACACCACCACCGGTGACACCCTGGCAGATCTGGCAGCCCCGGTGGTGTTGGAGTCCATGACCTTCCCCGAGCCCGTGCTTGAAGTGGCCATCGAGCCCAAGACCAAGGCCGACCAGGAGAAGCTGGGCGTTGCGATCCAGAAGCTGGCCGAAGAGGACCCGACGTTCCGCGTCGAGCAGAACTCCGAGACCGGTCAGACCGTCATCAAGGGCATGGGCGAGCTGCACCTCGACATCATCGTGGACCGCATGAAGCGCGAGTTCAAGGTCGAGGCCAACGTCGGCAAGCCCCAGGTCGCGTACCGCGAGACGATCCGCAAGGCCGTCGACCGTCACGACTACACCCACAAGAAGCAGACCGGTGGTTCCGGTCAGTTCGCGAAGATCCAGTTCGCGCTCGAGCCGCTGGAGGTCACGGCCGAGAAGACGTACGAGTTCGTGAACAAGGTCACCGGTGGCCGCATCCCGCGCGAGTACATCGAGCCGACCAACCAGGGCTTCCAGGACGCCATGCAGGTCGGCGTGCTGGCCGGCTATCCCATGGTGGGCGTGAAGGCGACACTGCTGGACGGTGCGTCGCACGACGTCGACTCGTCCGAGATGGCGTTCAAGATCGCCGGTTCGATGGGCTTCAAGGAGGCCGTCCGCAAGGCGAACCCGGTCATCCTCGAGCCGCTCATGGCCGTCGAGGTGCGCACGCCCGAGGAGTACATGGGTGACGTCATCGGCGACCTGAACAGCCGCCGCGGACAGATTCAGGCGATGGAGGACGCGCAGGGCGTGAAGGTCGTGCGCGCGCTCGTCCCGCTGTCGGAGATGTTCGGCTACATCGGTGATCTGCGCTCGAAGACCTCGGGCCGCGCCGTCTACTCGATGGAGTTCGACAGCTACGCAGAGGTCCCCAAGGCTGTGTCCGAGGAGATCGTCCAGAAGACCAAGGGCGAGTGATCGTCCGCCCCGGTCGTTGAGCGAGGGCCGCAGGCCCGAGTCGGAACGCGTTTCGTCTCGCTTCGCTCGCTCAACGACCGGGACCGCTTCATAACTTCACACATATCAACCGAACCCTCTCTACTACACTGAGAGACATCCCCGTAGCGAGCCGGTCGCAATCCAGTGCCCGGAATCTCTACACGACCGTCCTGAGGAGGACCCAGTGGCTAAGGCCAAGTTCGAGCGGACCAAGCCGCACGTGAACATCGGAACGATCGGTCACGTGGACCACGGCAAGACCACGCTCTCTGCCGCGATCTCGAAGGTGCTCGCTGACAAGTACCCGTCGGACGTCAACGTCGTCCGTGACTTCTCTTCGATCGACTCGGCTCCCGAGGAGCGCCAGCGCGGCATCACGATCAACATCTCGCACATCGAGTACGAGACCCCGAAGCGTCACTACGCTCACGTGGACGCCCCGGGCCACGCTGACTACGTCAAGAACATGATCACCGGTGCCGCTCAGATGGACGGCGCGATCCTCGTGGTCGCCGCCACCGACGGCCCGATGGCGCAGACCCGTGAGCACGTTCTGCTCGCCAAGCAGGTCGGCGTGCCGTACCTGCTGGTCGCGCTGAACAAGTCCGACATGGTCGACGACGAGGAGATCCTGGAGCTCGTCGAGCTCGAGGTCCGCGAGCTGCTGTCGAGCCAGGGCTTCCCCGGCGACGACGCTCCGGTCATCCGCGTCTCGGCGCTGAAGGCGCTCGAGGGCGACGAGAAGTGGACGCAGTCCATTCTCGACCTCATGGAGGCCGTCGACGAGAGCGTTCCCGACCCGGTGCGTGACCGCGACAAGCCCTTCCTGATGCCGATCGAGGACGTCTTCACGATCACCGGTCGTGGCACCGTCGTCACCGGTCGCGCCGAGCGCGGCACGCTGGCTCTGAACTCCGAGGTCGAGATCGTGGGTCTGCGCCCGACGCAGAAGACGACCGTCACCGGTATCGAGATGTTCCACAAGCAGCTCGACGAGGCCTGGGCCGGCGAGAACTGTGGTCTGCTCCTTCGCGGCACCAAGCGTGACGACGTCGAGCGCGGCCAGGTTGTGGCCAAGCCCGGCTCGGTGACCCCGCACACCAACTTCGAGGGCACGGCGTACATCCTGTCCAAGGACGAGGGCGGCCGTCACAACCCCTTCTACACGAACTACCGTCCGCAGTTCTACTTCCGCACCACGGACGTCACCGGCGTCATCACGCTGCCTGAGGGCACCGAGATGGTCATGCCCGGCGACACCACCGACATGGCCGTCGAGCTGATCCAGCCGATCGCCATGGAAGACGGACTCGGTTTCGCGATCCGTGAGGGTGGCCGCACTGTCGGCGCCGGCACGGTCACGAAGATCGTGAAGTAAGTCTTCTCGACTGACTGCGAAAAAGGGGTCGGGTCCTTTGGGATCCGGCCCCTTTTCGCGTGTTTCCCGTAGGGCGGCGCGTTCGGGTCTGGCGTGTTCGGGGCCGACCGGTGATACTGGGCAATACTGATGCGGGCGTGCACCGGCACGCCGGGGGAGGAGAGCCAATGGGTATCGGAGACATCGTGAACCAGGGCAAAGAGTTCCTGGAGCAGAACAAAGACAAGATCGACGATGCGCTGCACAGTGAGCAGGCGGAAAGCATCAGCGACAAGGTCCTCGACGGCGCGGCTGACTTTGCCAAGAAGGTTGCGCCCGACTCGGTCGACGGCAAGATCGACGAGTTGCGAGGCCAGGCCGACGCGGCCGTCGGCACTGAATAGCGCACACACAATCAGAAGAGGCGGGGCGGATGCTGCGGCATCCGCCCCGCTTCTTCTTTCACACGCGTCACATCCGCCCCGCAGGTGACGCTGCGTGCCACGCCGGGACTGAGCAGTTGCCCGGACTGCTTGCGTAGGAGCACCCGGCAGGTAGACTGCTACCACGAGTCGAGCACAGCCACCCGTGGGCGGTGAGGGACTCGGGGGCGAGACGGCGTGGGGCCGGATCGCCTGACAACTGGGAAAAATCCGACGACTGGGGAGTCGGCGATATGGCGTTTCATGCGTCTGGGGACGCGCACCTTCGGGGCATGCAGGTAGTTGCTGCTCCTCTCGCGAAGCGAGTCGCTTCTGCGGCTTTCGACCAAGCAACCGGCACGGATTGGTACCGGCGACTGTCCTGGTCGATCTGGTGCACCGATCTGGTGATCCTCGTCCTGGCGGTGTTCGGGGCGCAGCTGGTCTGGTTCAGTTCGTTTCGCACGACCGTGGCGACATGGCCCGGCATCGGACGACCCGAGATCACATATCTCGGCGTGTCGGCCGCTCTGGTCATCGGCTGGATGGCGGCGCTGTCGCTCACGGACTCGCGAACCGCTCGCGTACTGGGCGTGGACGCTACCGAGTATCGGCGCGTCGCCGACGCAAGTCTGCGCATCTTCGGCCTCATTGCGATCATCGCGCTCCTGGTGAAGATCGACCTCGCCCGCGGCTATCTTCTGATCTCACTGCCGATCGGTGTGTGTCTGCTCGTGCTCGGCCGCTGGATGTGGCGCCGATGGCTGATCCATCAGCGCCGACTGGGACTGTACTCGCGTCGCGTCGTGCTGCTGGGGTCGTCGACGTCGATCGAGCAGGTCGCCCGCGATCTGCAGCGCTTCCCGGGTGCCGGATATCTCGTGGTCGGCGCCTGCACCTCGGCTCAGGAGGCTTCCGAGCGCGGGTGGATGCTGGCCGACGGGCAGGTGCGTGTGCTCGGCGACTTCGACGACATCATCGACGCGATGGCGCGGGTCAATGCCGACACGGTCATCGTCACCGGCTCAGACGACCTGCCTGCGGCCCGCGTCAAGGAGCTGTCCTGGCAGCTGGAGTCGGGGCGTCAGCACCTGGTTCTCTCTCCGGGGATCGCAGACGTCGCAGGTCCCCGCATCCACACGCGCCCGGTGGCCGGGCTCCCGCTGGTCCACGTCGAGACGCCGCGGCTGCGCCGGGGTCAGCTGCTCGCCAAGCGGGGACTCGACGTTTCGTTGGCCACGGTCGGGATCATCGTGCTCAGCCCGCTTCTCGCCGCGCTTGCCGTCCTCGTGCGCACCAACGACGGTGGACCGGCGATCTTCGCGCAGACCCGTGTGGGCCGCGACGGCCGCGGGTTCCGCATGTACAAGTTCCGTTCCATGGTGCCCGACGCCGAGGAGCGGCTGGCCGAGGTGCGCGACCGGGCGCAGGACAGTGGCAATGAAGTGCTCTTCAAGCTGCGCTGCGATCCACGGGTGACCACCGTGGGCAGGTGGATGAGGCGTTACAGCCTCGACGAGCTTCCGCAGTTGTTCAACGTGCTCGCCGGAGACATGTCTCTGGTCGGGCCGAGGCCGCCGCTGCGGTCGGAAGTGGAGCAGTACCCGGAGTCGGTGCATCGCCGGTTCCTCATGAAGCCGGGGATCACCGGCTTGTGGCAAGTGAGTGGTCGGTCGTCGCTGTCGTGGGACACAAGCGTTCGGCTCGACCTCTCGTACGTGGAGAACTATTCGGTCGTGGGCGACCTCGTCATCTTGGGGAAGACGGCGCGGGCCGTACTTCTCCCTGGGGAGGACGCGCATTGACGCATACGGAGTCTGTGGGGGAGTCCGAACATGTCGACACTGGCATCACCATCACCGTTCGCAGGAGTCCGGCCGACGCTGGTGCACCGCCCGGTGCTGCCGTTGCGTGCATCCACCGGGTTCGTGCTCGCGCATGATTATCTGACGCAGCGCGGCGGAGCCGAGCGTGTCGCGCTCGCTCTGGCGCAGGGGCTGGACGCGCGGCGGATCATCACGTCCGTTTACGACCCCGGCGCGACGTTCGACGGCTTTCGGCACTTCGAAGTCGTCACCAGCGGTCTGCCGCTTCTCGACCATTTCCGCAAGGATGTGCGCCGAGCGCTTCCGCTGTTGAGCACGGTGTGGTCGCACATGCGGCCGGTCCGTGCCGATGTGCTCGTGTGCAGCAGTTCGGGGTGGGCGCACGCGATGCCGGCCGCCCCGCAGACGACGAAGATCGTCTACTGCCACAATCCGGCACGCTGGCTCTATCAGCCCGAAGACTACCTGCTCCAGGCGGGCCTGGTCACCCGCACGGCGCTGAAGACGCTCTCCCCCGGGCTGAAGCGTTGGGATCGCCGGGCTGCCGCGACCGCCGACGCTTATGTGGCGAACTCCACCGCGGTCGCCCGGCGCATCGCCCAGACGTACGGTATCCAGGCTGAGGTCATTCACCCGCCGGTCGCCCTCGACGTGCAGGCGCGCCAAGAGGCGGTCGAGGCCGTGGAACCGGGATTCTTCCTGATGATCGCGCGTGCGCGAGGCTACAAGATGGCGGACGCGCTGATCGCCGCGTTCGCCGGTATGCCTGAGCACCGTCTCGTCGTGGTCGGCGGGGCGATGCCCGACGGACTGCCCTCGAACATCACTGCGCTCGGTCGGGTGAGCGAAGCGCGGCTGCGCTGGCTGTATGCCCATGCACGCGCGCTGGTGTCGACGTCGCACGAGGACTTCGGATTGACGCCGATCGAAGCGAACGCATTCGGGACGCCCGCGCTCGTGCTGCGCGCCGGTGGATTCCTCGACAGCACGGCTGAGGGTGTGTCGGGGTCGTTCATCGAAGACGGGTCGGTCGATGCGGTCCGAGCGGCGGTGCAGGGCTTTCGTGGGGACTGGGACCCGGATGCGATCCGTCGTCACGCCGCGCAGTTCTCCCCGGCGTCCTTTGTTCAGAAGCTCAGGGACCTGGCCGAGCGCACTCGCCTGCAGAAGCTCTCGAGGTCGGTGCTGCAAGCCGCGGCGTGAGCGTCGGCGTCGCTCATTCCCGGGCTGGGCGAGTGCCGTGCAGGCTCTCGTAGATGTCATCGACGAAGGAGTCGATCGCGTCGGCGCCGGTTTCGGGCCCGCCGGCGAGTAGCCCGTCGATGCCGAAGAGGATCGCAGTCGGCGTACGCAGTCCGTCGGTGAGCGAGTCGCCGACGTAGTGGTTCGGGTCATGGACGGTCTGGGGCTCGTTCGACGAGGCCAAGATCGTGTCGTTCGGCTCTTCCATCACCAGAAACCGCACATCGACCTCGGGCAGCAGGGCGCGGTAGTCGTCCACGTGCGTGATCACGTGCTGACATGATGCGCAGAAGGCCTGCACCGCCAGCAACAACAGCGGGCGTTCCTGTGTGAGGTGCCGCAGAGTCGTCGTCGTGCCATCGCCGAGCGTGACGGGAACGGCGGGAGTGCGACTGCGTACATAGTCGAGTTCATTGTCCGAGGTGCCGAGTGCTTCGCTGGCGGTGGCTCCCGCCGACGGCGCGACAGCTGCCGCATCCTCTGTTCCACGGAGTACGACCACGAACACCGTCACGGCGGCGACCGCGAGGGCGAGCAGCCAGAGCCAGGATCCCCCCGCGGCGATCACCGCGCCGCCCCACAGCGGATTGGCCCAGATCGTCAGGGCTGTTCCGGTCGCGAGGGCGGTGAGCCAGCCGTTGCGCACGACCGTCCAGCCGGTGACGGGCGCAGGCTCCCCGAAGCACGCGCACGACGCATCGGGTGTGCGGCGCAGGGTGCGCACGATCAGCACGGTGTAGGTGCCCATGAGCACGACGGCGATCACCGCCGCGATGAGGCCCAACGCGCCCCCGAGCAATGCCAGGGCGATGCCCAACACGATCTCGCCCCACGGATGCAGCTGCAGCAGCCAGCGACGCTGCAGCGCGGTCGGCACGCCGAGGTCGCGCCATCCACGCAGATCATCGGGGTGTCGCAGCTTCGCTACGCCACTGGCGATCAGCACGACGGCCATGACGAGCGGCAGGCTGATGCTGAGGGCGACGGGCATGAGGCGAGTTTATCGGCGGGCGCCGACACGACGGACGACCTCGGCATACACATCGGCGTGCGCGCGTGTCACCTCGATGTCGGTGAGGAGTCCCGGTGTGTTCCGAGCCCCTTCTCCGAGCCGTGCAAGCAACGGCAGGTCGTCGGAGAGTCTGCGCAGCGCCGCCGCCAGCGCGGCCTCGTCACGGGGCTGCACGCGCAGCCCGTTCACACCGTCGTGCACCCACTCCCTCGGCCCGCCCTCGTCGGCCACGACCGCGGGCACCCCGGCCGCAAGGTATTGCAGCACGTTCTGTCCCAGAGGCTCGGGACGACGGGATGCCTGTACCCCGACATCCCACGTCGCAAGCAGCGCATCGACATCTGAGACATGCCCCGGAAGTGACACGCGCTCGCCGACCCCGAGGCGCACAGCGTGCGTGCGCAGTTCATCGACGTAGTCGTCGTGGCCGAACGGCGCACCGCCGGCGAGCTCGAGCGTCGCGTCACCGTCGGCGAACGCGGCCGCGAACGCCTCGATGAGCAGATCCTGCCCCTTCCACGGGTCGATGCGAGCGAGCATGCCGATCCGCAGTGCGGACGCCGGATGTCGGTGGGCGGGGGAGCGGTGCAGGCCCGACGCGCTGGGGATCACCCTGGTGACCGCGTCCGAGCGCAGGTAAGGCATGGCAGCGGCAAGCGTGTATGCCGAGTTGGCGATCACGCCGTCCGCCCTCGGCAGCACGAGGCGGGTCATCAGGGCGTGGCCGGCCCCTCCCAGCGCCGTCGTGTCGATGATGTCGCGCAGGTGCACGACGAACGGCACCCGGCTGGTCCGCGCCGCCAGCGCACCGTAAGCGGCTGCTCGCGACGTGTTGGCGTCGATGACGTCGGCCGAGCGGAACTCGCCGCGCAGGCGGGTCGCCGCGGCCTGTGCGAGCAGTGACGCCCCGAGAGCGGCAAGGGTGCGTGTGCCGCCGCTGCTCACCCCCGCGCGCTGCGCGACCCCGTAACGGCGCACGGGCACTGTGCCCACGGCGCCGGTGAACACGTCCTCGTCGGCTGTCGGCGGCAGCAGCAGCACGGCCGACCACTCCGGGCCGGAGCGGAACATGCGGGCCAGGGCGTACTCGGCACCGCCGGCGCTGGCTGTGTGGTCGAGGTGCGCGACACGCAGCGGGCGCACCGCGCGGCCGGTCACCGCGGCCGGCCCGCGCCGCTCGGCGGTGCCACCGACTCGCGCTTCGGCTCGCCCAGCGCCCCGGGATCGTTCGCCGCCCGGTCGTACGCGTCGCGATCGGCCGGCGGCATTCCGAGCAGCGCTGCCGCCAGTGCCGTCAGGGCGGGGATCTCTTCTCGGGCCATCTGCAGATACGCATCTTCGTCGCGTCCGTGTGGGTCGATGATGTCACCGGCGGGCCGACGCACGTGAGAAAGGTGGGCGACCAGGTCTCTGAGTCCGGCGACCGAGTAGACGGGCTCGTGAGCGGGAATGAGCTCTGCCGCTGCGCCGGCCTCACGCATCGTGTATGTGCGCTTGAGCGCGGCCGGCACGCGCTGCAGCACCGATGATCGTTGCCGTGTGCTCGCGGTGAGCACCAGATCGGCCGTCGAGATCATCGCGTCGGTGAGCTGTTGGGAGACGTGCGCCGATCCGTCCGCGCCCAGCGCGCGCGCCATCGACTGCACGCGCGAACCCATCGGAGCACCCACCACAGCCTGCAATCCGGCACTCGAGACCTCGACGTGGGTCGAGACCGAGCCCGGCAGGTACCATTGCGCCCAACGCCGCAGCATCGTCTCGGCGAGCGGACTGCGGTGCACGTTGCCTTCGCAGACCGTGACGATCCGAAAGCGGTCGGTCATGGCATCCCTCCACGCGCGTCGCGGTTGCGTTCGCCCCGAAGAAGACAGCGAGGCTGCGAACCCGACAGAATAGGTGCAGGGGCGAGTCTATCGGGGGTGTGCGTGCGGGTGCTGAGGATCTCCCACAGCGCCACCGTGGGCGCGTGGCGGGGACGCGAGCGCGCATTGCGCGCACGCGGAGTGGACCTGACGCTGCTCACTGCCCGGCGATGGCACGCGGGCGGCGTCCCGGTGACGCTGCAGACGAGACCCGGTGACGACGCGGTGCCCGTGACGACCTGGGGGCGGCATCCTGCCCTTTTCGTGTACGCCCCTCGGCCGCTGTGGCAGGCGCTGAAGCGCGAGTGGGATGTCATCGACATCCACGAAGAGCCGTTTGCGCTGGCAACGGCCGAAGTGCTTCTGCTGCGCGCACTGCGCCGCAACCGCGCGCCCGTCGTGCTCTACACCGCGCAGAACATCGCCAAGCGCTATCCGATCCCGTTCCGCTGGATGGAGCGGTTCGCGCTGCGTCGCGCACGCGGTGTCTCGGCATGCAATGAGCAGGCGGCGCAGATCGTCGTCGACAAGGGGTTCGCGGGTCGGCCGCGCGTGATCCCGCTCGGGATCGACGCCCACGAGTTCGCCCCGAGCACGCACGCTGTGGACCCCGCGCAGATCGTCGTGGGCTTCGTCGGCCGGCTCGTTCCTGAGAAGGGCATCGAGGTGCTGCTGCGCGCCGCGGCCGGCGACGCCCGGTTGCGGCTGCGGATCGCTGGGGCCGGTCCCTTGGCCGAGAACCTGCCGACTCGTGCAGCCGGACTCGGCATCGCCGACCGGGTGCAACTCGTCGGAGCCGTCGCGCCCGACCGCGTTCCAGAGTTCTACCGCACGATGGACGTGCTGGCCGTCCCATCCCAGAGCACGCCGTCCTGGACCGAGCAGTTCGGCCGGGTCGCGATCGAGGCGATGGCGACGGGCGTCCCGGTCGTTTCGAGCGACGCCGGCGCACTGCCCGACGTCGTGGGCGGCGCGGGCATCGTCGTCCCCGAGGGTGATGTGTCCGCGCTGCAGGCGGCCCTGATTGAGGCCGCGGGCGCTCGCCGCGAGGACCTGGTGCAGGCAGGTTTCGCGCGGGCCGCCGAATGCACGTGGGATGCCGTGGCCGACGACTACCTGGAGCTCTACCGTTCGGTCACGCACACCGCTTCTTCGTCGCCACCCCGCCTCGAGGTGGTCGTCGTCGCCTATGGCGCCCCCGACATGCTGCGCCGGGCCCTCGAACCGGTGAGGGCGCTCCCGGTCACCGTGGTCGACAACTCGTCGCTGCCCGCGATCGCGGCGCTGTGCGCCGAGCTGAGTGTGCGCTACATCGATCCCGGGCGCAACGGCGGGTTCGCCTCAGGCGTGAATGTCGCACTCGCCGACCGTCTCGTGCCGGACGGCGACGTGCTGCTGCTCAACCCCGATGCCGTGGTGTCGGTCGGCGACATCATGTCGCTGCAGCGGGGACTGCACGCGGCGGGTGACCTCGCCACGGTGGGTGCGGTGCAAGTCGACGAGTCGGGTAGGCGTGCGCGGGTAGGCTGGCCGTTCCCGTCGCCGGGCAACGCATGGCTCCAGGCGGTGGGTCTCGGGCGCCTGCAGCGCGGTGCGCGGTTCGTCATCGGGTCGGTGCTGCTGGTGCGGGGGACCGCCCTGGCGCAGGTCGGCGACTTCGATGAGCGCTTCTTCCTCTATGCCGAAGAGACCGACTGGGCCTTTCGCGCGCATCGGCTGGGCTGGCGGCACGCCGTGGTGCCCGATGCGCGCGCTGTGCACGCCGGCGCCGGCACGAGCACCGACCCGCGTCGACGCGAGGTGCACTTCCATGCATCGCAGGAGCGGTATTACCGCAAGCATTTCGGGGGGGTGGGCTGGACGGTGGCGCGCATGGCGGCGTGGTCGGGGGCGGTGGTGCGCGGGATGCTGCTGCCGGGCGATCGTGGACGTGAGGCATGGCGGCGCGCGGCGCTGTATGCCCGCGGCCCTGTCCGGGTCGAGGCGCGGCTGAAGGCAGGGCCGGCAGGCCGCGCGTCGCAGGGGGAGGTCGGCTGATGCACATCGTGCAGATCTGTCCGGTCATCGGCCAGGGCACGGGAATCGCCGGCGTCGCCTGGAATCTGGAGCGCGAGTTCCGGCAGATGGGTCATACCGTCGACTCCTTCACGATGGATTCGGCCCGCAGACGTCCGCGTCGACCGTGGCCGAAGCATCCGATGCTGCGCGCGTTCGCGCTGTTCCGGCAGACCGTCTGGTTCAGCACCGTCGGCACGGTGCGAGCGCGACGCTTTCTGGCGCAGAGGCCGGGTGCCGTCTCGATCTGCCACAACAACGTGCTCGCCGGCGACGTCTATGTGGATCACGGCATTGTCGGTATGCCGAAACGACTCGCGGGCCGCAGTCTGTGGCGGATGCTGATCAACCCGACTTTTCCGTTCGTTTACCTCCGCGAGTCCATCCGGTACCGTAGCTGCGCGCACCACGTCGTGGTGGCTGTCTCGACGACGGAAGCGCAGATTCTGCGGCGCACCTTTCGGCGGGTGCGTCCGCCTGTCGAGGTGATTGCCAATGGCGTGGACCTTGACCGGTTCCACCCGCCCGGGCTTGCCGAGCGTGAAGACGCACGGAGGCAGTTCCATCTCGATGACGACGACCGCGTCGTGCTGTTCGTCGGACATGACTTCGCAGGCAAAGGGCTGGATGTCGCGATCGATGCGCTGCGCTCGGCGACCACCGTTTTGTTGCTGGTAGCGGGTGGGAACCAGCAGTCGATTGAGGCCGGGCGACGGCGTGCTGAAGCGGCGGGCGTTGCCCCCAGAGTGTTGTTCATGGGGCCGCGAAGCGATCTTCCGCTCTTTTTCGCGGCAGCCGATATCTTCGTTCTCCCGAGCGTCTATGAAGCCCATGGGCTGGTCATTCTCGAGGCGCTCGCCTCGGGTGTGCCCGTCGTCGCCACTCGAGTCGGCTGCGCTCCCGATGTCGTCGTCGACGGTGGGAACGGTTACCTCGTGGACCGAGATGCGACCCAGCTGGGGAGTCGTCTTGAGCAACTTGCCGCAGCTGACCTGAGCCGCATGCGCGAGCGTGCGCGCGCGAGCGCCGAAGCGCACAGCTGGCGCACGAGCGCTGAGCGCTACATCACGCTGTTCGAGACTCTGCAGCCCGCGCTGCGGCTGCCAGCGGGTGATCCGACGCGCAGTGCGAGGCGGACGAAGGGGCGATCCGCACGGTGACCCCGCTCAGCATCCTGCACGCCATACGCTCGGACCGGTTCGCCGGCGTCGAGCAGCTCGTTCTGCGCCTGGCCGTCGCGCAAGCTGCGGCCGGTCATCGCGTTCGGGTCGTTGGCGGGGCCTCTGAGCGCATGGCTGATCCGCTGCGCGCGGCAGGCGTCGTCTACGTGCCCGCGTCGCATACCCGGCATGTGGTGGCTGCCTTGCGGCGTTGGGCCGGCACCGCCGATGTCGTCAACACGCACATGACGGCCGCTGACGTCGCCGCCGTGTTCGCGTTCTTCGGTCGCGCGCGTCCCGCGGTCGCCTCGACCCGTCACTTCGCTCAGCGTCGCGGCCGTCTCCGCGCGTTGCCGCTGGACCCAGTCGTGCGCCGCGTGGTCGACGTCGAGATTGCAGTCAGCCATGCAGTGGCCGCGGCGGTCGGCGTGCCCAGCACCGTGGTGCATTCCGGTATCGCACCGGTACCGTTCGCCGACCCTGGCTCGCGTCGGCGCGTCGTGTTGATAGCGCAACGCTTGCAGCCCGAGAAGCAGACATTGCTGGCGGTGGATGCTTTCGCGCGATCGGGCCTCGTCAGCGACGGCTGGTGTCTCGAGGTTGCAGGTGACGGAGCCGACTATGCCGCCGTGGCCTCCGGCGTCGAGCGCCTCGGTGATGCCGGCCGTATGCTCGGTTTTCGTGACGATGTGCCCGAGCTCATGGCGTGCGCCGGCATCCTGCTCGCGCCCACGCCGAATGAGGCATTGGGTCTGAGTGTGATCGAGGCCATGGCGTGCGGACTGCCTGTCGTTGCGGCTGGAGCAGCGGGACACCTCGACGTGATGGCCGGCCTCGACCCGCGTGCGCTGTTCGCGCCCGGTGACGCTGCAGGGGCGGCGCGGGCGCTGCGCGCGTTGGCCGACGATCCCGAGGGCCGCCGGCGGCTCGGGACGGCTGAACGCGAGCGACAGCAGCGTGACTTCTCGCTGGATCAGCAGGTTGCGGGAACGGATGCCGCATACCGCGCGGCGATCACGCGCCATCGGGCGGGGGACATTCATGACTGATCTCGTCGTGATCTCACTCGAGGCATGGGACGGCGTGTGGCGGCGCAATCAGCACCTTGTCTCACGGCTGCTGGACGCCGACCCGCACTTGCGCGTGCTGTTCGTGGAGCCGGTGGCCGATCCGCTGCACGATGTGCGTTCGGGGCGCCATCCGCGATTCGGGCGGGGAGTGCGAGAGCGTGCGGATGTACAACCGCGCCTGTGGACACTGCAGCCGCTGAAGCTCCTGCCGCGTCGGGTGGATCTGTGGGCTGACAAGCGGTTCGCGCGTACTGTCGCGCGAGCAGCGCGGCGTATCGGCATGGCCCGGCCCGTGTTGTGGGTCAATGATCCGGGAGCCGCTGAGACGTCACGTGTCACAGGCTGGCCGACGCTGTATGACATCACCGATGACTGGGCAGTCGCCGATCGCGGTGCGCGTCAGCAGCAGCGGGTGGTCGCGGGCGAGCGGTATCTCTTGCATCACGCAACGGACGTGGTCGCTTGTTCGGCCGAACTCGTGGCCAGAAAATCTCCGAGTCGACCGCAGGGATCGCCTCCGATCGAACTCATCCCGAACGGAGTCGATGTCGCCGCCTACCGACGGCCGAGTTCACGCCCCGAAGACCTGCCGCCGGGGAAGACAGCGGTGTACGTCGGCACGCTGCACTCCGATCGACTTGACGTCGACCTCTGCGTGAAGACGGCCCAGGCGCTGGGCGCTGAGGTCTCGATCGTACTCGTGGGGCCGAATCTGCTCGGGGATGCCGCGACCGGCCGACTGCGCGATGCCGGTGTGGTCCTGCTGGGGGCGAAGCCGCACGAGCAAGTGCCGCCCTATCTGCAGCACGCCGACGCTCTGATCGTGCCCCACCTGGTGAACGAGTTCACTGACAGCCTTGACCCCATAAAGCTATACGAGTACCAGGCTGCGGGGCGGCCCGTGGTTGCTACTGCGGTGGCCGGCTTTCGCGGCGCGGATCAGGTCGCCATCGCAGCGGGCGACGAGTTCGCATGGACGACGTTGAGAGCGTCATCGGGACATGCCGGCGTCCCCGATCGACTTCTTCCGGAAGCCCCGGACTGGTCGTTGCGCGCTCGGGCCTTTCATACTCGGCTCGTGCGTCTCTGGGCCGAAGCGACCTAGGAGGGGCCGCGGAGCAGCTCAGCCCGACGCAGCCCCTTCTACGATGTGGCAGCACTCAGCTCAGTCTGGATCTAGACATTCCATGTTGCGCCGGCAATGCACATCTGCTGCGCCTCAGTGAAGGTGTTCTCCGAGCACGAACCGCCGACCTTGGTTCCGTCGCCCGTGATCGGGTTCAACCCGCTGGCAGTCGCGGTGGCGTTGCCGGTCTGGCCGCTCACCGTGAAGGAGACCACGAGCGAGCCGTTCTGACTGTTGGGGTTGAGCGACGAGACCAACGCGAGGTTGCTCAAAGTGGTGTTCGGTCCGACATTGATCGGCAGTGCGACCAACGTGCAGGTGTTGAGATCGAGTACCGCGAGGCTTCCGAGCGAGCTTCCATCGAGTGTTCCGCTCAAGTTGCTGATTGAGACGGAATTGTCGGTCGTGTTCGAGATCCTGAGCTGGAACGCGTAGCCCTTGTAGACGCCCGAACCGTTACCGGGCGTCTTGCAGCCTGCCCCGGTCAACTGGACGATGCCATTGCTCGCAGCGAATGCTGGTGCAGCCGACGCCACGGCGATGACGGGCACCGCCCAGGCCATCGCCTTCGTGACGGTGCGGCGGCTGATGCCCTTTGGCTCAGTGGTGCCGAAATCTTCGAGATCGCTCATGCGTACTCCCCAGATGAACGTAGTGCTGTGGACGGTGGTGTTCGACCGATCGGGGTGAACCCCTCTCCTGCGACCCCAGTACAAGCGCAGGTGCTGGTAAGCCTATCCCAGACCGCCACGCGTGTCTATGAGAACTAAGAGACGATGACGAGCTGTCCAATCGGGCGTCTGCGCCGGTCGACGTGTGCGTCGACGATCCAGAAGTTAGACTTCCGGCGGACGACCGCGTCGTGGATCTGGCGCTGTCTGGGGAGTTATGACACACAGTTCTTCGACGCGAGAGAGCCTGCCTGCACAACTGCAGCTGGTGCTCCGCATGGCGGGTGCGCGCCCGGGCCCGTGGATCCTAGGTACGGTCGTCGCGTCCCTCGCACTTGCGCTGCTGGACACGTTGGGCGTCGCGGCCATGGTGCCGCTGATGCAGCTGACAACCGGAACTGACACCGACACGGGCGCGCTCGGCGTCGTGTCGCGATTCGCCGGTACCACCGACGTCCAGGTGCTGATCCCGATCGTGGCCAGTATCGTCGCTGCGGCATTCGTGTTCAAGACGCTGGGTGCGCTCTGGTTTCGGTGGTGGTTGCTGGGGCGCACGACACAGATTTCCGCGCGGTCATCAACGGAGCTCATGCGCCGCTACGCGCTTGCACCGTATCCGCAGCACCGTTCACGGGCGCTGAGTGTGTTGTATCGCAACATCAATGAAGCCACTACCCAGGCGGCGAGCGTGCTGCTCGCGGTCGTGACCATGTTTTCAGACTTCGTTGTGCTGATTTCGATCGGCGTGGTGCTCGCCGTCACCTCGTTCGGGGTCACTGTGTTCACGGTCGTCCTCTTCGCCATTCTGCTGGGCGGGGTGCAGCGTCTTCTGCGGCGTCGGCAACGACGAATCGGAGAAGAGATGGCAGATGCGAGCCTGAGTGCGTGGCAATACCTCATGCCGAGCCTTGAGGGCTTTCGCGAGGCACGTCTGACATCCAGTGCCGGACGATTCATCGAGGGGTTCGAGAAGGCGCGCCTGCGAGGTGCCCGGGCAAGTCGTCAAATGGGTGTCGTGTCGGACGCGCCGCGCTATCTGCTCGAGATCGGCTTCGTCATCGCGATCATGGGGATGTCGGTCATCTTGTTCTCGACCGGAACGCGGGCAGAGGCGCTCACCGTCCTCGGCGTGTTTGCTGCTGCCTCTGTTCGTGTGCTCCCTACGCTGAACCGGGTGTCTGCGAACCTGGCCACTACGCGCATCGGACAGGCAGGGCTGCGGATCATCAGCAGGGCCATGAGCGAGCTTGACGCGCATGAGTCGCATGATGAGACCCGCCATAGTGAGTTCGCCTACTCTGGCGATATTGTCATGCGGGACGTCGCATTCAGTTATCTCGACAGCGACGAGCGTGTGCTCGCTGGCGTGTCACTTGTGATCCCTCAGAACACGACCGTTGCCTTCGTGGGATCCAGTGGTGCGGGCAAGAGCACATTGCTGGACATTATGCTCGGACTGCTGCGGCCGACGGAGGGCATCGTGGAATGCGGTGGACGACCCATCGTCGACGACTTGGTCACGTGGTACGCGGGTCTGGGCGTGGTTCCGCAGGACGTCTTCCTGCTCAACTCGACGGTGCGAGCGAACGTCGCGTTTGGGGTTGCGCCCGACCAGATCGATGACGCCCAGGTCCGGCGGGTACTGGCGATGGCTCAACTCGATGATGTCGTCGAGGGGCTTCCAGCGGGGATCGAGACGGTCGTCGGTGAGCGCGGCGTGCGGTTCTCGGGTGGTCAACGCCAGCGCCTTGGTCTGGCCCGCGCGCTCTATCGGAAGCCGCGGGTGCTCGTCCTCGATGAGGCGACGTCAGCCTTGGACAACGTCACCGAGCACGAGATCGCCGAGACTCTCGCGGCCCTCGGCGGGAGTATGACGATCATCATCGTCGCGCATCGACTGTCCACCGTGCGCCATGCGGACAACGTCGTGTTCTTGGAGCGCGGTCAGATTCAGGCCGAGGGGACTTTCGAGCACGTCGAGGCCACGAACTCCGAGTTCGCGCGGCTGGTGGAGCTCGGCCGGCTGTGACGTCAGTCTTGCCTTCGCAGTCGGCGGGCGACGGCGAGCACGGACTGCCAGGGAAAGACACACGCACCCCACCACGCGACACGCGCCGCGTAATCCCACTCGCGTCGCCGTACAGCGGCAACCAGATCACCGAGATTCTCATCCGACCCTGCCTGCCGGAATCGCCGCCACCATTCGGTCAACGCGGCTGTCGTTGCGGTGTCTCCTTCGGCAGCGGCGACGGACCTGAGTCTCCTGATGGAGTGCAGAGCCGAGGCGCGGCCCTCCAGAAGATGGTTCGAAACGTTGCCGGCATGCCGTCGATAACCGACGAGCGGCACGTCGACCGCTACGAAATCGCCACGGATCAGCAGCTTGCGTATGAGGTCGTTGTCTTCGCCCACCTTCATCGTCGGATTGAACCCCCCGACTCTCGAGAACGCGTCGCGGCGAACGAGCAATGTCGTGATGCGTGGCAGCGGAACGGTGCCGTCAAGCATGCGCATGTTCGGGGTCGTTGGGGCGCGCCAACCCGAACCGAACTCCGCGCCCGCGATGTCCATGTACCAGCCACCCGTGTAACTCGCGATGGCCTCGGGACGCGTCGCCAGTGCATCAAGCTGAGCCTCGATTCGCGTGGGATGCCACACGTCGTCATCGTCCAGAAAGGCAAGCCAGTCGCTCGTGGTCGATCGCGCCCCCGCATTCCGGGCACTCGAAACTCCTGAACTCGGATTGCGCAGGTACGCGAGGCCCTGCTCATCGGCAAATCGCCGGACGCTGTCGTCCGGCACGCCATCGTCGACGAGCGTGATCTCAGCGACGGGCGCCGTCTGCCCCTGCACCGATGCGACAGCGGCGGGCAAGAAGGGACCGCCGCGATTCGTGGCGATAACGACGCTCACAGAATGGCCCATCCGCACTCCTTTTCATCTAGACCTAAGCTAGCCGTCGTGACCGATTCCGCACCCCGTGCGTTCGCAGCCCAGGCGTGGCGACATCTGCGCTGGCGCGCGCGGCGAAGCATCACCGTGACGGCAGACCGGATGCGGCGCGGTGATCGCACGATCATCATGACGCCGCCTGCCGGGCTGAGGTTCGGCAACTGGCTGTACCTCTGGCTGGACGCACATCAGAAGTCCACCGCGGGGCGTCCGACGATGGTCCTGGAGGCGCCAGGTATGGCGCCATGGTTCGATCTCCTTCCGGCGCTGCGTACGTGGACGCTGCCTCAAGACGGCCTGCGGTTCCATGATCGACGTGACTGGAACGACCGCGACTGGCGTCAGAATTTCGGCTCGGACTTCACGCGCGAGACTCTCCGTGCGTTCATCGTGGACTGCGTGGCGCATCGGATTACGCGGGGCCCGCAGGACCGCCTCGTGCTGAATGTTCGCCGCGGTGATTACTACGCGCGGCCCGAATTCCGTCGATTGTATGCATTCGACCAATTCGCTTATGTCGAGGCCGCCCTTGCGCGCTTCAATGATGTCGGGCAGATCCTGGTGGTGTCTGACGATGCAGAGTGGTGCAGGGAGCATCTCGATGGTTTGCTGCGGAGTTCAGCCGATGATGTCTCGTATGCGTCGCCCGATCCGGTCGCCAATTTCGTGGCGGTCGCCGGAGCACGCCGCATCATCGGGATGAATTCGACTTTCACGTATTGGGCCGCGTATGTGTCCGACGCCATGAACGCAGATGCCGAGATCGTCATGCCGAAGTTTCATAGCCGGCTCTATGCCGACACGGATGCGCATCAGCTGGATCCTCGGTGGACTGCGCTCCCTGGCTTTCACTGAGCGTCGTTGCGTCAGCGCAGGAAAGGGTCATCTGGCGCGGCGCACCAGCGCACTAGCGACCGTGTCGAAGACCCCTGTCATAAATGACACGGGGTCGCGCCTGATGGCCCATGCAGCACTCTTGCCGGCATCGGCGATCCGGCCGCGTCGCAGAGCGCGGGGAACCTCAGCACCCGCCTCGTGTGTCTCGGAGCGCCAGAACCGGCGAAGGCGCTCCTCAAACAATGAGGCGGTGTCCGGCGAGTTGCGGCCGAGCGCGGCCCACTGCTGGCGCTTGATCATGTCTTCCATTGCGCGGCGCCGCAATCGGACGTTGCTTGGTGCGGTCGACGTCATGTTTGTGTCATGGCGTCGGTAGCCCACGAGAAGCTCGTCCAGATAGATCAGGTCCCCACGCATAGCCAGCCGAAGTCCGAGTTCGAAGTCGACCAAGATCGGAATCTCGGGGCTATGTCCACCGATAGCGGTGAAGTCGGCTCGACGGATCATCAGTGTCGGTCCGAGCGGTGTGGGCGCCGCCCCACGCAGTATCTCGGATGCCGTTGTCTGCCGCGAGCGCCAGTCCGCTCCGAATTGCTCCCCGGTAGCCGTCATATGCCAGTAGCCAGAGAACGACGCGGGAGCTTCGGGGTGTTTGCGATGGACCGCCACATGGTGCTCGAGTCGCCGTCGTTCCCAGACGTCATCGTCGTCGAGGAACGTTATGAGGTCGGCCGATGTCTGTGCGACTCCAATATTGCGGGCCAGGCCGGCCGTCGCCGAGCGGTCGATGGTGATCATCTTCATGCGCGCATCGTCGGCGATCGCGCTTGCGACTCGCTCTGGATGGCGTGAGCCGTTATCGACGATGAGTAGATCCCAATTCTGGAAGGTCTGCTCGCGCACACTTCTCAATGCTTCGTCAAGATAGGCGCTGTCGCGGCCGAGCGCGACGATGATGCTGACGATGGGCTTGGATGCCGCCGGCTCCATCATGCTTCCCCACCTGGCGGCTCGCAATTGCGGACCCGTGCTGCACGGTCGTGCGGACGCAACGCAGCGACAATGCCGACGAGCGTGCCCAAGGAGTCTGCTCCTGCGCGAGCGAGGCCACCGGCGACCCCCCGCAGTTTCGCGTTCGCTCCGGAATTAGTGGGCCACGCCGACAGCCCTGAAAACGCGAGTCGCGTCGTCGAGGCGATCACGGAGCCGAGATAGCGCCCGACATGACGGTCGGTCCACCCGAGTGTGGTCGTCAACAGCAGAATGTGGTTCCGCGCGCCGTAGAAGCGATACCGCAGGTCGAACCGAGTCCCGCGGGGGTAGTCGCCTGCGACGTGCAGTACGACGGCATCGGGCGCAAACCTCACGCGGTATCCAGATCGCCGGACGCGCAATGCGAGGTCGCTATCTTCGCGCAGGCACGTGCCCGGATAGTAGTCATGGATGCCGCCGAACGCACGCAACACGTCCGTGCGCACGGACATGTTCGCGCCGAGCATGTGATCGGCATCGATTGTGCGCCCCGGGTCGGCGCCGAAGTTTCCTGTGAGCCGTCCGTTCGGCAGGAAGCGCCCGATGCGATCCACCCCTTCGTATTCCTCGCCGACGACGCCGTTGCGTGCTCTCCCGCCCACAGCTCCGACGTCAGGTGCATCGTAGGCGGCGAGCAGCCGCTCAAGCCATGCGGGTTCGGCATAAGCATCATCATCGATGAACGCGATCACTCCCTCGGTGGCTCCGTTTGCCCCGATCGCGCGTGAGGCGGCGAGCGTCCCCAATCCCAGATCATTGCGGCGGTATTCGACACCGGTGAAGTCCTCGACGACATGGCGGGTGAGGTCGTCAGGCGAGGCATCCACGACGACAATTCGGCGGGGGGAGACAGTCTGTTGCTGCAGATGCTCGAGGCACGTGCTCACATATTCCGGACGTCGATACGTGGCGATCACAACGACAGCGTCGTAGTGATGCGCCCTCCCCTCGGCAGCTGTCACGGAATCGATGATACGGGGCCGGACGGCGGCCAGACGACCGTCTAGACTCACGGGACGTGAGAGTCGCGGGGTGTCCTGTCGGGGCAGAGGGGACAAACGGGTGATCGGGTGACATCTCCCAAATTGGCGATCGCATCCATCGCCGTGGACGTGCCGATGGGTGCGCAGAACTATCAGGAGCACATCGCGGAGCGGGCAGGCATGTCGCTGGCCGGTGTCGATGGACGGCCTTGGCGCGTGCGGCGCACCGTCGTGCGATCCATGCGCTCGCCGCTGCCGGGCGACCGTCGCATACCGTTGGGTGCGATCGAGTCGGCACCGCACCGCATCCGCCGAGAAGTCGGACGATGGTTGTACGGTCGAGCCTCTGTGGTTCACCGTATGAACCTCGAATTGCCTCCGCCGCCGCACGGCGATGTCATCACGCTGCACGATGTGGTCGCGTGGCGCTATCCTGACGAGTCGTCTCCAGTCGCAGCCGCGATGCAAGAGGCGAGATCGGCCGACGCCGTCATCTGCGTCTCGGAGTTCACTGCCCAGGAAGCGGTCGACTTCTTGGGCGTTCGTGGCCCGCACGTCATACCCAACGGTGTGGACGAGCGCTTCTACGATGCGGCCCCGATCAGTGTCGCGGACCGCGGCCGTCTAGGCATCGGGGAGCGTTATGTTCTGCACGCGGGCGGCGCGGCGCGGCGTAAGAACCTTGATGCCCTCGCAGACGCGTGGCCGCGCATCCACCGCGAGCGGCCGGATCTGCAGCTTGTGCTGGCGGGTCCAGCGCACCCACGCCGCACCGCGTTGTTCGGCAGGCTGAGCGGCACGCTGCTGCTCGGACGAGTGCCCGATGAGACGGTTCCCGGTCTCGTCGCGGCAGCCGACGCCGTCGTGGTGCCCTCACTGTACGAGGGGTTCGGCTTGCCGGTACTCGAGGCCATGGCCGCGAACACTCTCGTTGTGGCGGCGAATACGAGCAGTCTGCCGGAGGTGGCGGGCGACGCGGCGGTCATGGTCGAGCCGACTGCTCACGGAATCGCCGATGGGATTCTCACGGCCGTTTCCGGCGACGCGGCACTGCGACCGCTGGTGACTGCCGGACGGGCGCGTGCAGGGGAGTTCACGTGGGAACGGTCGGCCACAGCACATGCACGGGTCTGGGCCGGTCTCGGCTGACAATGGTCGATCGCTGGTCAGCTCGTCAGGATCTCGCTGGTCAGTGGACTCCGCCACGGCCGCGCAAGACGCTCGCCCGCTCAATGAAGGCGCGACGTGACGGCAGATATGCGCGAAGCAGCCCGCCGGGTGTCTTCAGCGTCGCCTGAACGCCGAACTCCTCGGCGATGCGTGTGGAGACCGGACGGCCGAACCCGCCGAGCGAGATGCCCGAATGCGACTCTCCCGTGCCGACGCGATAGAGCGCACCACCGAACGGCAGATATGGCAGATCGAGGTCGGTTCCGATGTGGATATGCGATCCGAGCCAGCGTTCGAGCTTGTCGCCGTAGCCGGCATAGAGTTCGGATTGCGACGCGGTGACCGGCAACTGCGGATCGGGGTAGAGGTCCGCGCGCACGATGCTGAATGTCCCACCGGCATGCGGCCGGATCGAGCGTCGTTCCATGTTGATTCGCCACGGAAACACGAGACGCCAGCCATCGGCGTCCGGATGTTCGGCGACGAATCCCGCCAGCCGACGGCTCACGAAGTCGTCGGCATCGATGAACAGGATGTGTTGGGCGTGTTGTTCACGCGCAGCAGCCAGACCGATTGCGAGCTTCGTGCCCTTGTCGCGCAGGACGCTTGGGATACCGGTCTGTGGTCCTGTGATCGTCGAAGGTGGTGGAAAGTCCACGCCGATGAAGCGCACGCGCGAATCGGCTGAAAATGCAGGTTCACGGTTGCCGACGACGATGACGGTGAACCGGTCGTCAGTCTGGCGCAGCCATGAGGCGAGCGATTCGCGGAACAGCTCCTCCACCCGCCCATAGTCATTGCTGTTGAGCGGATTGCGCAGCGAGGTGACGAACGCGAGCATGATTCGACGTTAGGGCCTCGGGTGCCTGATCCCGAGTGACGCACCCGAAACGACGCCCCAGGGGAACGAACGCCCGCCGGTCGAGGAGAGCCAGAGGGCAAGGGCGCGTTCGAGGCCGTCCGTCAACTGTCGGACCAGCGCGTCGTCCGCGGAACTGGCCGACGACATGAGGTCGTTCAGCGATGCCACCTCGGAGAACGGCACGTATCGCGACCGTCCCGGTGTGACGGCGGCCTCGTAGTCGCGGAACTTGAAGTCGCCGCCTGTGAGTGGCGGCTCCATCGTCGTCCAGCATGCCGGGATGCCGTATGAGTCGGCGGTGACGAGTCCGTGCAACGAGGTGGTGAAGACGACGTCGCACGAGGCGATCTGGCGAACGGTGACGGCCGCACTTCGATGCACGTTGATGACGGTGACCACTCGCCCGCCGGTTCGTGCCAGCGCAGCGAGTCGCGAGTTTTCACGATGGTGACCGTGCGGAACGATCCCAATGTGAAATTGCGACGGCGGCTTGGCAACGTGACGGCTCACGAGCAGCCCCGGATCGCCGTAAGCGACCGAACCTGTCGCACCGATGCGTTCTGCCGTCAGAGGTCCGCGCACGGCGAGAACGTGGGCGTCGGGAAGCGGATGACGCCCGTCGGCCATGAGTCCCGACCCCCAGATCGCACCGTCATACGTCTGCGGCAGGAACTCGAGAATGCTGCCTACACCGGCCAGTCGCGCTTCGCTCGCGCGTCGATGAACGGGCAGAATCCCATACCGTGGCAGCAGCCACGGCGTCATATCATCGCCGAAGTTCGGATGGCCGTCCCACCAGAACGTCGGGATGACACGGCCACCGTGCCACATCGCCCCTCGCAAGCCGGCGGCTGCAGCGCGACGGACTGCGCGTGCGCGCCGCCGTAACGGTGCGTGGTACTTCATGCGGTCACCGCTCGAGCATCTTCGACGGATCGGTACAGCGCGTGGTAGTCGTCGGCCACGCGGCGCCACGTGAACTCGCCGACGCGCGCGTGTCCTGCGCGCCCGAGCCCCGTACGCAGCACGTCGTCGGTGGCGACTTTGATCATCAGCCCTGCGAGAGCCGTGGTGTCAAGCGGGTCCACGAGCAGGCCATCGACGCCGTCGTGCACGAACCCGGGCGCACCACCGCGGGATGTCATGATCAGCGCCGCGCTGCTGCGCCATGCTTCGAGTGCGACGATACCGAAGGCCTCACTGCGGCTGGGCACCACCACGCACTGCGCGTGCGACATGGCATCGGCGATCTGCTGTGCGCTCAGACGGCCGAGCAGGCGCACCTCATCGGCGATCCCCTGGGAGTCGGCGAGGCCGGTCAGGGCATCGCGCTCGGGCCCGTCGCCGGCGATCAGCAGCCGATGCGATGCTGTCAGCCCAGACTGTGCGAACGCCTCGATCAGCAGATCGAATCCCTTCATGCGGCCAAGCCGTCCTACGCCCAACAGGTACGGTCGATCGACCGGTGCGGCGGACTTGCGGTCCGGCCCGATGCTGAGATCGACTCCGTTGGGCACGACCGTGCCGTCGGTCAAGGCGTAGCGCGTGCGCAGGTCGTCGAGTACGTACTGTGATGGCGCGGTGACGAATGCCGCGCGGCTCAGAGCATCTGTGAGCCCGCGCCTCAGTAGCCGTGATCGCTGGAAGGCACCGTTGTCGTCGGCCAGCGTCTCGCCGTGCGACGTGATTGCCAGCGGCGTACCCGTCGATCTGCGCAGGCGCAACGCGTAGATGCCATTGGGCCCGAAGCAATGCACATGCAGCATTGTCGGGCTGAACTGCTCGTATGCGCTGCGCCATGCACGCCGCGCACGCGGAGAGCGCACGATGAACCGTGCGAGCGCACCGATGCGGCGCGCCGGCAGCGGCGTCGGCAAATAGCGCACTCGCACACCGTCGAGGACGCGCTCGCCGAGATGTTCGCCACGATCGACGGTCCACACTTCTACCGGAGTCCCCGCATTCTGCAACTCGCGTGCGACCTGGCGGACATGCTCTTCGACCCCGCCGAAGTACGGATGGTACGACGATGCGATGAGAGCCACGCGCATCGGACTCTCCAGGGGACGGTTCACGACCGGCGCGTGCGCTCGCGCGTCTTGCGCGGTGTCGGCGTCTCGTTCTCACCGAGCAGCGCGGTGAAGACTCCGGTCGCGGTGTCAGGCTCACCGGCGAGTGGCGCGCCGTCGGCGAACGTGATGTCGTTCGATGACTTCGGTGGCGCTGCCGTGGTCCGCTGCCGCCGTGGGTTCCGCGGCGCGCGGCGCGGAACAGCTGCAGCATCAGGTTCAGCAACAGTGGGTGCAAGCCAGGCGGCCAGGTCATCGTCTGACGGCGCGGGCGAGGTTGAAGAGGCCGGCGATTCGGTGGGCGCCGGCGACGAGGCCGGGACAATCAGCGGCGTCGAGGCGGCAGTCGGCAGATCCTGCGCGGTCGAGCGACGGTGCACAGGTTCGGCCTCGGTCTCAGCGGGCTTCTTACCGTACCCGCGGTAGTACGCGTACGCGTAAGGCGAGGCGTCCACCCCGCGCAGCGGTGCACGGTTGAGCACGATTCCCAGCGCGCGACCTCGAGCGTTCTTGAGGGCCTCGAGCGACTTCTCCGCCAGGTCGTAGGTCGTCTTGCCGACGCTGACGACGAGCAGAGCGCCATCGGCCTGGTGCGTGAGGACGGCACCGTCGGTGACCGGCAGCAGTGGCGGTGCGTCGATGATCACGGTTGCCTCGGCCGAGAGATCGCGGAGCAACGTGTGCATCCGCTCCGACCCCAGCACCTCGCTGGGATTGGGGGGAACCATTCCGGCGGTCAGCACAAGCAGATTCGGCATGTCGGGCACGCGCTGCAGCAGTGCGGTCACCTCGGCGCGGCCGGCCAGGACGTCGCTGAGTCCTGCACCGCCGGGCAGCCCCATCTTCTGCGCAACCGTGGAGCGCCTCAGGTCACCATCGACGAGGATCACCGGCGCGCCGCTCGCGGCGAGTGTGCGCGCCAGTTCGGTCGCGACCGTTGACTTGCCATCGCCGGGCACGGGGCTGGTCACGACGATCGTGCGCGGGGGATGGTCGACATCCATGAATTGCAGATTCGTACGGAGCACCCGCATCGCTTCGGGGAATGCGAAGGCGTTGTTGGGGCCCCGCTTGGACTTCTTGCCATTGACCGGCATCTCCGGCAAAGTCCCCACGACCGCGTGCCCGAGTTTGTCGGCAACCTCGTCGCCATTGCGGATGCGCCGATCCGAGGCAGCGCGGATGAGTGCGAACGCGACGCCGAAACCGAGTCCTATGACTCCGCCGACCAGCAGTGCCGTGCGCGTATCCGGGAAGATCGGCTTCTGTGACGCGGTGGCCGGATCGCCGAGGAAGACGTTGACGGGTGCGGAGCCGGCCTTACCCGTGCCGTTGACGGTGTCGATGGTCGCCTGCAGGCCCTTGACCCACGCGTTGGCGAGCTGCTCGGCTTGATCGGGAGTCGCAGCAGTGGCCGTGATCGCGAGGATGGCGGTGTTCTGCGTGTTCGTCACAGTGATGTGGCTGGCAAGCTCGCGGGGCGATGAGTTGAGCTTGAGCGCGTCGATGACGTGGTCGGCTGTCGACTGCCAGCCGGCATAGCTGGTGAATGAGTCGACGAAGGTCTGCGCGAAGGTTGCGCTCTGCACCCCGGGGCCGACCGAGTTGGCACCGTCCTCGGAGGTCGCGATATAGGCGGATGCAGATGCCGCATAGACGGGCTTCTGCGTCGCGGCCCAGCCCCACGCGGCGAGCACGCCGAC